>JAIOXH010000082.1 GCA_021741765.1 Aurantimicrobium sp. | reverse complement strand
AAGCTCGCTGTGGAGACGTGCGCATTGCGGCTGAACCCCAGTTCGCGCATGTTTCGCTCGGCGGGGATCACGTGTGCTTGACCGAAGTCGCAGATTGCTTGGGGCAGCGACTGAAAATCCTCCCAGCTCAGGTTGCCGTCGACGAGCGCTGAATTGCCGGGAGCAACGAGGCACACGTAATGGTCGACGAAAAGTTCCATGTGTTCGCCGTCAATGCCGATGCCGGGCACTGTTGCCACGAAGTCGTGTTTGAGCATGTCGCGCTGGCTGTCGGTGGGTTGAGACGGAAGTGGGAGCACCTCGATGCTGATCTGCGGGGCACGCGCCAGGGCCTGTTCAAAGTGCGGAGCGAGCTCTAGAGCCGCGAAGTCGGTCATCAGCAGCGAGAAAACCCGGGTGCTCGTTGCGGGGTCGAACGGGCCGCCACTACCGAGGGCCTGCTCAATGAGGGGAATGGTGAGTTGAACCTGGGGGAGCAGCTGTCGAGCCAAGGGAGTGAGCTCGTAGTCTCGACCCACACGAACCAGCAGCTCGTCAGAGAACTGAATGCGTAGCCGAGACAGGGCGGCGCTCATCGACGACTGGCCCATACCTATGCGGTCGCCCGCGCGCGTCACATGCTCTTCTTCGAGCAGCGCACGCAACGCAATCAAGAGGTTGAGGTCTTTGCCCGTGAGTGACATAGAACCTCCCTCCAACGCATGACCGACGCCTTTTAGCCTAGCCACGCGCGCTCGGCCCCGATGGCGTGTGCCACGATGGGCAGGTGACAACCAAGCCCGCCCTCGCCCTCACGGGAGTGATGCTGGCTGCCCTCGGGTTCATCGGCACCCTCGGGCCGTTTGGAACAGATGCCTACCTGCCGGCATTCCCGGCCATGGCCGAGGACCTCCAGGTCGCGCCGAGTTACATCGGACTCACACTCTCAATGTTCACGATTGGAATGGCCGTCGGTCAGTTCTTTCTGGGGTCGCTGTCAGACCGCATCGGACGAAAGACCGTCATTGTGAGCGGCGGTCTACTCATGGCCGTGGCGAGTGCAATCGCCGGTTTTGCTGCCAACGCTGACATCCTGATTGCGCTGTGCTTGTTCATGGGCTTCAGCGCTTCTGCGGGCGTCGTGGGCGGACGCGCCGTTGTGGCCGACCTCACCCACGGCGAAGCGGCAGTGAGGCCCTTCACCATTTTGGGCATGGTCGTAAGTATTGGACCAATCCTCGGACCCATTGGTGGGGCGGCACTGCTGGCCTTGGGCGGTTGGCGTTTTATTTTCTTTGGTCTCGCCATCTTTGCCGTGGTTTCATCGGTATTCGTTGCCCTCGTCGTGCCGGAATCGCTGGCTCGTGACAAGCGACACACAGGCGGCGTAGCCCAGATGTTTCGCACCGCTGGCAAGGTGTTGCGCGATCGCCAATACCTCGCCTTCGCCATTCTCATCTGGTTCGGTTTTGGCATGCTGTTCACCTACATCTCAACATCGTCGTTCATCGTTGAAGACAACCTTGGGCTCCCACCCGCCGCGTATGCGGCCAGCTTTGGCGTAAACGGGGTCGGTCTCGTGCTCGCCGGCCTGATCACCACGCGATTGGCGCGCAAGGTGAGACCGCGTCGCCTCATCCGCATCGGACTCATCGCCCAACTGGCCGCCTTTGCCACCCTCTGGGCCGTCATCTTGACGGGCAGCGTCTCGCCCTGGACAATCCTGCCCATCCTGTTTGTTCTTGCTTCTTCGATGGGCTTTATCTTTGGCCCGGCAACGGCCATGGCCATGGAAAACGTGCGCTTTGCCAGCGGCACGGCGCTCGCGCTCATGGGGAGCGTCCAGTTCTTGGCCGCGGCGGTGGCAGTAACGGTGGCCGGGATTGTCAACAGCAACGCGCTCATCTCGCTCGCCGAAGTCGGAAGCGTGGCCACACTTCTGGTTCTGGCCGCGCTCATCATGGGACGGGTCAAGCCGACGACTGCAGAGCCGGCACGCTCACGGCAAACCGGGTAGTCGATAGTTACTATTCGCAGCCCGATATACCGCCGACGCGAGCGAGCGCCTAGTCTCACAAGTGGATAAACAGCGCACCCGCCGTGGTGCTTGTCAAGGAGATTACTGATGACTATTCGCCAGCTTTCCCACCTTCGCTATCTCGCGCTCGCCGTTGCCGACCTCGAGACCGAACTCGACTTTCTCAGCAAGCACTGGGGGCTGAGCGTCGCCCACCGCGACGGTGACACCGTCTATCTGGCTGCCGAAGGTTCGCCCGAGCCGTTCAGTGTGCGCCTGCGCAAAGCAGACAAGCGCATCGACCTGATTTCGTTTGGTGCCCACTCGCGCGCCGATGTCGATGGCCTCTTCGAGAAGCTCACCGCCAAGGGCGTCACGTTCGTTCACCCTCCTCAGGAACTCACGCAGTTCGGTGGAGGTTACGGCATGCGCTTCTTCGATGTGGACGGACGCACGGTCGAGGTATCGGCAGACGTCGAACTTCGCGAGAGTCGCAAGATCAACGAGCGTGAGCCCATCCCGGTCAAGTTGTCGCACGTGGTGTTCAACACTCAGAATCTTGCTACCACCTCAGAGTGGTACATCGAGCACCTCGACTTCGCCGTGAGTGACACCCTGGCTCACCCCCAGATGGGTCCCATTATGAATTTCTTGCGCTGCAACCCCGCACACCACTCGCTGGCGATTGCTCAGGGACCGCACGCCTCGTTGCACCACATGTCGTTCGAAATGCGCGGCGTCGAAGAGTGGATGCGCGGTTGCGGCAAGATTCTGCGATCGGGTACGCGCATGGTTTGGGGCCCCGGCCGTCACAACGCCGGCGACAACACGTTCGCCTACTTCCTCTCGCCCGCCCGGAACACGGTGGAGTACACCACCGAGCTTGCCGTGATTGAAGACGAGGATGCCTGGCACCCCAGTGTGCTCGACGTCACCCAGGTCACCACGCAAGACCAGTGGGGCACCGCCAACGAGTTCACCGAACTCATTGCACGCGAATCGTTCAACGACGTCGACCTCGGGCTCTTCGTCGCCCCTCCCGTCTAGCTGGCACCTTCGTGTGCACCTCATGCTCGCCTCGGAAGTGACCGACATAATTCGACCAAGGAGTCGTCATGGCACGCTTTGACGGCAAGGTCGTGCTCATCACCGGCATCGGTGGCGGCATGGGCCGCGAGGCAGCCCTGCGCTTTTCGGCCGAGGGTGCCACGGTTATTGGTTGTGATTTGTTCGCCGAGGGCGCCAACGAGACGGTTGATCTGGTTCGTTCCGCTGGCGGCATCATCACCAACTTCGCGCCGGTAGATCTGGCCGACGCGACCGAATCTCAGAAGTGGATTGACGCGGCTGCCGCGGTGCACGGGCGCATCGACGTGCTCTACAACAACGCGTCGACGCCTAAGTTCGGAGCGGTCGACGAGCTGTCGATTGACGACTGGGACTTCGTGATGAACAACGAGCTCAACCTCGTGTTCTACGCGTGCAAGGCTGCGTGGACGCACCTCAAGAAGTCGCAGGGCGTGATTGTGAACGTGGGCTCGATTGCCGGAATGCGTGGCGTTGAGTTCATGCCGCAAAACGCACACGGCACCGCCAAAGCTGGCGTGATCAACCTCACGCAGCAACTTGCCGTCGAGGGTGGCCCCCACAAGATTCGCGTGGTGTGCGTGAGCCCCGGCTTCACGGTGACACCTTCCACGGCCTGGCTCGTCGAGGGCGGCCCCCAGCCTTTCAAGGACAACATTGCCCGCATCCCTCTGGGTCGCGTGGGGCAGCCGTCGGACATCGTGAATGCGGCACTGTTTTTGGCGTCAGATGAGGCGTCGTGGATCACGGGGATCAACCTGGTTGTTGACGGCGGAGGGTCGGTTCTCGGATGACCACCTTTGCGGGGAAGTTTTATGAGCCCACAGATGTGGGTTTTGACGAGGCCGTCTTCTCGCGCGTCTTCAACGCACGCCGCCCGGCCGACCGCATGCCGAGCGCAGTGTTGGTCGCCGATAATGATCAGGATGTTGCGGCAGGAGTTCGCTACGCAAAGGAAAACAATCTCGCGGTAGCCGTTCGTTCCGGGGGACACTCGTGGGCGGTCTGGAGCGTTCAGAACGACACGCTCCTCATCGACTTGGGCAAGCTCAACTCGGCCGACTTCGACGAGGTCGCCGGAATTGTCTCGGGTGGTCCGGCGATTCAGGGCGGCAACGAACTCGACCTTTTCTTGGCCGAGCGCGGGCGCTTCTTCAACGGCGGCCACTGCCCTACCGTCGGCATTGGCGGCTTTCTCCTGCAGGGTGGTCAGGGCTGGTGTCAGCGCGGTTGGGGCTGGGCGGCCGAGTCTGTTGTGGCCATTGATGTGGTGACGGCAGATGGCGACCTCGTTCGCGCCGACGCCGAGCAGAACTCCGACCTCTATTGGGCGGCACGTGGTGCTGGCCCTTCATTCCCCGGTATCGTGACAAAGTTCCACCTGAAGACGCGACCCCGATTCACGCACCTCTTTCATAGCGTTCAGGTCTACGACATCGCCGACTTTGCCGAAGTCATGGCGTGGATGTACGAGGTCGAACCCACGATGTCGCCCGAGGTTGAAATCGTGTGCGTGAGCCTGTGTCCTCCGTCTGTCAACGGCGAACCGCGCAAGCGGGTTTATGTGGTGACCGGTTTGGCACTGTCGGAGTCGGAAGAAGCGGCCCGAGCGGCACTGGCTCCGTTGCAGACCTGCCCCATCGTGGACCGAGCGTTTGAGAACGTCGTGACGGAATCGTCCATGGCCGAACAGCGCGCGGGGCAGATTCAGATGAACCCCGAGAACTGGCGCTACTTCGCCGACAACGTGTGGGTCGACGGCAAGACCGATGAGATCATCGCCGCCCTGACGCCGGTCTTCACCACGTCACCCGAGCCCGACGCGTTTACCATTTGGTTCGGAAATGGACTGATGCGCGAGCTACCCGACATGGCATTCTCCCTCCAGGCCCCGGCATACATCGCGACGTACCTGGCCTACGAGGATTCGACCAACGATTCCCGCAACCGAGTGTGGCTCAATGACGCCATGGTCGCCGCGCAGCCGGTCACCGTGGGTCAATATCTGGGCGACAGCGACATGACCAATCGCCAGCTTAGATTCATGGCCGATGCCAACTTTGCCAAACTGCAAGACATCATTGCCAAGCGCGATCCCGACGGACGATTCGTTCGCTACCTGGCCAAGGATTCGTCGACCGTCAACCGCAACCACTGGGAGGTTTAATCGTGCGTTTTCACATCGCCACGAACTATCAGGGATATGAGCGCGCCCGAGCACTCGAATCTCGACTGAAAGCCGACGGCAACGACGTCGTGTGGCACGCCTCGCCAGAGTTCGACGACAACGACGACTACACGATCTATGCCATTCGCGCAGCTCAGGCCGTTATCGAAGATGAGGATGCCGGCGTGGATGCCCGCGGAATCATTGTCGGCGGCACGGGGGCTGCCGAGGCCATCGTGACCAACAAGGTGGCTGGCGTTCGCGCCGTTCACACCGATCGGCGCAACGTCGTTGTTGATGCGCGTCAACACGCCGACGTCACGATTCTCGTGCTGGGCGCTGACCTGGTGGATGACGCTGCCAGCGTCGATTTGGTTGATGCGCTCGTCACCACCCCGTTCCTCAACAATCTCGACGATGCGCGCAGAGTAGTGAACGTGGCCGAGTTCGAGGCATCGGGCACAATCGAGGGCTGGATGATCGAATACACGTCGGGCAGTTCCGGCCCTAGACCCGCGGAGTCCTAGAGCCTCACGCCGGGCAACGACGTTTCGCTGCCCTGATGAGACGTATCCACACACGCGATAACGAATTGCGCGCATCTCCGTCTACATTCGAAATAGTCGCCCGCAGAGGGCTCAATGAAGGGAAACCCACACCATGGCATTTGTTTGCTGCGCAACCTGGATTGCCAAAGAGGGCGAAGTCGACAAGGTAGCCGAGGCGCTCAAGCACCTCTCGCCCGCGTCGCGCACCGAAGAGGGCAACATTTACTACCAGGCCTATCAAGACCCCGAAGTTCCCGGCACGTTCCGCATCTTCGAGGTGTACACGAGTGAAGCGGCATTCAAAGCCCACGCTGAGTACGAGCACTTCAAGGAGTGGGCACTCGGAGTTGCTATTCCCCTGCTCGAAACGCGTCAGCGCGACTTCTACGAGACCCTGGACTACTAACCGTGAAAATCGGCCGCTATCTCCACCAGGGCATGCCCCTCACGGGCGTGATTTTCAATGGCAAAGTGCAGAAGGTTGACACGTCGTTGAGCGTGCTCGAGATTCTGAACCTGCCGATCGCCGAGCGCAATGCCCTCGAGTCGGGTGCGGGCCGCGGCCACCGCATGCCCATCGACCAAGTGCAGTTTCTGCCGCCCGTTGAGCCGCGCGCCATGCGAGACTTCCTCACGTTCGAGGCGCACGTTGCGGGCATGAAGAAGTCGTTTGATGGCGATGGCACCATTCCCGAGGCGTGGTTCGACGCGCCCGGTTTCTACTTCATGAACCCGTGGTCGCTCTACGGTGCCACCGATGACGTGCCCATCCCTCCGCTTTCCCAGCGCTTGGATTTTGAGCTTGAGGCGGCCATCGTCGTCAAGAAGATGGCACGCAACATCACAGCCGAGCAGGCTAGCGACTACATCGCCGGGTACTGCATCTTCAACGACTGGTCTGCCCGCGACATTCAGGGTCGCGAGATGCAGGTCGGCCTCGGCCCCAACAAGGGCAAGGACTTTGCCAACACGCTGGGACCATGGATTACGACACCGGATGAGCTTGAGCAGTATCGCGAGGGCGACCGCC
>JAIOXH010000081.1 GCA_021741765.1 Aurantimicrobium sp. | reverse complement strand
ACGGCCAAGACAATGATTCCCAGGACCTGACCGGCAACGCTCATAAACAGGATTGCCACGCTACTGATGCGCTTGGCGAGCCACGCGGAAAACACACCCGCGAGTGCGATGCCCGCACCGTTCGCCGCAAACGCCGCCGCGGCCACCCACGGGGGTTGACCGAGCTCGACCTGAATGGTGAGGGAGCAGGTACCCAGATAGGTGAACATGAGCGCGTATGACGCAAAGTTGACAATCGAAAACCATCGATAGACGCTGTTACGCCACGTGGCACCCATCGAGCGCAGGGAAGCGATAAAGCCGTCGACGTGGCGTTTTTCTTTGGCCAATGATTCGGGCACGAAGGCCCAGATTCCAATAGTGCCGATCAGGGCGAAGACCGCGAGGGCAACGAAAATTCCGCGCCAGCCGGCAAACGTCAGGATGAGCACGCCACCCACGGGAGCGAAGACAGGGCCGACCATAATGATGCTGGTCAGGAAGGAATAGGCGCGGGTAGACGCCACGCCTCGCGTGAGGTCGGCGATGACCCCACGACCCGAGACCTGAACCGCCGAGGCCGAGATGCCCATGATGAGGCAGCAGGCCAGAAACCAGACGATGTGAAACGACGCCGCGGCCAGGCTCGCACCGATGACCATCAGCGCGCCGGTAATGAGGAGCGGCGGGCGGCGACCAAAGCGATCGGAGAGCGCACCCACAATGACGGTACCCAGGGCCATTCCTATGGTTGTTGTGGCAAGACCCAACTGAACGCTCGCTGCGGTGGTACCAAAGTCCTTCGACATGGCGGGCAGGGCGGGCAGGTAGATGTCGATTGCCATGGGTCCCAGAATGCCGATGAAACCCAGCCAAAAAAGAGTCCCACCCGGAAGCCCGGAGGGCGGGGCGGAAGATTTGCGCTTTGTGGCCACCCTACGAGGCTACCGACGAATCGGTCCAGGTAATTGTCACGCCGGGTAACTTGGTTGTGAATTGGAGTAGGTGTCGCCCTAGAACATCCTTGATCCGTTCGAGCATCTCGGGAGACTCGGCCTCGGCCACGAGTTCGAGGGCGTTATCGCGGGGTATGACGCGACCTAGACCGTCACCGATGTGTAGTTCCCATCCGTCGCCAACCTCGTCTACTTGCGCCCTGTGGGCAATATGGCCGGCTAATTGCTTTCCGTAGCGAGCAGGGCGTTCGATGGCCACGGTGGCTCGGGACGTCAGCATGAAATAGTTCTCCTTAGAGATGGCTCTCGCCACCGTCGACGAGAATCGTCTGCCCGGTGATGAAGCCCGACTCTGGCCCGAGCAAGAAGTCAACGATTCCCACGTGGTCGGCCACTTGGCCCGTGCGCGGAATGGCTTGGTTCGAGGCGACAACATTGAAGAGTTCCTGTGGCACGAGTTCTTTGGCTCGGTCGGTGGCCGTGAGTCCCGGGGCGACGGCGTTGACGGTGATGTGCGAGCCACCGAGTTCGTGTGACAACGTGCGCATCAGACCGGTGAGTGCGCCCTTGCTCGACACATAGTGCGTGAGACCCGGTGGCGGGCTGGTGTACGACGACGACGTGACGAAAACGAGTCGACCGCGGTTAGCCGCTCGCATGGCCGGGGCAAACTCCTGAGCAAGGATGAACGCCGCGGTCACATTGACGTTCATGGTGAGCGCCCACGCGTCATCAGTGATGTCGGCGAAGGGAATGAAGGGCATGTAAGCCGCGCAGTGCACCAAGCCGAAGACGACGCCGGCAGTGGCGAGCGCCTGCTGTGCCGCCTTACGCGTGGATTCGGGCGACGCCAGGTCAACCTCAATCCAGGTCAGCAGGTCAGAGGTTTTCGTGGGCGCCACGCGATCGAGCACAATGACGCGCTTGCCCTGTTCGAGCAGCCGCTCGACGATGCCGGCGCCAATGCCGTTTGCCCCGCCCGTGACGACAATGCAGTCGTGCTGTTTCTGATCGTGATTGCTCATTAGTGCGGCATCCCTAAGTCTTTCGTCGTGCCCGTCGCGTCGGTGTAAATGAAGGAGTTGTAGGCCACCTGAATATCGCGGAACAGCCCATCCTCGAGGGTATACATAATGAGGCCGTTGAAGTCGAAGGTCTCGCCCTTCTTCACGTCACCAAACAGCGAGCCCTGTTTGTCATGCTTGGCCTCAAAGTGGGTGTTCATGTGAATCGCGATGTACTTGTCGCTGCTGACAAAACGCGGAACAGTCAGCGTCTCAATGAAGTCGGGCCAGATGCGCTCCTTGTAGTGCCCAATCATGCCGTCGATTCCCGTGTACTCGAGCGTTCCGTTGAGCATGTGCATGTTGGGGTGCAGGTAGTCCTCGAACGCCGTGTGATCCTCGGCATTGAAGCGAGCAATGTACTGACGGAATTTTTCTTCGGGGTAGGCAGCCATGAGTGCTCCTCTACTTCATTTCGCCGAAGGTCTCGGCAACCCAGTCGGCGATGTAGCCGGCGACGTACGGCATGTGGTCGATGCTGATGTGTTCGGTGCCACCCTCGGGCTCGTCGAAAATGCGCAGCTCACGCTTGGAGCTGTTCACCGCAGCATCGTAACTCTGCTGGGCGTACTTCACGTTGATCTGGCGATCGTTGGCGCCGTGCGTGATGAGGAAGGGAACGGTGATCTTCTCGACCACGCCGTTGAGGTGCATGTCTTTGGTCTTCTCCATGAAGTCGTCGATGTTGTCGACGTCCCAGACCCAGAACACGTGCTCCCAGTAGTGAGGAACCGGGTTCTCGCCCTCGCGATTGATTCGCCCCTGCTGAACCTCGGCCCAGTTGTGATTGGCACCCCAGGCCACGGCCAGAGCAATGCGCGAGTCAAACGCTGCCGCGCGCGGTGCGTAGTAGCCGCCGAGCGACCAACCAACAACACCCACCTTGGCCGAGTCGAGTTCGGGTTGTTTTTCGATCCAGTCGATGACGGGCGAAACGAACGCCTCCGTGTCGACGCGGGCCTTGATGTTACGAAGACGCAGGGCCTCACCGGTGCCACCATGGTCGACCATAATCGTGGAGATGCCCCGACGAGCCAGCATCTGCGGGAAGCCCGAGTAGTACATCATCTCTTTCGTGGAGTCGAGACCGTTGAGCTGGATCACCACGGGAGCAGGCTTGCCGTCCACGCTCTCGGCGCGATAGTAGTAGGCCGGCAGGTGCGTGTCTTCGTAGGCGATGTCAATCTTGGTCATGGGCGCCTTGCTCAGCTCAACATGCTTCATGAGCAGGTCGATACTCTTCTGATACGCGGCCTTGCGTCCCTCCCAGCCCGGTGATTGCAGACGTTCAGCCTGAGAAACGTAGAGGCTCGAGCGGTAGAACTTGTCTCCGGCGCCAATCAGGCGTCCGCGCTTTTCGTCGGCCTCGGCCGAGGCAATCAGGCGGTCGGCGACCGCGACCCAGGCGGCGTAGAGCTCTTCGGTACCGGCATCGTCTCCGTGCTGGGACGCCTCGAGCACGGGCTTGCACGCGCGGTCAACCTCGTCGATGAAACCACCGTTGTTGAGGGTGGCCACCACGGCCAGGCTCCACACGTAGTTGGTGGGAAAGTACATGTACATGGGTTTTCCTTACGTCGTTTTTTGGGAGTTCTTGATGATGTCGGACATGTATTTGACGCCAGCGGAGGAGGTGAATCCGCCGTCGACGGGTATTTCGGCACCGTTCACATAGGCGGAAGCGTCGCTCAACAGGAAGGCCACCACCGCGGCAACCTCTTCTGGCTGACCCGTGCGCTCCAGGGGGGTGAGGGCGAGTTGAGCGTCAGTCATGATGGCCGGTGCGGCCGCCATCATCTCGGTTTCGATATAGCCGGGGTGCACGATGTTGGTGCGAATGCCGCGCGCCCCAAACTCAGTGGCCGTCACGTGGGTGAGCCCGCGCAGCGCCCATTTGCTGGAGGTGTAGGCCACGGTGTGGTGCGCGTTGAGTGCGGCCGACGACCCGATGTTCACGATGGATGCCCCGGCGTTCATGAGTGGCGACAAGGCCTGAATGCCGAGCATGGCGCCGGTCACGTTGATCGCGAACACGCGGTCCCAGTCGTCGCGGGCAATCTCGCCGATGCGACCACGGAAAGGAATTCCCGCGTTGTTGACGAGTCCGTCTACGCGCCCGAATTCGGAACCGAGCCAGGAAGCGAGCTCCGTCCAGCCGGCTTCGTCGGTGACATCGAGCTGACGGTAGTGAGCTAAGCCGGGGAGGTCCGCGGACGAGGCGAGGTCTGCGGGTGCGTCGGGTGCAATATCGGTGGCGATCACGGTGGCGCCCGATGCCAGAAGCACGAGCGCCTCGGCCAAGCCCTGACCGCGGGCCGCGCCCGTGACAACGACAACCTTGCCGGCCAGTCCAGGGAGAGCAAGGGGAGTGGTCATCAGCGCACCGGGTGCTTTCGGTCATGGAATTCAATGAGGTTGCCCTCGGGGTCGCGCACCCAGGCAAAGCGAACGCCGGGCTCGGGCGATTCCTGCGGTGAAATGGCTGCTTCCGCTCCGGCCGTAATCAACCGCTCGAAGATCGCATCCACGTCGTCGACGCGCAGACAGAAGTGGCCGAACCCACGCGTGAGGGCAGCTTCACCGGGGTTGGCGGCATCCATGCCCGCAACGTTGCCGGGGCGATGAATGAGTTCGAGTGCAAAACCGTTGCCATCGATGAGAAACAGACCCGTCAGGTCGATGGGCGGAACCGAGAAGGGGAGCGTTCGGGTGAGTCCGAGCGCGTGTTCGTACCACGTGGACTGTGCCTCGAGGTCGGCCACGTTGAGTCCGATGTGATCAAAATGCACGATGTTCTCGCTCGCGTCCTAGTCGTGGGGGCCGTTGTGCATGAGTTTGTTCTGCACGTCGGCGGGCAGAACCTCGAGCAGGTCGGGCGCGAATTCTCCGTCGACGAGGATGAACGCCACGCGACACACTGTGTCGCTGCGGTTGGCCCACGCGTGGTCGGTGCCTCGCTGCACCACGACGTCGCCGGCATGGAGGGTGACCTCGCTGTCGTCGAGCACCAGCACGATCTCGCCCTCGAGCACGATTCCGTAATCGATTGACTCGGTGCGGTGCACGGGCGACTGGTTGCCCAGCTCGTTGATGAAGCCGGGAAAGAACTCGTTGATGCGAATCTTCGTGCCCTTTTCGGGTGGCGGAACGCGCAGGGTGCGTTCGGTAGGTTCGTTGGGCTCGACGCGTGAGATGGAGGCAGGCGCACCCTCGGTGTTCCAGATCTCATAAAATCCCACGCCGTCCTGCGGCATCACACGATGAACGGGAACGATGCCGTCGGAGATAACAACCGACACACCGTTCTCGTCGTGGCCGGTGACAACTCGACGAGGAACGTTGCCCTCGGGCATCTGCGCCGTCATGGCTGGCCTAGAAGGCGGGTGCGGTCAGCGCACCCATTGCCTGGCCCATGAGCATTCCGGGGTTGGCGCCCGGAGTATCCGGGTGAATCTCCCACTCGACGAGCTGCATCGAGGCGTCGACAACAATCTTCACGCGCTCTTTACGACGGTTGGTGAATTCGGTGAGCAACTGTTCCATGTCACCGTCGCGCGTGATGTAGTCCACGAGCACGTAGGCATCTTCCGAACACTGTGCCGCACCTTGTGCGATGAGCGGCGGGACGGCGTGCACGGCGTCGCCGATGGCAATCACGCGACCCTGATGCCACGGCTCATCCTCGATAAACAGCCACTCGATGGGCTGGAAGTTCATGTAGTCGTCTTCGCGAATGTTCTCGCGAATGAAGTCGAAGTGACCGTGGTAGCTCGAGAGGAGGCGCTTCATCTCTTGGGCATCCGAGAGTCCGTTATTGGGCCGCTCGGGCTTGGTTAAAACATAGGCGTAGCAGAGATCTTCCGAGATGGGCGTGTAACCCGCTTTGTACTCGTCGCCGAAGTAGCACACGGCCGAACAGGTCATGTCGGGTGTGCGCTTGGTGACGACGCGCCAAATGCCGAGGCCGGTGTCCTTCTTGTCGTGCTTGCTACCCAGCATCTTGCGGGTGTTCGACTTGATGCCGTCTGCCGCAATAACGAGGTCGAAGTTCTCCACGCTGCCGTCGTTGAACGTGACGTCAACTGAGTCGCCCTTGTTTTCAAACTTCTCCATGGATGTGCCGAGCCGCACGTCTACGCCGAGATCGTGAATCATGTCCACGAGAACTGTCTGCAGGTCGGAGCGCAGGGCTCCCATGGTTGAAGGCAGGTCGGCCCCGCCCATCTTGGGTGCGTCCATGGCGTTGATCACGCTGCCGTCGGCGTGAAAGAGGGTGAGGTTGTCGAAACCCAGACCGTTCTCGAGCATCTTGTCGAGGGCGCCGATCTCGTTGAACACACGAAGGGCGTTGCCCTGAACCGTGATGCCGTGTCCCACGCCGTACCATTCGGGAGAAATCTCGACGAGCGTCGCGCGCACACCCTTCTGGGCCAGCGCCACCGCAGCAACCGTTCCCGAAATGCCGCCACCCACTACAAGAACATTCTTAACCGACATGGAGAGCCCTTCTTCGCGTTTCCCGTGCATGAGTAACGCTATGCCCTCACCCCGGGCTTGGAAAGGTTGCCCCGGTGATAGCAACTATCGGTCGCGCACGCTCAGCGAACGGTCTCGAGGCGAAAGACGTCACGCAGCCACTGGTGTGCGCTGTCGGTGTTGTGGGTGGGATGCCAGTACAGGGTCTCGATGATGTCAACGTGCCCGAACGGCGCCTCTACCGCAATTGTGTTGGTGAGCGGGCCAAACCGCGCGGCCAAGCGCGACGGCACCACGGCGACAAGGTCGGTGCCCGAAACAATCGACGGCAGGGGCATGAAGCTCGCTGTGGTGACGCGCGCATTG
>JAIOXH010000080.1 GCA_021741765.1 Aurantimicrobium sp. | reverse complement strand
GCCATCGAAAGCGTGCACAACATCGACTACGTGAGTCGCGTTCTCGACGACGGACAGAGCAGCGAATGGGATTACACCGACCCAGGCATGGGCCGCACGGCCGCCGTCATGTTCGCTGGCACCCAGATGCTCGTGCGCGGCATGCTCGCGGGAGACATCCAAGTGGGGTTCAACCCGCAAGGCGCCAAACACCACGCACAGGTGGCACACGGCAGCGGTTTCTGCGTGTTCAACGACATGGCATGGGCGGCACGTGAATTCGCTGCTGCCGGTCTGCGCCCTCTCTACGTGGACTGGGACATTCACGCCGGTGACGGCGTGCGGCACATGCTGGCCGACACGGCAATCCCCACACTCAGCGTGCACAACCACTCCACCTACCCCCACGACGTCAAAACCGTCAACAGGGAACTCGCGCTTGCCGACAACAACCACACGGCGCACGACGAAGCTCACGCCATCTACAACTGGGGCGTGAACCCGGGCTCCGCCGACGACGCCTTCACCTGGGCGCTCGACGGAATGGAAGCTGTGATTGATGCCTATCAGCCCGACGTGATCCTGCTCGCCACCGGCGCGGATGGGCACGGTGGAGGTTCAAACCTCGGCACCTTGGCCAACTACACCTACGCCGGGTTTGAGCACGCCGCGCAGATGGTGGCACGCATGGCCAACCGTCACGCGCACGGCCGCGTGCTGATCGGCGGCGCCGGCGGGTACCAGCCGTTTGACCACACGCCCCGCATCTGGGCTAACGTGGTGGAGACAATTTTTGAGGGGGTTGCACAGTGACCGAGAACAAAAGCGGCGAGGAAGAATCCCTCGGGGGATTAGAAAACCTCCCTGACGACATTCTCTTCCGAATGGCCGGCAACGGTGAAGAGCGAGCTGTCGTTGAGCTAATCAGGAGGCACCCAGAACTGGGCCTCGGAGAGTAAAACTCCAAGACACGATCCCCAAGAAGCGCCCTCGGTTTCTCGACGCCTGTGAGCGGCTCGGTGCGACCTTGGGCGCTTCAGGCGTGGATGCAGTGGCTGAACCTAAAGCCGCTGGTCCTTCGCGCACTTGGGGCATGAGAACTGAGGGGCGCCTGGCAAGATCACACAGCCTCCGAGAACGTAGTCATCGTCTTCGTCTGGCATGCGGCTGGGGAAGCCATAAAGAATGCGCTTCATCTCGCTGCCGCATTTCTTGCAGATGCCATCAGCTGGCTCATCAAACCTGCCGGCCAACCCTAGTTTGTATAACGCGAGTGGACTGATGGCCGAGGTATTGGCAAGATCCTGAAAGTAGCTGCCATCTCCCGTTCCGATTTCCTCTTTGTCGATTTCGTCCATGTTCTCTTGCTCCCCCATTCTTAGCGAACCTCGGGCCCGCTTCGTTGTTCCATTTATTTCTGCCGCCCTGAATCGATATGACGGTTCTTAGCTCTGCCGAATGACCTCGAGCTGCTTAGGCGACCGTGTGATCTTCTTGCCTGTGGGCTCATAGAGGAATCGCACGTAGGGCTTGCGCTTGCCTGGATCGCCTTCGAGTGCGTAGTCGACGACAACACCTTCCTTGCCGTCGAGCTTGGCGCGGACAATAGAACCAAGAGGGAACAGCTTTGCGAATTCCGTGAAGTCGTATTCGGACTTCTTCTGAATAGCGAGCCGAGTCTCCTGAACCACCTGGGTCGGGCCGGGCAGGAGCGCAAGCGCCTGAGCTTTCTTCTCCTCGATGAGGGGGGCCATGCCGGCATAGAACGCCTCAATAAACTCACGAAGCGGCTGAGTATCCAAGTCTGCGCCGTGACGGATGGCACGGTCTTGGATTCTCGCAGTCGACGCTCCAGAAACCCGATCGGGATGCGAAGCGGCGAATTGCTCGAGGCTGAAAAAATGCTTCGATGTGTTACACGGCTTGCATGATGGGACCAGGTTGCCATACATGTGGAGACCCACCGACGCCTTGTTCATGGGGATGACGTGATCCATCTCCATGGTTGTGTCGGTGAGCGAAGTGCCGCAGTAGGCACACGCATTGTTGAACTCCTCCATCAGGGACTTGCGGATCTTCTTTCCCTGCAACTGGCCCGGGGTCAACCCGAGTACCTGGAGGTCGCGCTGCTCACCAATAAGCGTGAGAAGAGTGCGTGTCATCGAATTTGCTGCTGATTGTTTGTTGGCCATAAGAGTTCCCCTCGTTGTTTGGCAAGATTATCGGCGTGCTGGTTTCTTCACCAGCGCGGGCTAGTGTTCTTCGATCTCCAGCGACACCGCAGACTCCAGAACAGGGGGTTCCGAGCCGCGTTGAATTGCCGCTTGAATACTGTTGAGACTCGCTGTGACCTGTGAACGAATAAAGTCAGCGTCCTCTTCGATTTTCTTGGCGGAGTTTCGAATCGCACTCACATTTTTTAGCAAAGCGTCGAAGCGCTCGATTGCTTTGACAGCGTTGTCGGCGTTTGCGTTGACATCAGCGATATTGATTTCATCGAGATGACCTGCGTTGCTCATGGTGATCATTTTGACGAGTTGATAAACCATGACCATCAATTCGCCGCTCTCGGTTTCCGGATCGAAGGCCAAGACAATCATGTCCGGAGCAAGCACCATAATCCGATGACCGTTGGGCATGTCGTGCTGGTGCTTGCACAAACCGATGAATCCGGTGGCTGCGCGATTGCGTTTTGCGCCCTCTGCCTCCTTCTCCCATTCAGCCTTGGTCAGAGCCTTGTTCTTCGCCTCAACAACCATGCGGGCGTACACCGTCGCTCCACGCTTGAGATCGACGACAGCGTCGCCCATCTTGGATCGGGGAATGATCCCCGTGATGTCTCCCGTGGGCTGACAATCGTCCCCGGCGATTGCAGCGACCTGTTGCACGCGAGCAACGGCAACTTCTTCATAGGCGAGACCGCCAAAAGTTCCTCCTTCGAGGGCCGTCTCCCGCACGGACACTTCAAGTTGAGAGTCGCGGACCTCTTTGATTTGGGCGGCCACACCGTCGATACGTGCGACGATTCCGCGCAGGGGCGAGGTTGGTTCGGCGGGATCCAGGAGCTTGGCGATTTGCTCACGCTGTGCGTTGACCTGCCGGGCAAAATCGTCTCGGATCTTGGCTTGCGAATCCTCGAGGCTCTTCAGAATCTCCTTGCGAACCGGCGCATCCTCTCCGGCAATGAGTTTCTCCAGGTTGACCCGGAAAGCACCCAGGGCGCCGTCAATGTTCTTTGCCAGCTGACCGTCATCTGCGGTGACCGCGGCGATCTTGGCGTCGACCGACTTCTCCACTGTCTGCGTGATGTTCTGAATGGCCTCTTTGGTTTGCGCCAAACTCGCCTCAATCTTCTCCGCACCAGCCGTATTCGAACTCAGCGTTGCCGCCTGAGCGCCAATGCTCAAAAGCACGCCCAAGAAGTCGCCCACATCGCGCCCCGCCTCTTGGGCGGCTGCGAAAGCAGCCACCACGGCAGGGTCGTCAATCGTGTAATCCCTTACCAAGACGCTGTTTCCTGAAAGTTCAATTGTCATGATGTTCCCTCCATCTATTTGTACGTAGCGTATTCATTCAGTTTGCGATGTTGTGCCCCGGGCGCGGCGGCCGGACGCCTGTGCCCCGGAGCAGTGCCGACTAGTTCAGCCCCAACCGCAGGGCCTCTTGCACGCGAGCGGTGGTCCAGAAGGGATCGGTGAGCGAGATGTCGTGACGCTCGCGGTAGGCGAGCACCTCGGCGGGCTCGATCTTGAGCTCGCGCAGGATGTGCGGCACGACGAGTGCCGGACGAGCGGGAGCGCGACCCTGCAGGAGTTCGAGCTTCTTGCTCAGCCGGTGCTCCTCCGGGTTGAAGTAGTCGTTGGCAAAATCATCCTCACCTTCGGCCTTGAGTCCCTCCACCACCCAGTCATGAATGTCGTCCATGGCCAGAAAGAGAAGCTCGTCGTTGTCGGGCTCGATAACGCTGTCACTTGCCATGCCCAGCGCCACCAGATCGATGATCGCCTGGTCGGGCAGATTAGCGAGCACCGTGGCGCGCATGCCCGGCGGCAAAACGGTCATCTTGTGAATCAGGTCGTATGCTGCGGCCACGCGGAAGTAGATGTTGGCCGGGGTGTCGAGCGTGAGTTCATCCACCATGAGCGAGCCCGGTGACTGCATGGTGACGCCGCGCACACCTTTGTTGAAATAGGCCTCGGCTTCGTTGGGTGTGGCGTTCGGCCCCACGAGGTGAATGCGTCGACCGAACTCGTGCTCCACCTGCTCGTCTCCCTCGAAGTGCGTGACGCGCAGGGCCCGCAGGTGCCAGCCGAGTGCCACGGCAAAGTTTTGCTCGGGCGTGGCGTCGTGACGCCAGTCGGCGGACAATTCGCCGGACAGATAAGGGCGAAGTGAATCGAGGAGTTCGTAGGTACCGGACGTAAAGCTGATGCGGCGCTTCCAAATTTCTGTCTGCATGTGGGGCTCCTTCTAATTACTGGCGGGCTGGATGTGGCGGAGGGCGTTGACGAGCTGTTGGTTGTGGTGAATCTCGGGCAGGGCGTCTTCGATTCGGGCCTGGGCCTCGTCAACCCCCACCCCGAGGTGGCGCACCGCATAGGCGATGGCGGCAGATGGCGTTCGTGAGTGGGCGGCAACACAGTGAATCAGAACCGTCTTGTCCTCCCCACGCAGTTGTGCCACCGTATCGGCAACGTCGGACAGTAAAAACACCGGATCCTGGTTGGCACCCGCTATGTCGATCAGCCAGAACTCGATTTGCTCCGGCGAACTGGCGTCACTCCCCGTCTGCCGCGCCCCCACCCGACAGAGCGAGATCACGGCATCAGCGGGCTTACCGGCCACTTCTTCGAAGCGGTCGATGGCATCGATTGACCCGATCCACACGCCGTCGTCGAACGGATGCGGCACGAGCGTGCCGCGAGCCGGCTCCTCCCAGCGCTCGGCCGTGGGCCAGCCCTGCTGACCGGCTTTGCCACCGGTGGCAGCGAGCACGCCAAGGTTGAGCAGGTTGCGGTAGTCCAGGCCCGGCCAGCCGTGGAGGGTGCGGCGCCATTCGGCCGGAATGGCCGAGACGCCGAACGTCGCGCCCACGAGACCGCCGGCGATGGCCGCCACGGTGTCGGTGTCTCCCCCGCCGCGCACGGCGCGTTCGATCATGCCCACGGCACCCTCGCCCGCACGCTGCCCGGCACAGATGGCCGACCAAGCACCCTGGAGTGCGGCGACGACCCAACCGTTGTTGCCAGCAAAGTCTGCCGGCTCGCTCTTCTCGGCCACGTCGATGACCTCGAGCCAGTAGTCACGGCTCTCTGCCGGAATCCACTCCATGCCCACCCGCACATCGAACTCGCCGGTGTGAATGGCGTGCACAATGGCGTGACACCACAGGATGCAGGCCTCGGCCGCCGTGGACTCCCAGTGGGTGAGCTCGGCGATGCGCCGGGCTGCCCGAGTGAGGCCCTCGGCATCGTAATTGCCTGCGGCATCCTTGAGGAAGCCGAGCGCCACGGGAGCCGTGCGCATGAGTGCGCCGTTACCGGCCGAGCGCCCGTTTCGCGCGTGATGCGACTTGCTGAGGTCGCGGCAGCGCGCCTCGTTGAGGCGGTGTAACGTGATCTCGCCTTCGACGTCGGAGGCGACCTTGAGTAGCTGCCGAAGAATCGCGCCCGTCTGCGCACCCACATCTTTGGTGACGGCAAGCCAGCCGATCCACGCTTGCAGGATGCCCGCGATGACGTTCTTATCGTTGAGGTCGGCGCCGGAGGCGACCGCCACAGCAATCGGAATGGCCATGGCGGTGTCGTCGGTGTATTCACCCGGGGCGAAGCCGAAGGGGCCCCCACCGGACATGACAAGTGGCACGTCGAACGGGATGGCCGGGCCAAACTCGTGCGGAGCACCCAGGGCGTCACCACAGGCGGTGCCCACGAGCACACCCACGATGCGATCGGTGCGAAAGGTTGACTGGTCGGTGCTGGCCCCGGTGAATCCGGGGCGGGCGAGGTGCTTATTCATAGGCGTGACCTTTCGTTGGGGTCTTCTGGCTGGTGAGCTTATGTGTGGTCTGCTTGTTTTGGCGGGCGTGGTCCGGACGAGACCCCGGGCCGAAGCCCGGGGCATCCGATTAGGCGGCCGCCACCCACTCGAGGGCTTCGTCGCTGCGCAGCCACTCCTCAAACGTGGGATTGCTCATTCCCATTCCCCCGCGAACGCGACGGATGAGGTGGATGGCTTCGTCGGCCGTGAATCCCTCGCGCATCAGAACGAGCGTGGTGATGAGCCCGGACCGGTTGAGGCCAGCCTGGCAGCGGATCAGCACACGCTGTCCGTCTTTCCAGCGGCGGTGTGCCTCGGTGACCATGACGCGCACGTCGTCGATGTTGAAATCGGTCATGTCGTAGTCGTTGATGCCGAAGCGCATCTCGTGCACCCATCCGGCCACCGGCAGAGCCGAGACGTAGAGAGTGGCCACGAAGTCGAAGTGTGCGATGCCCACCTCGGCGGATCCCTGCGCGCGACCCCGGCGAACCGTGTCGTGATCGTGCGTGCCGCCCTGGAAGAGTCCGGGCAGCACCTCGCTCCACGTGTCGCTGCTGTACCAGCCGTAGTTGCGCGGCTCGTTGAGCAGGTCTTGGATGTCGGCATCCGTGAGGAAGTCGTTGGCGGTTGCCGTGAGGGTCGTGGCGCCGGTGGTGCACTTTACTGCGTCGTTTTCGTTTCGCATGTTTAACTCCTTTTCGTTAGTTGTGTTGCGTGTTGCGTCTTGCATGTGTTGGTGGCCCCGCCAACCCCCATCGTGGGCGGGACCTGTTCCGGGCTGGTTCTCGTTGGTGGTTTCCCCAGCCCGGCGTCGGCGGCGAACCGAC
>JAIOXH010000079.1 GCA_021741765.1 Aurantimicrobium sp. | reverse complement strand
GCGCGCAGTCGCTTCGAGCCGGGCAATGAGTCCGGCGGGATTGTCGAGGTCTTCGGCGGTGGGCACCACATCGGGGTGGTCCCACAGGGCGTCGCGCGCCTCAATGCCCACGGCGTCGGTGACGCTCTGCCACATTTTGTCTGCGTCCCGCAGGCGGCGCGGGCGCAACTCAAGCCCCACGAGCGACGCGAGCGCCGACTCGGCCGGTCCACCCGAGGCCCGTCGTCGACGAACCGTTTCGGCAATGGCATCCACGCGGGGCAGGCGCGTGGTGGCCGCCGTCGTGACCACGTCGACCCACCCTTCGATGAGAGCGAGCTGGTTTTCGAGACGATCGAGGGCGGCCTGTTGTTCGTGCGTCTTGGGCGGAATCAGCGCGCCGGCGCCGATGGCATCACGCAGCTCTTCGGGATTGGCCGGATCGAAGTTGTTGGCAATTTCTTCGAGACGGTCCTGGTTGATGCTGATTCCCCGGGCAAATTCGGTAACGCCGGCCAGAAAGTTGAGGCGCAGCCACTTGGCGTGTCGAAAGAGTCGGGCGTAAGCGGTCTCGCGAACGGCGAGGTAGAGGTGCACCTGGTCCATCGGGATATCGAGGCCCTCACCAAATTCGGCCATGTTCTGGGGCAGAAGGGCTGCCCGCCCGGTATCCAGCACCGGAATTCCCACGTCGCCACCCGAGACGACCTCGGTGGAGAGTTGCCCCAAGACTTGACCGAGCTGCATGGCGAAGAGCGTGCCGCCCACCTGGCGCATCATGTTGCTGGCGCCCGCAATGATGCCCTTCATTTCTTCGGGCGCCTGATCGTTGAGCACGGTGCTCATTGCTTCAGATATGTTGAGCGCTACCGGCTCGGCGAGCTGTTGCCAGAGGGGGAACGTTTGCTCAATCCATTCCATGCGGGTGAGCAGTTCGGGTGACTCGGTCGTGCCGGAGAGGTCGCACGCTTCGGCGAGCCACAGGGCAGAGACGTGAAAAGCCTGATCAATCTCGGCCCGCGCGATGGCCGTCACCGGAATCACGGTTTTTAGCGCAATCGACTTGGCCTGCTCCATGGCCATCGTCCAGTTGATGCCCTCACCACCGGACGCATTCATGGCGGCCTGAAGCTGCGCCATCATTCTGGCGATGGCGTCGGGGTCGGTGGGCAGGCCGGCCACACCGGCCAGTTTGCTCGGGTCTATACCTTCGCGGCCCTCAAGGAACCCGCGCAGCATGTCGCGGAACTCTTCTTCGGGGTCGCGTTCGTTGTTGTCGGTCACGTTCCCTCAAGCCACCTTTCAGGTTACGACTAATACGCTAGCCCTAACACCCTCCGAGAAAGCCCCTAGGCTGTGGGGATTAGTGCGCCGACGGCGAACACCCCGACGAGCCCCACACAGAGATTGCCTCGTGACACTCTTCTCACAGAACGACAACGCACAGCCTGGGCATGCGCCAACGCCCTCGAGCCGACGCACGCGCTGGCGCCGTAGGGGTGTCATCCTTGTGTCCCTCGCTGCCCTGCTTGCGGTGGCCTTTACCGCCATCCCCGTGCCCTTTGCTCTAGAACACCCGGGCCCCTGGTGGAACACTCTTGGCAATCAATCTGTCTTCGATGACTGCTCGCCCAATCCCACCGAGGATGGCACCGAGCCGCTCATCGAGATAGCGGGCACGAAGACCTACCCCACAACGGGAGCGCTCGACCTTCTGACCGTGTGCCTCCAGGGAACTCCTGAGTACATGCCCAACTGGTTCGACGTTATTCAGGCGTATCTCAGCCCGTCACAGTCGGTCATTCCCTTTGAGTACGTTTATCCGAAAGACCAGACGCAGGAAGAGCGCGACGAGTCGAACGCGGCCGAAATGGTTGACTCGCAGGGGGAGTCCGTCGCGGCGGCCATGACCTATCTGGGACACACGCTCGAGACCGCCGCCGTAGTGGTGAGCACCTCGGCCGGTATGCCCGCCGACGGTGTGCTCCTGCCCGACGACATCGTGATTGCGTTGAATAATCTGCCGGTGTCGAGCATCGACGAACTTCGTTCGGCCCTTCAGGATGCCGGGTCCGTGAATCCGGTGGACATTACGGTGATTCGCGATGGCGTCACGGTCGTGACGACGCTGACGCCCGTGACGAAAGAGGGTACGACGCTCATCGGGCTCCTGGGCCAGACAGAATACAAGTATCCATTCGAGGTGACGATTTCCCTCAACGATGTGGGCGGGCCGAGCGCCGGACTGATGTTTGCCTTAGGCATTGTCGATAAGGTCACCCCCGGAGAGATGACCGGAGGTAAGAATTTTGCGGGAACCGGAACCATCGACGCCGCCGGAAACGTGGGCCCGATCGGTGGCATCCGGCAAAAGCTTTATTCGGCGCTCGCCGCGCAGGCACCCTACTTTTTGGCGCCCCTTGACAACTGCGACGAGGTCGTGGGCAATGTCCCCCAGGGCCTTCAGGTCTTCGCCGTGGCCACGATGACTGAGGCGGTCACCGCCGTCTCGACGGTGGTGTCCGGCAATGCCGCAGCCATCGGCGAGCTGCCCGCCTGCCGCTGAGGGTTTGTTCGGGTGCTTCACAGCGGCGGGGAGTGATACGCGCCTAGGATGAAGAGCACTACCGCTTCAAGGAAGGCTCACGCTTCGTGTCAACGCAGACCCCCCGGCGTCGTACTCGCCGTACCGTCATCATCAGCATCGTCATCATCGTTGCGCTGATCATCGCTTTTTTCACCTTCGCCAGCCTCTATAGCGACGTGCTCTGGTACACCCAGCTGGGCTTCACGGGCGTCTTGTTCACGCAGTGGGTGGGATCGACCGTGGCCTTCTTCGTGGGCTTCATTCTTATGGGCGGTGCAATCTGGCTGACCATTGCCACTGCCTATCGGATGCGTCCGGTTTACGCTCGTCTCAACGACCAGATGGACCGCTATCGGCAGGCGGTAGAACCAGTGCGTCGACTGCTCACGATTGCGATTCCGGTGGTGATCGGCATTTTTGCCGGCATGTGGACGTCCTCGCGTTGGCAGACGGCAGTGGTGTTCTTCAACCAGGTACCCACCACCGAAACGGATCCGCAGTTCAACCTGCCCGTTTCGTTCTACCTCTTTTCGCTGCCGTTCTACCAGTCAATCGTGGGCTTTGCCTCGGCTATTACGTTCCTGTGTCTCGTCATCGCCATCATCACGAATCTCGTTTACGGATCGCTTCGCATTTCGCGCCGTGAGCTTCGTGTGGCCAAGGGGGCCCGCGTCGGAATCGCGATAGCCGCCGCCATCTATTTGATACTGCAGGGCATCAGCCTCTACTTCGATCAGTTCAGCACCCTGAACGACCAGTCGGGTCTGCTGACGGGTCCCACATACTCCACGGTAAACGCGACAATTCCCGGTCTGCAGATTCTGGCCATCATCTGCGCGCTCGTTGCGTTGCTGTTCGTCGTCACAGCGGTGACCGGCAAGTGGCGACTGCCCCTCGTTGGCACGGGTCTCGTGCTGGTGAGCGCGCTGGTTCTCGGTCTCGTATATCCGTGGATTGTGCAGCGCTTCGTGGTCGAGCCGAGCGAGCGCACCGTGGAAGCGCCGTACATCGAGCGCAACATCGAAATGACGCGTCAGGCCTACGGTCTTGCCGATGTGGAGAAGATCCCCTACAACGCCGTTACTGATGCCACGCCCGGTGCTCTACGTCAGGATGCGCAGACCACAGCGAATATCCGGATTCTCGACCCGTCGCTCGTGAGCGCATCGTTTGCTCAACTTCAGCAGTTCAAGCAGTACTACCAGTTCTCCTCGCAGCTCGACGTGGATCGCTACGCCATCGACGGCAAGGTGCAAGACGCCGTGGTCGCCGTGCGTGAACTCAACCAGGCTGGCGTGGGCGACTCACAGTCGTGGTACAACAACGTGCTCGTGTACACCCACGGTTATGGAATGGTGGGGGCCTACGGTACACAGCGCACCACCGAGGGCCAGCCGGTGTTCTTCGAAGCGGGAATTCCCACGCAGGGCGTGCTCGGTAAGTTTGAGCCGCGCGTCTACTTTGGCGAAGCTTCGCCCCTGTATTCCATCGTGGGTGGCACAGACAACGGCAAGCAAATCGAACTCGACTACCCCTCGCAAAATGAGGAGTCTCAGACCTACACAACGTTTGCCGGCAATGGCGGCCCCGTTCTGGGCGACCTCTTCACCCGACTCGTTTATGCGCTGAAGTTCCAGAGCGAAGAAATTCTTCTTTCGGATGCCGTGAACTCCCAGTCCCAGATTATTTACGACCGCGATCCGCGGGAGCGCGTTCAGAAGGCCGCTCCGTACCTGACGCTCGACAGCGACCCGTACCCGAGCGTTGTCGACGGCAAGATTGTCTGGATTGTCGACGCGTACACCACGTCGGCCGACTACCCCTACTCGCGGGTGGAGAGCCTTGCCGCGGCGATTGCCGATACGCAACGGCCCGCCAGCACGTTGGCAATCGACAACGTCAACTACATTCGAAATTCGGTCAAGGCCACCGTTGATGCCTATTCCGGTGAGGTCACTCTTTATGCGTGGGACGACGCCGACCCCATCCTTGCCACGTGGCAGAAGGTGTACCCCAATACCATCAAGCCGCAGTCGGAGATGTCGTCTGAACTGATGGGCCACGTTCGGTACCCAGAGGATCTGTTCAAGGCCCAGCGCGCGATTCTCGGGCAGTACCACGTGACCGATGCGGGCTCGTTCTATTCCCGCGACGACGCGTGGATCACGCCCAACGACCCCACGGCTCCCGCCGAGCTGTCGGTGTTTCAGCCGCCCTACTACCTGACGATGCAGACGCCCGGTTCAACGGCGCCCGCGTTCTCGCTGTATTCCACCTATATCCCGGATGCCACGGGAACCAGTAGCCGCAACGTGCTCACGGGTTATCTCGTTGTTGACTCGGACGCCGGCGGTACGGCGGGCAAGGTCGATGGCGACTACGGCAAGCTCAAGCTGTTCACGCTGCCTAAGGATGTCACCGTTCCCGGGCCCGGCCAGGTGCAGAACAACTTCAACGCCGACCCGGATGTCTCTAAGGAGCTCAACCTTCTCAGTCAGGGCTCGACGAACGTGCTCAAGGGAAACCTCCTCACGCTTCCCGTGGGTGGCGGACTCCTTTACGTTCAGCCGGTTTACGTGCGGTCAACGGGAAACACCAGTTATCCGCTTCTCAAGAAGGTTCTGGTTGCGTTTGGCGACAAGATCGCCTTTGAAGACACGCTGGCGGGTGCACTCGATGCCCTCTTCGGTGGCGATGCGGGTATCGACGGGACTCCGGGTGTTGACCAGCCGACAAATCCCGGCGCTCCGTCTCCGTCTCCATCGGCGAGCCCCACGCCCGGCCAACCTACGAGCAACGCGGCGCTCGACCAAGCTCTGCGAGATGCCTCGGCCGCTATTTCGGCTCGCGAGGCAGCGCGTATTGCCGGTGACTGGGCCGCCTTCGGGGTTGCCGACCAGCAACTGGTGGATGCACTCAATCGAGCTTTGGCGGCATCGGGCAGCTAGTGCGTGCCCTTCGCTTTAACGCGCCCTTCGACGTCACCGTCGTTGATGCACCCATGCCGGTGATTGTCGATGCCCGCGACGCCATTGTGCGGGTGGCAGCAACGTGCGTGTGCGGCAGCGACCTGTGGTACTTCCGTGGCGATAACCCGCGTGATGCGGGTTCGGTCATTGGGCACGAGTGCATTGGCGAAGTGGTCGACGTGGGAACGGATGTGCGCAACATCCGAGTGGGGGATTTCGTTGTCGTTCCGTTCCTCGCCTCGTGTGGCGAGTGTCGTCTGTGTCGCGACGGACAGCTGCAGTCGTGCATCGTGGCGGCCGAGGCCGGCATCTTCTCAACGCAGGGGGCCCAGGCCGAGTATGTTCGCACGCCGCTTGCCGACGGTTCGTTGGTTGTTGTTCCGGGAGGCCGACCGACCGACGACCTGTTGCCGCACCTGTTAGCCATCTCCGACGTGATGGCTACCGGGTATCACTCCGCGGTGGCTGCCGGTGTGCAGTCGGGTCACACGGTTGCCGTGGTGGGCGATGGCGCCGTGGGTCTTTCCGGAGTCCTCGCGGCGCGCATGATGGGCGCTGAGCGCATTGTCGCCCTGAGTCGTCATGCCGACCGCCAGGCCATTGCCACGTCATTTGGTGCGACCGACATTGTGGCCGCCCGAGGCGAAGAGGCTGTGGCTGAGGTTCTCGCCCTCACACAGGGAATTGGTGCCGATGCCGTGCTCGAGTGCGTGGGCACCGAGGAATCGATGACCACGGCGTTTGGCATTGCGCGACCCGGAGCCACGGTGGGTTTCGTTGGCCTACCGCACGGTTCGGGGGCGCCCCTGGGGCGTATGTTTCGCCACAACATCGGCCTCGCCGGGGGAGTGGCCCCCTCGCGCTTGTACACTCCTGCGCTCATCGAGGCAGTGCTCGCGGGCGAGATCACTCCCGGTGATGTCTTCGATCGTCGTATGTCTTTCGAAGAGCTTCCCACTGCCTACGTCGAGATGAACGAGCGCCGGGCGATCAAGGTGTGGGCCACGCCGTTGCTGGTTGAGTAGCCGACGTAGTCGGCGTATCGAAACCTTTTTGGTCGCCGGTTGAGTTTCTCGCTGGTTGAGTAGCCGACGCAGTCGGCGTATCGAAACCTTTTTGTTCGCCGGTTGAATTTCTCGCTGGTTGAGTAGCCGACGCAGTCGGCGTATCGAAACCCCCGGTTTTAGGCACCCATCAACCTCTGCTAATCTAGACATACCGACGCGGGGTGGAGCAGCTCGGTAGCTCGCTGGGCTCATAACCCAGAGGTCGTAGGTTCAAATCCTGCCCCCGCAACAAAAAGAACAACCGCCCCTTCCGG
>JAIOXH010000078.1 GCA_021741765.1 Aurantimicrobium sp. | reverse complement strand
TCGCCAACCCCGAGTCTTCCTCGCACGACCTGATTCGCCCCGGGCACATCCTTCCCCTGAGAGCTGTTGACGGTGGCGTGCGAGAGCGCGGCGGTCACACGGAAGCAACTGTGGATCTGCTTCGCTTAGCCGGCCTCGAACCGGTGGGGGTTATCGCCGAGCTTCTCGATGACGACGGAGACATGATGCGCATGCCCGGCCTCGTTGACCTTGCCGCGCGCGAGGGCCTGGCCGTTACCACGGTCGCTGCCATCGTTGAATATCTCGAGGCGCACCCCGACGAGGCCCTCGCCCCGACCGATCTCGATCGCAACCGCGTGGAGTTCGTGGTGGAGACGGACGTTCCCACCGAGTTCGGGCTACTCACCATGCGCGGGTACCGCGACCACACCACAGGCACCGACCATGTGGCCATCGTCTCTGGTTCGCCCAAGCCGCGCGGCACGCTGGTGCGCGTTCACTCGGAGTGCCTCACGGGCGAGGCGCTGGGCTCTCTCAAGTGTGAGTGTGGCCCCCAACTCGACGAAGCCCTGCGCATGATCGTGCGGGAGGGAGGCGTAGTGCTCTACATGCGCGGCCACGAGGGACGTGGCATCGGCCTGGTCAACAAGTTCAAGGCCTACAAGCTGCAGGAGGCGGGCCTCGACACGTTGGATGCCAACCTCGCCCTGGGTTTCCCGGGTGACGCCCGCGACTACGTTGCCGCGGCTCGCATGCTCGACGACCTGGGTATTGAGTCGGTGAGACTCATGAGCAACAACCCCGAGAAGGGTCGTCAGCTTGAAACATACGGTATCAATATCGAGAGCTACGAACCGCTCGTCGTCGGGCTTGGCGCTTACAACACCGGCTATCTCGATGTGAAGCGCGACCGCATGGGCCACCAACTTCCGGGTGGAGCCGCACAGAGAAAAGAATCCCCTGAGAAGAAGGTGGCTACAAAATGAGTGGAGAAGGATCGCCGCAGGTCGCGGTTGATGGCTCCGGACTGCAGGTAACAATTGTTGCCGGCCTCTGGCACGACGTGATCAGTAACGGCCTCATTGCCGGTGCCGAGCGAGCGCTGGCGGAGATGGGCGCAGAGTTCAGCGTCGTACGATGTGCCGGTTCGT
Source organism: Aurantimicrobium sp. (assembly GCA_021741765.1). Lineage (GTDB taxonomy): Bacteria > Actinomycetota > Actinomycetes > Actinomycetales > Microbacteriaceae > UBA963. Next base: position 5,793 of record JAIOXH010000078.1, on the reverse strand, counting down.
TTGAGCTCCCTCTCGTGTGTCAGGCGGCGCTCAACAACGGTGCCGACGCCGTTGTTGCCCTCGGCGTAATCATTCGCGGTGGCACGCCGCACTTTGAGTTCGTCTCGGATGCCGCCACGAGCGGTCTGCTTCGGGTGGCCCTCGATTCGGGTAAGCCCGTCGGTTTTGGCGTGCTCACCCTCGACGATGAGCAACAGGGCATCGATCGCGCGGGTCTTCCCGGGTCGCACGAAGACAAGGGTGCGGAGGCAGCCACGGCGGCTGTTCAGGCTGCTGTCACCCTTCGCGCGATGGAGAAGAAGTAGGCTTCAGTCATGACTATCGTTGCTACAATCCTCGTTATCCTGCACTTCATCGGTCTCGCGCTCCTGCTGGGCGGTTTCTTGGTGCAGCTGAAGGCCATCGCCCAAGGCAAGGGCGTTGTGATGCGCGTGATGCTGGAGGGCGCCCTCACCCAGCTCGTCACGGGTCTGGCTCTCGTGGGAATCTACTCGGCCGGACTCGTCGAGGGCGAAGAGGTCGACAACGCAAAGGTCGGCGTCAAGCTGGTCGTTCTGATTGTTATCACCGTTTTTGTTCTCGTTTTCCGCAAGCGCGTTCCCGCTCCGTCGTGGGTTCTCTGGCTGATCGGTGGCCTCACCTTGGCCAACGTGATCATTGCCGTAGCCTGGTAAACCCGCCCTCGTGAGTATGGGCATGGGCCGCGGCGGCGGTCGCGGTTCTCGGTCGAGCGCCCCTAAGGGCGGGCCACGGGCCAAGTTCAGTAACCTCTTTCCCTACCTGCTCGAACACCGCATGGTGCTTGTGGTGGTTGTTATCCTCAGCGTTATCGGTGCTGCCGCAACCCTGGGTCAGCCCCTGCTGGTGAGCCAGGTGATCAAGCGGGTGACCGCGGGCGACACCATGGGGCTGTTGGTCTGGGCCCTCGTCGGGCTGGTCGTAGCTTCTGCGCTCATCTCAGGTTTTCAGCACTACCTGCTACAGCGCACGGGTGAGGGTGTGGTTCTGTCGTCGCGCCGTCAGCTCGTGTCGCGCATGTTGCGTCTGCCCATTGCGGAGTTCGATACCCGACGAACGGGCGACCTCGTGTCGCGCGTCGGTAGCGACACCACCCTGTTGCGAGCTGTGCTGACGCAGGGACTCGTGGAAGCCATCGGCGGATCACTCACGTTCGTGGGTGCTCTCATTGCCATGATCATCATCGACCCCATACTTTTGGCACTCACGTTGACCGTGGTGATCATCGCGGTGACGGTCGTCACGGTGCTGTCCCGTCGCATTCGCGTGGCTAGCCGCAAAGCGCAAGCCAAAGTCGGCGAGCTCGCTGCGGCCGTCGAGCGCGCCATCAGTTCGGTGCGCACTGTTCGTGCCGCCAACGCCACCGACCGCGAGGTGGCCGAGGTCGACGTCGCCGCAGTGGGCGCCTGGCAAATGGGTATCCGGGTAGCCAAGATTTCGGCTCTCGTGGTTCCCGTGGCCGGTATCGCCATGCAGGTCGCGTTCCTCACGGTGCTCGGTGTGGGTGGTTACCGCGTTGCCGACGGCGCGATTACGGTTGCGTCGCTCGTGTCGTTCATCCTGTTTCTCTTTTTGATGATCATGCCGCTCGGGCAGGCATTCGGTGCCATCAGTTCGGTCAACGCCGCGCTGGGTGCTCTGGGTCGCATCCAGGAGATCATTGTGCTCCCCAGCGAGGGCGAGAATGACCGGGACATCGCGCCGTTGCACAGTCAAAGCGCCGAGGCAGGGAAACTTCTCAAGAAGTCGAAGAACGCGCTCACCTTTCAGAAGGTCTCGTTTTCCTATCCGCTTCCCGTGGTCACCGATGACGAACAGACCGAGATCGACGATGCACGGGACGCAGACGCCCGCGAGGCAGCCCGATCTGAGCGGCGCTCGCGCAGCGACGCCACTCGCTCGCCCGGTAGTTCGCCAGGGGACGCTACCCGTGCGTTGAGTAGTTCGCGAAGCGAACGTATCGAAACGCCTGCCACCGAACCCCAGGTCGCTCCCGTCATCCTCACGGGAGTCTCGTTCACACTCCCCCACGGACAGCGCACGGCTCTCGTGGGCCCCAGCGGGTCGGGCAAGTCCACAATGCTCAACCTCATCGAGCGGTTCTACGACCCGTCGTCGGGCGTCATCAAACTCGGCTCGGTCGACATCCGCGAACTTACGCGCGAAGACCTGCGCAGCCAGATCGGCTACGTCGAGCAAGATGCTCCCGTGCTGGCCGGATCGCTCGCAGACAACCTGCGCATCGCCAAGCCCGACGCCACCGACGACGAGTGTCGCGCCGTGCTCAAAGAGGTTAACCTCAGCAACATCGTCAAGCGCAGTCGTGACGGCATCAACGCGGCCGTGGGCGAGGAGGGCATCATGCTCTCCGGTGGCGAGCGTCAGCGCCTGGCCATCGCGCGTGCCCTGTTGGCCGCGCCGCCTATCCTGCTTCTCGATGAGTCCACGTCAAGCCTCGACGGCGCCAACGAGCAGATGATGCGCGAGGCCATCGACCGCGTCTCCATCGACCGCACACTACTGATCATCGCGCACCGACTCTCTACCGTGGTGGATTGCGACCAGATTATTGTGCTCGAGAACGGCAAGGTCGTGGGCATTGGCACCCACTCTGAGCTCGTGAAGAGCACTCCGCTTTACCGCGATCTCGCCAAGCACCAGCTGCTGGTTTAGTTCGTTCGACGTTTAACGAACGTGGGGTTCGACACCCGGGTGCCGAACCCCACAATTCGATTTGCGACGCTATGCGGTGCGTCGACGAGCAATCACGAATGCGACGGCTCCTGCCATGAGCAGACCTGCACCTATTCCAACAACAGTACCGAGGTTGATTCCTGAGTTGGCTCCCGTGTCGGGAAGGCTCGGTGTGGGTGATGCAATGAAAATCGCATATGTAATCAATGCATTTGAATTTGCACTGTCCACAATGTCACCCTGACCTACGACAGTTGCTGTCGCGGTGTCCATGCTGACGAGTTTCGAGGTCGTTGGCGACACACTTTGGTCCGTCTGAATCAGCCACCCGAGACCACTGGAATCGAAGGCCATCGCGTAAAGCTCTGAAATGTCTTCATTTTGATAGCCCGGAATCGTTACTCCGCCAGTCGGAAAGTTGATGTCGCCCGTGGCTTGGGACATGACCGACAACTGGTTGGGGTATGGCGTGGCGTCGTTGGTTGTGTTGTCAGCATTGATGGCAAAAGGCAGCGAATCCACACCATTGTAGGCAAACGGCATAATGTAGTAAGCCCCCTGATCGCGGTTGTAGGTCGAGGGAAACTGCGTCACGACTCCGCTCGCCAGGTCAATAGTTCCCTGGTAGCCGTCATACTGAACGAAAGCCGTGCCGTCCGGAGCGATTGCCAAATACGGGGTGCCCTTCAGGCCTGCGGCAACGCCGGCGCCACTGGTGGTCGGACCCGCCGTGGTTACACCCGTCGTAAGGTCCGTCGCATAAACCGTGGTCTGGTAAACGAAGTAGGCCTTCCCGGTTTTCCAGTCATATGCCGGCTGTTGGGGGCATTCGCCATTGTCGGTGGCAAAGCCTGACCCGATTGCCGTGGCCGTCCCATCAGCAGTCAATTCGAAGAGCTGAAAATCGTTGTACGGAACTGAGCAGTCATAGACGTAAATGTGGTCGGTCGACGGCAGCGTGGCGGTAGCGCTTGCCGGAGCAACCACGCTGACGGTCAACAGGGCGCCAATCCCCAGACCGGCAACGCTGAGAGAGGCAAGAAGAGATTTCTTCATTGTCAAGATTCCTTTTCGAGAGGTCTCATTAATGTTACGGTTTAACATTTCTTTTTTGAGAATAACAAATTTCATGTCATTTCTCAACGATGCGACAAGAGTGTCGAAATGAGACGTGGCAGGCGCGACCACCGACGGTAGGCAGGGTCCACGTGCAGTGGAAACCCGACTACCCGAGTGTGCGGCCTTTATCGCCGCGAATCGCAATAATCATTTCTTCGATGCTGAAAGCGAAGATGCCCTCCTGGGTAGCCAGGATCTCGGGAATTTGCGACTCGAGAGTGGGGCCACGTCCCACCCACACCATCATTCCGAGCGTGGTCCAACCGGCCATCGTCGAACGAGCAATCGCGAGTCGATCGGCTAACAACTCCTGGCGCGGGTAGTTGGTGACATCGAAATCAGATTCCGAAACACTGCCCTCACGAATATCCACGATCAGCTGGGCAAGGCGGGCTACGTTCATCTCAAAGTGAGGTCGCGTGATGTGCCCAAATTTCTCTTGCAGAATTCGAGACGCAATCCGCGCTGAGAAGGGGTAGTTGAAGATGGCGCCCCACCCGGGCATGCGCCGAGCCCAGTCCATTTGGGCGGCGACATAAGCACGAAATCGGTCCTCGGGATTTCGCGGAGCACTCCGCACGGCATCGCTCAAACCATTGACGTAGTCCACGTAGACGATCGACGCAGCCTGGGCGATGAGCCCGTTCCATGACTCGAAGTTGTAGTTCACCGACGCAAATTTGACGCCAATCGAATCGCACACCACGCGCGCACTCACATCTGTCGGGCCATCCTGCGCAATGAGTTTAATGGTGGCCTCAAGGAGCAAATCGCGCACGGGCACCGGGTATTCCGACCGCTTGGGCCGACCCCGGGGCCGTGTCGTCGGGAGTGGCGTCTCGCTCGACGAAAATGTGCTCACCGTTTCATTATGCCTGACCCGGCGGGCTTTTCCCTGACTGGGTTGCGGTTCTGCCGAATCTCTTGCGACCTCGTCACGCGCTAGGCGCCGGGAAAGCGGTCCCGCTCAAACGTAACTTCGGTGTACCCGTGTGGCGCGGGGCGACCGTCTTCGTCGAGGTTCACAAAAACGATGCGATCCACTGTGAGGATGCTGTTGCGCGTGATCATGTTGCGCACCTCGGCCCGCATGGTCAGTGATGACCGACCGAATTCTGTGGCGGTGAGACCCATCTCAATAATGTCGCCCTCCTGTGCGGAGGCCACAAAGTTGATCTCCGACATAATCTTGGTCACCACTCGGCGATTGCCCATCTGAACGATGGCGTAAATCGTGGCCTCTTCGTCGATCCACTTGAGCAGGCTGCCACCAAAAAGTGTGCCGTTGGCATTCAGGTCTTCGGGGCGCCCCCACTTTCGCGTGCGAAAGCGGATATCTGTCAGGTCGCGGTTTTCCGTCACGTACCGATGTTAGCTCAGGCTCAGATGTGGAACCCGAAAGGGACCAGCGGCAACAATCAGGCGAACGGGTTAGGCGTCATCGTGTACTTGACCGAGAGGTACTCGAGGATTCCCTCGGCGCCGCCCTCGCGACCCAGGCCCGACTGCTTAACACCACCAAATGGTGCCGACGCGTTCGACATCACGCCAACGTTCAACCCCATCATGGCCGTTTGCAGGCGCTCGATGAGCCGTTGGCCCCTAGCCAGATCCTGCGTGAAGACGTAACCGGCCAGACCGTACTCGGTGCTGTTGGCGATATCGATTGCCTCGTTCTCATCGGTGAACGTGGTGATCGAGAGCACGGGGCCAAAGATTTCCTCGGTCAGAATTTTGCTGCCCTTGGTGACGCCGGTGACCACGGTGGGCTCATAGAACGACCCCGGACCGTCGATTTTGTTGCCGCCCGTGGTAATGGTGGCACCGTGAGCAACGGCGTCTTGCACCAGTTCGTCAGCCTTTGCCACCGCCTTGTCGTCGATGAGCGGGCCGATGGTAACGCCGTCCTCCGTGCCACGACCAATGGCGAACTTCTTGACGCGCGCGGTCACCTTGGCCGCA
>JAIOXH010000005.1 GCA_021741765.1 Aurantimicrobium sp. | reverse complement strand
GATGATCAAGACCGCAACGCGCCAAGACTTGAGGATGCTCTTGGCAGAAAGCACTCCGGCAAAATTCAGCAACACCAAGAAGACGGGAAGGACGAATCCCACGCCCACCACAATCACGAGTTTGAGAACAAAGTCGAAGTAGGTCTTTGCGGTGAGAATACTGGCGTCGTCAGCTGGAGCAAAGCTTGTCATCAGTTGCACGATGCGCGGAAAAACAACCCAGCCGGCGTAACAGCCGGCAAAAAAGAGCGGAATTGCCGTAAGAAAAAACGCCAGAACGTATTTGATCTCTCGCCTCGTCATGGCGGGAACAAAAAACGCCCAAATCTGATAGAGCCACACGGGCGAGGAAACCACGAGTCCCACGGTAAGAGCGATCTGCAGTTTGAGGTCGAAAGCCGAGGTCACGCCGTCGTAGTTGAGCGTCGCCACTCTTCCTTGGGCCTCGGCCAGAGTAAAAATGGGCTGCCTCAGTGCGTCAAGAATGAAATCGGCCGTAAACCAACCCCCCACGCCGCCCAGGAAGATGCCCAGAGCCGCGATGTAGAGGCGCTTACGAAACTCCCGAAGATGCGCGCCAAGCGTCATGCGACCCGACCGTCGGGGTCGACGCCGCGATTCGTCAGACACGTGCTAGGCGGACGGCTTCTTTGCCGCGGGTGTGCGCGCGGCCGTGCTGGAGCGTGCAGGTGACTTTGTCGCAGATGCGGGAGCGGTCTTACTGGACGTGGACTTTACCGACGTGGCCTTGGCAGAAGAGGCCCTCACGGAGGTCGCCTTGCTGGCCACCGCCCGTGTCGAACCCGAGCGAGAATCCGATGCTGCCGCCTGAGCCGCAGCGTCCTTCTTTTCGTCCTTCATCGTCTTCATTTCGCCACGGAATATGCGCATCGATTGTCCGAGACTTCGAGCCAGTCCGGGCAGTTTGGGCGCTCCGAATAGCAAAACGATGATGACGATGATGATGACCGGCGTCCAGCCCTCGAATAATCCTCGGAACACTGTGAATCCTTTGCATTAGGTGGCTTGTGACTAGTTTACGTGTGTGTGGCGCTTATGCACGAGTGAGTGGGTCAATTTTGTGCCACGCAGCCCCCCGGTCTGCCCACTGTGCTATCTCAGCGACAGCGAAGTCGGGTGACACAACGCGGATAGCCCCGGGTGCGAGTGCCACGAGTCTGCGGAGATTTCCCAGATGTGCCACGGTGAGTTCTGCGCGAGAAGTTCCGCGCGTCGACTCGCCAATGAGTGCGTTGTAGTCGCTGAGCAACGAGACAGCCGACTCGCTCAGCTCAACGGTCACCACGATGCCAGAATCGGTCGCGGGGGTATCGAAAAGCGTATCCGGCAGAGATGCGGGATCGACTGGGTGGTCCCGGTGTTCAGAAGATACGACAACGTTTCTCATGCGATCCGTGCGGAACGTGCGCATGCTCTGCCGAAGGTGACAGTACGCCCGGAGGTACCAGGTATTACCCACAACGTCTAAGCGGATAGGGCACACACTGCGGGTCTCGAGGGAGCCTTCAGCGTTGAGGTAATCAAACTCAAGTTGCAGATCGTGAGAAATGGCTCCGGCAACCGGCTCTGCACGATCGGGTATGGGGGCCCGGGGTACCGATATGTTTTCAGGACTTCCGGTGGCGCCGCGACGGATCTTGCTGATCAGGCCCTCGAGCGACGGCCTCTCTTCGTCGCGCACAACGTCGGACATGTACTGGAGACCAGCAATCAAGGCCGCGGCCTCGCGACCAGAAAAACGGGGCGTTTCGGCTGGACCAACGTGGTTCGTCATCTCGATGATGTCGTCGTCTTCAAAGGTGTCGAAATCAAAATCGAAGAGGTCGCCGTGAAGTCCTTTTCCTGAATCTCCGGGGATTCCCGTCACAAAGAGCGTGCGCACGATGTTCCGCATGTCGTTTTCAGTGATTCCGAACGTCGAGGCAGCTTCGCTAACGGAGATGGGTGAATTGTCTATGAGAAACGGAACCACGGCGAGCATCCGCGCCACGACGTCCGTCGCCTGGGGACGAGGGTTCAGTTGGCGCCGAGGAGAACGACCGGGCGACTCGTTCACGACGTGCCCCCGTGCGTCACTCTCAGCACGTCGAAACGTGTGTGGATGCGCGATCGCAATTGCTCGGGAGCGATGATCTCGACATCCCAACCGAACTCAACAAGTTCATCGGCGAGCAGGTCGAGGTCGGCCGTGGGGATGCAGATCTCCCCGTGAGCATCTGCAGCACCATACTTTGCCGTCAATCGAAAATCCGCGTCAGAATCGACAACGGCTCGAACGCGGGCTATGTTCTCCGCTGCCAACTCTTCAAGTTCTGCCGTGAGCCGCGACGCAAAATCGTCGGTTGACCGCTCGTGGCGAAGGCTCGGAACCATGCGCGGAACTGTGGTCACGCGAGAAATCAGAAATGTTCGCTCGGCGATACGGTCGAGGTCCCAAGCCAACAGGTACCAGAGGCCATTCCAGTCGATGAGTGCGAGCGGGGCCGCGTGCCTGGTCGCCGGAGTGATGTCACCCGGCTTGAGGTAGTCGAACTCGGCGACACCGGCTTCCGAGAGGATTTCGCTAAATCCGTCGACCGCACCATTCCACCCGGAGATACGCGGCCGAACTCCCGTGAGTGAGCTGTCCGGTTCGATGCCCAGCGAGCGCAACTTGTTGAGGGCGCGGAGAGCCTCCTTGTTCATCGATCCTTGTTGCCACGCGCGCGCCGCCACCTGGAGTAGGGCAATCTCACCCCTCGAAAATTCGACGTCTGCTGGAAGAACGTAGGTGGCGGGATCGATCAGGTAGCGGACGCCGTGATTGTCGGTGGACGCATCGGCCGGAGACCGGGTCTGTATGACGATGCCGAGGTCACGGACATCCTTTTTATCGCGTTCAAAACTCTTGGTAACGGCCGCGAGCGACTTCTCGGAGTAGGGATCGAAGGTGTCCCGGTAGCCGTCGACCGTGTTAAGAATTTCGTCGACGGTCAGACCAAAGCGCGACGCCAGCATGGCGTGAATCAGACTGAATTGCCGAATGACCTTGCTGGGTTCTTCTGCCACCATGTGTCCTAGTTGACGCCCAGGATGTCAATCACGAAAACCAGAGTTGAGTTGGGCGGGATTCTTCCGGTGCCCGCAGAACCATAGCCGTCTTCCGGGCTAATGATGACTTCAATCTGCGACCCGACTTTTTGACCCATGAGGGCTTTGGAGAAGCCGGGAACGACGCCGGAGAGGCCGAAGGTGGCGGGCTTCTTGCCGTTCGCCCAGGTCGAATCAAATTGAGTGGGTGTGCCGCCGTCGGCAGGCCATAGCCAGCCGGAGTAAGCGACAGTGACCTGCGAATCAGCTCCAACGGTGGCGCCGGTGCCGGCCTTCAAAACCGCGATTCGCGTCTCCACGGGAGGTGTCGCCCCGGACATGAAGGTAATTCCCGGTGTTCCGTCTTCGGCGAGCACAATCATGGGAAATCCGTCGGGAACATTTTGTGGCGTTCCGTTGGCCTTGCCCAGGTAAACGTCGTGAACGTCGAAGACGAAGACCAGCGTCGTTCCGGCCGCCAACCCCAGCGCAGTCGTGAGGTTTGGTGCGTCGCCGATAACGGCCAGAACGCGGCTACCGACCTGAACGCACTCAAGGGCTTTGGCCAGTGCTGGTTGCGCTGTCGCGTCGAGTGGCAACAGGGCGAAGCCTGCTCCGTCGTACTTGGACGATGACAGAAGCTCCGCGGTCGTGCCGTCAAAGAGAGAAACATCTACAACAACGGTGTCGCCAGCGTGGGAGACGAGTCCGTCACCCTCAGACAAAACAACGTATTGATTTGTTGATGCCTTGAGTGGCGTGGCAAAAGTGACGTCGGGGGTAGACCCAAAGCTGCCAGTGACGGAAACTGCGGAAACCCCATCACCGGTCTTTTCGTCATACGTGCAGGTCGCATCCGCGGACGAAGTCGCGCAACCAGCAAGAGCGGTTGCGGCAAGAGCGGCAATGACAAGGAGTGACAGGGAACGACGCACGATACTCACTTCTAGGGTTGACGGAGAAACTGAAAGAAGTCTACGGTGCCTCTGGTTGAGAGGGTGCTGACAGGCCGTCGGTCGCGAGACGAGCATTTTCCGTGGCGAGGCGAACGCGCTTGCGCGTTGACTTATCACTCGCTGTACGCTCCCCCAGGGCGCCAGGAGTCCAGGCTTCAACATCATCGTCACTGAACTCAGACTTCGATGCACGTCGCTTTTTCTCAGGTAAAACGGTGCCGGGCGAAAGAAGACGCGCGCTGGCGAGGAATCCCGTGTGTGCCACCATGCGATGGTCGGGTCGCACCGCAAGCCCCTCGACGTGCCAGGTGCGAACCATGGTTTCGCTAGCTGCCGGGTGAGTGAATCGTCCCGATGCCCGAAGAGCTTCCACCACTCGCGACAACTGAGTTACGGTCGCAACGTACACAACCACTACGCCACCCGGCACGAGCGCGTCGGCGACGTCGTTGACGCACTCCCACGGAGCCAGCATGTCGAGAATGATGCGATCGGCGCCCTGTGGGCCGACAACGCCGGGCAGGCTCGCGTTGAGGTCACCCACCGTGAGTGTCCAGTTTTCTGGGGTGTAACCAAAGAAAGTCTCCACATTGGCTCGAGCGACCTCAGCGAACTCGTCGCGTCGCTCAAATGAGTACAGGTGGCCGTCGCCCGCGAGTGCCCTCAGGAGCCACAGGCTGAGAGCCCCCGAGCCCACTCCTGCCTCCACAACGCGAGAACCCGGAAAAACATCCGCCAGTCCCAATATCGCCTGAGCGTCCTTGGGGTAAATGATTGCCGCCCCGCGCGGCATAGACATGACAAAGTCGTGCAGGAGCGGCCGCAAGACCAGGTGCCCAAGACCGACGGCATTGAGAACGATCGAACCGTCGGCGAGTCCGATGATGTCGTCGTGATCAATTCCCCCGCGGTGGGAGTGGAAGACCGAACCCGGCACGAGTGTCACCGTGTGGAGTCGGCCCTTCGGATCGGTGATCTGAACGCGGTCTCCGGCCCGCAATGGCCCGGGCGCAAAACGGGCAGAAGTCACGCGACACCTCGGTGTTGACCAAACGCGTCATAGATGTCCTGGGGCCTGCGTCCAGCCAGAGTGGGCCACAGCAGATTCGCGGGCGCCTCATCGAGGCTGAGCAGAAGAGGAACGCCAATGGTGAACAGTCCCGCACGAGAAGCTGCCGTGACTCCGACCGGAGAGTCTTCGATAGCAACGCAATCGGTTGGGCTCACGCCCAGACGTTCGGCCGCAAGAAGATATATCTCGGGATCGGGTTTGGATTTGGACACCTGGTCGCCCGCCACAATTGCCGAAAAAATCACGCCAGATATCGCGTTTGCGACGCGATGAGCCATCTCCGCGTACGCCATTGTGGCGATCGCTAAAGGAATGCCCGCGCTAAACAGGCCTCGGATGAGCTCAGGCGCTCCTGGCCGCCAGGGCATCCTTATCTCCATTTTTTCGAGCACGCGAGATGTCATGTCGCTGGTGATCTCGTCAATCGAGAGCTTCACGCCCCGTTGCTGCATGAGGAGCGCCGTTTCATTCAGTCCTTGACCAATAACGGCTAGGCCATCTTCATGGCTCCACGTTCCGCCGAAGCTCTCCACGATCTCGGTTTCGGCAATAATCCAATAGTCTTCCGAGTCGATGACCGTACCGTCGAGATCCCACACCACAGCTGCGGGCAGAGCGCTTTTCGTCATAATTCATCACTCTAGCGGGCGACTACGCGGCCAGAATCACTGCGCGGGGAGGGCGACGAATGACGTGACGCGTAAGGTTGTCTCTGGGTGTCGCCCGCTGCGGGCGGCGGTCTCAACCCTCATGGAACGATGGGAGATTGGCACATGGCGACGAAGAAGCTTTTTGGCGGTCGTGTTCTCGTTGTTGCCTTCGAGGGATGGAATGACGCCGGGGAGGCGGCAAGCTCAGCCGTTCGCACTCTGCACGATGATCTAGAGGTTTTTGCGCTTTTGGCGATGGATTCTGAGCGTTACTACGACTATCAGTACACGCGACCCACGGTGAGTTTTGATGACGACGGCAGCCGGGTTCTCTCGTGGCCGACCACAACGCTTTACGCCCCACTCGTTCCGTCTTCACGAGGCGCCTCGATTTCGGGCGATTCACGCGTGTCGGAGAGCGGCACCAACGTCGGGAACGTCTATCTCCTTCTGGGCGTTGAGCCTTCGCGCAACTGGCAAACGTTCGCCACCGAGGTCATTGATGCTGCTCTGGCTGCCGATGTCGACGCCATGGTTTTTCTCGGTGCACAACTCGCCGATGTTCCGCACACGCGTCCCACGACGATTAACGTGTCGAGCGAAAATTCTGCGGTGCGCGGTGAGCTGGATGTCGAACGCAGTCAGTACGAAGGGCCCGTCGGCATCATCTCTGTCCTTTCGCAGGCCGCCGAGAGCGCCGATATTCCGACGGTCAACCTGTGGGCGTCGGTGCCCCACTATGTTCAGCACTCCCCTTCGCCCAAGGCGACCCTGGCATTGATTGATCGCCTCGAAGAGATTATTGATGTCACCATTCCCCGAGGCTCTCTCGTGGCCGACGCAGCGGCGTGGGAAGAATCGATAAACCAACTGGCCGCCGATGACGACGACATGGCAGCGTATATAGGCACGTTGGAGCAGGCGCGCGATGCTGTGGACTCCCCCAGTGCCAGCGGTGAGGCGATCGCTCAGGAGTTCGAGCGCTTTCTGCGTAAAACGGATGGCGACGGCGGTGCACCGACCTCGAGTTCCCACCCCGGTCCCGGTGAATGAGCGCTCGTGTCTTTCGTGATAATGTCGCTTGTCGGCGAAAGTTGACACCCAACGCGTGAGTGGCGGAATGGCAGACGCGCTAGCTTGAGGTGCTAGTGCCCTTATGGGCGTGGGGGTTCAAGTCCCCCCTCGCGCACGCGAAGAAGGCCTCGGTCGAGAAGACCGGGGCCTTCTGTCACTTGTGAACTTCGCGCACTGTTGCTCAGACGAGCTGAGCCTCGTGAGTCAGGCTGGCCTTCCAGGCCACGAGCTTGCGCACCTTGGCGCTCACGTCGTTGGCGAGCAATGCCATGGCGTCCGCTGGGACGAAATAGTTGATGGCCACCCACGAGCGAACGTCCTCGCTTGCGTCGGTAGCGAGAGACCTCAAAACATCGCACGGGGTTGCCTCGTTGCGGGCAACGCACACGCGAACGCTGGTCTCCGGGTCTCGCGATAACTTTTCAAAGACGTCGGCGGGGGTGTTCACGTTGAGCGCCGCGCTCTCGCGAATCTTTGCTCGACGATCGGCGGCCATCGTTCGTAACCGTGCAATCTTTGTGTCGGTTACCGGAGGAGACAGAAAAGCGGCCACGGCCTGGTTGGCGAGCTCAGGCGATTCTCTCAGCGCATCGAGCTGACGCTCCTGCGCAGGAGTGTTGAAACGGATACAGGACATAGCAAAAACTATATGCGCCGTGCTCAGCCAAATAGCTGTGCGACATGGCCAAAACGCCACGCCGGCCCGGGGTCGGCGAGGTCTGTCTCCAAGACAAGTTCGACGACCTGCGCACCCCGCGGGGTATCGAACGTCATCGTACCCACCGTCGTTCCGGCATCGCCTCCGCGAATGTCTCCCACGCGAACCTCGACCCTTACGGGGGTGTCTGACCACGTCACCGCCGAGACGGTCTTCGCTGCCACAATGTTTGCCGTGGTGTTCCAGGGCGTACTCACGGTGGCGACGGGTCGGGCGGGGTCAGACAGCACAGTTTCATGAAATCCCGCCTCGAGCGAGGCAACGTACGCTCCCAGAGCAGGTTGCAGTTCAGTCTGAAGGGCTGCACCTGTCGTGACACCAAACAGCGTTACGGATTCCTTGGCCACCGTGAAGGTCGCCGAATAAAGCAAACAGGCACCCGCTTCCTCAGTTGTGCCGGTCTTGATGCCCGTGATTCCTGAGGTGCCGATCAACGTGTTGCCGTTGACGAGCTTCCCAAACAACGGCAACTCGATAGAACGGGTTCCCACGATGGCGGCAAGGGCCGGATTGGCGAGAGCCAAGTGTCCGATGGTGATGAGGTCGGCAGAACTACTTCGCGACTCGCTGCTGAGCCCCGAAGCGTCAGCCACAACGGTGTCGTTGAGTCCCTGTTCGGCCAACCACAAGGTGGTCTGCGACAAAAACCCATCCATAGATCCGTAAGCCCAGATGGCTAACGAATTCGCGATGTTGTTGGACGAGTTGAGCAGCAGAGCGTAGAGAGCATCCCGCTCTGTTGTTGCGTCTCCTACGGAAACTTCTGAGTATTTGCCGTCTTGGGCGATGATCGCGTCAAGCTGATCAATGTCCGCCTGCCCAAAGGTGATTGTGGGGCCCGGCTCATTTACCTGGAGGGGATGTGCCTTTAGAACCATGAGCGCTGTGATGACCTTTGTCATGCTTGCGATCGGTACAACGTCACTTGTCGGCGCCAATCCGAGAGCACCAAAGTCATCGGCAACAACTGCGCTCACGCCGAACGGGGGTACTGCGGGAGTAACAAGATCACCGGATACGGTCGGCGACTGAAGAACGGTGGTGGTGGCTGACGGCAGTGGCACCGCAAGAACGGTGATCGACCACCCGAGGAAGGCAAGCAGGATGGTGAGGGCGCCAAATACAAAAAGGCGTCGTCTTCGATAGACGGCGGGAGACGGCCGACGGCTCTGTGGAGAGCCCTGGGGGGCCTCGTGTCCGTCGGCAACTGTCACCGCAACATACTAGGGGCGTCATCGAGGCTTAACGCGTATAACGCGACGGCAGCAGCGGACGCCACATTGAGAGAGTCGATGCCGGAACGCATGGGAATTCGCACAACTGAATCAGTGACGTTCATCGCCTCGGCGGTAATTCCGTCACCCTCGGTGCCCAAGACAAGAGCCACGCGTTTGGGTCGTGCTCGAGCAAATTCTGAGAGACTGACCGACTTGTTGGTGAGCGCTAGAGCCGCGATGTGAAAGCCATACTCATGGAGCGCGTCGCGCGTTGATGGCCAGTCCAGTGTGCGTGTCCAGGGTACGGAAAACACAGCCCCCATCGACACGCGAATGCTGCGCCGATAGAGCGGATCGGCACAACGGGGAGTGATGAGGACCGCATCGGCACCCATCCCGGCCACAGCTCGAAAAATTGCACCCACGTTGGTGTGGTCAACGATGTCTTCGCAGATAACTATCGTGCGGGCTTCGCTCAGAACTTGGGAGAGAGACGGGAGCGCCGGGCGTTCAAAAGACGCCAGAGCACCTCGGTGCAGATGGAAGCCAGCAATCTCTTGCAAAATTTCCGGACTCCCGACGTAGACAGGGCAGTCAGAGCCGTCGAGGTCTCGCAGGACTTCCTCGGACTTCTCGGAAAGTACGAGCGCCGAACGGGGTGTGTGCCCCGCGGCGATGGCACGTCGAATGACTTTGGGAGACTCAGCAATATAAATGCCCTCGGCGGGTTCGCGAACCCTGCGGAGAGCCACATCTGTGAGGTCGGTGTAGTCGCGCAACGCTGGATCCGCTGCAGAAAGCTGAACTGTGTGGGCCAAAATAATTCTCACTATAGAAACATTTGCGAAACACCCGTTTCGTATGCTCAGCCTATGGTGACGGCACAAGCGGATTCACCCGCAACCGAGCAGGCGAGTGAAATTGCTCGCCTTGTGTCGGGAAAGCGTGTTGCCGTGCTCACCGGGGCGGGAGTCAGCACAGACTCGGGCATTCCCGATTACCGCGGTCAGGGAGCGTCGAAACGCACCCCGATGAAGTTCGCTGATTTCATGGGATCTCTCGAGTATCGCCGCAGGTACTGGGCGGGAGCGCATCTCGGCTGGCGCCGGTTTGCCGCGGCCGAACCCAACCGAGGCCACATCGCCCTGGCAGCAATGGAACAGCAGGGCGCAATTTCTGGAATCGTCAGCCAGAACGTTGACGGACTTCATCGTCGGGCCGGGAGCGCTCACGTTGTCGACCTGCACGGAACCCTCAGCAGGGTCGCCTGTGTCGATTGTGGGCAGATGTACGACCGGGAAAGCGTTGAGCACCGAGTCGCACTGCTCAACCCGTGGCTCGCTCAGATGCCCGATCCCGAACTTGCTCCCGATGGTGACTCAGACGTCGAAGGTTGGCAGTCCGTTGAGGTTCCGGAGTGCACGGTGTGCGGGGGAATTCTCAAGCCAGATGTGGTTTTCTTTGGAGAATTCGTGCCCCCCAAGGTTTACCAAGCGGCTACGGCCCTCATCAACCGCGCAGATGTCCTCATCGCCGTGGGAACTTCTCTCGTTGTCAACAGTGGCTTAAGACTTGTGGAACTGGCTCATCGTCGACGTGATGCGATCGTCATTGTGAATCGGGGTGAAACGAAGGCCGATCGCTTGGCAACAGTCAAGGTTGACGGAGGTTCGAGTGATTTTCTAGATGCGCTCGCCGCTGCTATCGGCGCGGGCAACCTCATCGAGGACATCGAGTAGCCGAGCAGCTGAGGCCTGCCACGAAAACTTTTTCGCTTGGTCCAGTGCCGTGCGAGAGAGCTGGAGCCACGTCTGTTCGTCATCGAGTTGCGTGAGAGCAGCAGCGAATGCTTCGGCGTCATTTGCTGGGGCAAACAGCGCCGCCTCGCCGGCCACTTCATGAAAAATGTCAATGTCGCTCACGACAACCGGTGTACCTTGGGCCATTGCCTCGATGAGGGGTATACCGAAACCTTCGTCCAAAGACGAGGACACGAGGACACGCGATGTGGCAAGAAGATTGAGGTATTCGTTCTCTGGCGTCCCGTCGTGAAAAAAGAGCCTGGCTGCGGGCGCTAGTCTCTCGAGACGATTGCGCGTCTCGTTGTCGATCCGGCTCAAAAAATGGAACTCCCACTCCGGGCTCAGTGCTGCCGCCCTGATGAGTGTTTCGACGTTCTTGTACGGCATGAACGAACCCATGTAAATGGCTCGTCGCCTGCGCTTCGGGAATGGCTCGGGCTTCAGAGGGCGTGCCGGTTGATCTGCCGCGTTGGGCACCACGTAGACGGGTCGACGGGAGAGACGATGTTTCGCGATAAGGAGTGCCGTTGTCTGAGAGACGGCGACGACGGCATCGCTTCTATTGAGAAGCCATCTTTGAGGTGCCCACGACACGTGATACAAACGCCACAGTAGGCGCAGGGGCCACGCGAATTGAGGAGGAGGTGTGCGGTGCCGGTAGTAGATGAGGTCATGAACGGTGACGATGAGGCGATAGTTTCTTCCCCGTGCTCCCATCGTCTGCATCGGTGAAAAAACAACGTCCAGATTCGCGCTGTTGACCTGATGTGCCACCCAGGGCTCGCGTGAACTTGTGGGCGGGGAAACGGTGATGGTCTCGTTCTCCGGCAGCAGAGCGCGCTGACGTTCGTCGGAGATGATGAAGACGAGTTGGTCTGCAGATCGCTGCCCGATGAGAAGAGCCAGCTCCTGGGCAAGTCCTTGGCTAAATCGACTGATGCCGTCGTGATAATCCCAGCGAATGTAGCGCGCGTCGAATCCGATTCTCATGCGTTCGTGCCGGGGAGCTTCAAGAACTGTCGAATAACATTGGCGGCTTCGTCGGCAGCCTCGTAGTGCACCAAATGTCCCACATTCGTGACGACGTGCAGGGAAACGTCGCTGAGACGTGCCGCTAGTTCACGTTGTCGCACCAGTGACGTGATGTCATCGCGATCGGCAACAATCATCAGTACGGGCCCTGTGAGTCCGTGGGCAAATTGACCGACATCGTTACGAACACTCGCCTGAAATGCCTCGAGTACGGCACGGCGCCCGTCAAATACCGAAAAGTACTCGTCGTGTTGCCCGTGAATCCACCGTCGCAAGTCCTTGTTTCTCGTTTTGGCCATGGTGACGCTCATCACCCGAACAATCGCCCTGTTGCGGAGGAGTGCATAACCCCAACGCTCGGGCAACTTCGCCGAGACGGTGTAGTAGCCCACGGCCAATTTGGTCATCAATCCGCGTGGTCCCGCAAGCGCGTTGGCTGCTATGGGGTTAACCAGAACGGTAGCCGGCACGGCGAGCCCAGCCGCGCGGGCCGAGGCAACGACGATGGAACCGAATGAATGACCCAGAACCGCAGCTCCGGGAGCATGGGCAGCACAAAAAGCCTTGAGCCACATTGCAAAAGCATCGATGTCGGCAGGGCCCGAAAATGCTCGTGTCGAACCGAATCCGGGCAAATCCGGAATGAGGACACGCACCCGGGGACCGAGAGCAGCGACAAAAGGCTCCAAGCCGTGGTGATCGCCGCGGAATCCGTGCACCATCACCACGTCGACCGGTCTGCTCTGTGGCCCGAAATCCCACCACGCGGTCACCACCCCGTTCACGAGACCAGTGAACGATCGCACGGGAACCTGTGCCAGTCGATCAGCGTAAGGAGACGCGGCTGTTGACACGCGCGTAAGTCTACGCGCAGGGTCCTATCGCGTTGGCGTTGCCCTCTGAACGTTGTCTGTCGACACGCGTAGAGTGAGGGCGTGAATGCACCGATAGAGCTTCCCGAATGGGCCCGTACTCTTGCCGTTTTCGATACGGAAACCACCGGACTCGCTCCCGAGACCACTCGAATTGTCAGCGCTCATGTAAGTCTGCTGGATTTCGCCGGTCAGGTCAGCGAAGCCCGCGACTGGTTGATCAACCCGGGTATTGAGATTCCGGAAATTGCTACGAGTGTACACGGCATCACCACTGCACACGCGGTGGAGCACGGCCGGGAGCCCGCAGCCGCAATTGCTGAGATCCTTGCTGTCCTCGCCGCTCACTTAGACTCTGGTATTCCGATCGTTGCCTACAACGCCAGTTACGACTTCACGATTCTTGACCGAGAGGCAAAGCGCTACGGGCTCGAGCCGCTGGGCGATGTGCGACCCGTTATCGACCCCCTCGTGATTGATAAACAGGTTGACCGTTACCGTAAGGGCAAGCGTCGTCTCGAGAATGCCGCCGAACACTACGCTGTTGGGCTCGAACACGCACACGATGCCTCGGCAGACGCGATTGCTGCCGGGCGCATCGCTCAGGCTCTGGCTAGGGTTCACTCCGAGAAACTTTCGATGACGGCACTGCAGCTCCACGACGCTCAGGTTCACTGGGCAGCGGAACAGGCGGCGAGTTTCGCGGCCTACCTGACATCTCAGGGAAAAACGCCTTATGCCGACGACGGAAAATGGCCCGTTCGTTAACGCAAGAACGGGCACCGCTTGCGCGATGCCCGTTTCTGAAAAAAGACTAGTTGCTTCCGCCGAAGCCCTTGAAGCGCTGGTTGAACTTCTCGACACGACCGGCCGAGTCCATGATGCGCTGCTTGCCCGTGTAGAACGGGTGCGACGCGTTGCTGATTTCAACGTCGATGACGGGGTATTCGACGCCGTCCTCCCACGTGACAGTTTTTGACGAGGTCGCCGTGGATCGAGTGAGGAATGACTCTCCCGACGCGAGGTCGTGGAATACGACTGCCTGGTACTCGGGGTGAATTTCAGCCTTCATCAATAGTCCTTGTTGTCTGCGGATGTTGCCATCACGGGTGAATCGCCGAAGCGAACGCCTTACTTTATCAGAGATTTAGAAGGCGACGTGCGCCCGGAAGCCACCATCGACGGCGGTAACCTCAATGCCCACACCGTAAGCAACCGAGAGCACATCGGAAGTGACCGTGTCAAAGATATTGCCCGCAGCGACCACAGATCCTTCCCTCAGCACGAGGGCGTGCGTAAAGCCGGCAGGAATCTCTTCAATGTGGTGCGTGACCACAACGATGGCCGGTGACGACGTGACCTGAGCGAAAGCGCCCAGGAGGCGCAGAAGGTCTGATCGAGCCGCCATATCGAGGCCTGCCGTGGGTTCGTCGAGAAGGAGAAGTTCAGGGTCGGTCATGATGGCCCGTGCTAACTGGAGCCGCTTTTGTTCACCCTCGCTGAGAGTGCCAAACGTTCGGGACGTAAGTTCCCCGAGGCCCCACTCCCCCAACACGCGACGCGCACGTCGAATGTCGATCTCATCAATGTCCCGGCCGCGAGCCTGCGCGGCTGCATAGGCGGCCGACACAACGGCGTCGGAGACGCTTTCCTCGGGGTCAAAGCGCTTCAGCATGGCTGCCGATGCCAAGCCGATGCGCGGACGCAACCAGTCGGGGTCGGCGGATGAGAGTTCCTCGTCGAGCACGATCGCGCGCCCCGAACTGGGCAGATCCCACCCCGCAAGAATCTCGAGAATGCTCGTCTTTCCCGAGCCGTTGGGCCCCACAACCACCCACCGTTCGCGCGAATCAACCTGCCACGATACATCCCGCAAAATGGGCCGCCCGCCTCGCTGAAGTGAGACGTGGTCAAACTCTAGAACTCGGGTCATATGCCCATCGTAATGAGCCGATGACAGCGGAACATCACAATCATCCTCACGGGCCTGAGATAAGCCTGCCGTAGGGTTAGAGCCATGGATAGGCGTCTCGGGAGAAAGCTTGTTGTGCTGGACGCCGATTCGACACTCATTGACAACGAGGTCATCGAACTGTTAGCAGACGAGGCTGGCAGCGGGGCACTTGTTGCCGAAATAACCGATCGAGCCATGCGGGGAGAGCTCGATTTTGCGGCGAGCCTTCGTGAGCGTGTGGCCACGCTGGGAGGACTCACGCCCGAGGCTATTGCGCGCGTGCGGGCCAAAGTCTCGGTAACGGAAGGTGTGCCCGAACTGATTGCCGCCGTGCAGGCAGAGGATGGCTGGGTGTGCGTCGTTTCCGGCGGCTTTCACGAAGTGCTTGATCCCGTAGCGCAGGCTCTCGGAGTGAACGCGTGGCGGGCTAACAGACTTGAGACTGCGCCGGACGGTTCGCTCAGCGGCCAGGTCTCCGGTCATATCGTCGACGCTACCGCGAAAGCTAAGGCGCTCCTCGATTGGGCCAGCGAAGGTGATTTCTTGCGAGAAGACACCGTGGCCATCGGGGACGGAGCCAACGACCTCGACATGATGTCGGTCGCCGGTCTTTCTGTTGCCTTTTGCGCCAAGCCCATTGTTCGGGATCGCGCGCATGTCGCCATCGATGTTCGTGACATGCGTCATGCCATAGACATGATTCGCAACTCAGCCCGAACCTGACGTCACGGGTCTACGCGCGAGTGACGAGATCCGGCTAGTGGCCCATGCCCAATCCTCCGTCGACGGGAATCACGGCTCCCGAGATATAGCCCGCGTCGTCTCCGGCCAGCCAGGCAACCACCTTGGCCACTTCCGCCGGTTGCGCAAAGCGTCCCGCGGGAATATTGCGCTTGTATTCGAGCTGTTGTTCCTCGGGAAGTGCTGCGGTCATATCGGTTTCAATGAAGCCCGGCGCTACCACGTTCGCGGTGATTCCTCGCGACCCAAGTTCGCGCGTCAAACTGCGCGCCATTCCGACAAGGGCACTCTTGGATGCGGCGTAGTTGACCTGTCCGGCCGATCCGTAGAGACCCACGACACTACTGATGAGAATGATGCGACCGAACTTTGCTTTGAGCATGCCCTTGGTGGCCCTCTTCACCACGCGGAACGCGCCACCGAGGTTGGTGTTGACGACGTCATCGAAGTCGTCGTCGGACATGCGCATCACGAGGGTGTCACGGGTAATTCCCGCGTTGGCAACGAGGACCTCAACGGGACCGAGCTTCTCCTCAACCTCGGCAAAAGCACGATCCAGGCTTGCGCCGTCGGTCACGTCCGCAATCACCGTGAGGCTGCCCGCTGGTCCGGCACCGTTTCGTGCGGTCACCGCAACCCGGTGACCTGCGGCCACAAACTCTTCGGCGAGACTGAACCCGATGCCTCGGTTACCACCGGTAATCAGGACGGTGCGTGCTGTCATGAGGGGCCCTTCGGTGTATCGACGGACTCAGCATAGTCGTAGGCTTGAGGCGTTCCCTCTAACGTCAGCGAGGCATGATGAAGCGTTCCCAGCTTCAATCCGTTACCACCCTTCAGCGCTCCCCCACGGATGAGCGTCGCGTGCGCTTCATCAAGTACACGGTCGCCATGACCATTCGGGTGGTGTGCATCGTTCTGATGGTCTTCGTGGATGGCTGGTGGTTGTTGGTTTGCGCGGCCGGCGCCGTCTTCTTGCCCTACTTCGCGGTGATTATTGCTAATGCTGTTCGCATCGACAGCGTGCCGGAGGTTGTACGACCTGGTGCGCTAATGCTGAGCCCGGGTCTTGCCGGTTCTGGGCAGGCCGATTCGACGAGCTCTGATCAGGCACACCCCGTTTCGGAAGAACGTCGGTGACGCAGCGCGCTGCTCAGGGTACCGACACCTCGTCGACAGTTTCTGGGTGGCGCCGGTGGTTCGCCTACGCCGCTCTGACCGCGATCTTCGGGGCGTCCTGCGTTGGTTTAGGCCTTTGGCAACTGGATAGACGCGAAGAAACAGTTGCCGAGATTACCCGGGTTCAGGCGAACTTCGATGCCACACCGGTTGTCCTGAGTGAGTTAGTGCCGAGTCGCGAGAGTGCAGACCCCGATGCCGAATGGCGCCCCGTCATTGTGGAGGGTACATACGCGACTGCTGACCAGGTACTCGTGCGAAATCGCACATCGGAACAGGGGCCAGGGTTTGAGATTCTGACCCCCCTCGTGACTAACGACGGAACCGTGTTTGTTGTCGATCGAGGATGGATTGAGAAGGACGCCACCGGCTCGGGACCGGCGGCTGTTCCGGCACCCCCCGAAGGTTCCGTCGTCGTTACGGCCCGGCTGAGAACGGGCGAACGGAGCATCCCCGGGCAGTCTGCGTCGGCCAACCTCGTTCCCACCATAGAACTGGGTGCCTTGGCGGAGAGGTGGGGCGTGCCCGTCTATTCCCACTTTTACGGTGAGCTGATGGCCGAAAGCCCGGCCGCGCCAGCCGGCGCTCCCCTCGCAAAACCGTCCACCAGCGAGGGCAATCACCTGAGCTATGCCTTCCAGTGGATGGCATTTGCGATACTTGGTGTCATCGCCCTGCTCTGGGCAATCAGACGAGAACGGCGCATACGCGCCGGCACTCCGGCGCCCACCAAACGACCCTCACAGGGTCGCGTCGATGATTCTGCAGCGGAAGACGAACTCGTGGAACAGTGGACGACACGAAGCTAAGATGGATGCAACAGGCGCCCTCGCGCCGTCCGATTGAGGAGTGACATGTCGAACTCTCTTGCCCTGAGAAGCCCCGTTCTCGTAGACCGTCTCGGAGCCCGAAACGTAGCTGTCAGCGCCATCTACATCGTGCTCAGCATTGCGTTGATTGCGGGCGCGGCACAGATTCAGATCCCCATGTGGCCTGTGCCCATCACCGGTCAGACTTTTGCCGTCCTGTTGGTCGGTGCGTCGCTCGGGCCCATTCGCGCCGCGATTGCGACGTCCGCCTACCTTCTTCTGGCGGTGGCTGGGCTTCCGGTTTTGGCGGCTCAGGCTGACGGCTCGCACACGACGGGTCTCGCCGTTCTCGCTCTGCCTACCCTGGGTTACCTCGTCGGGTTTATCGTGGCGTCAGTGGCGCTGGGCTGGTTTGCCAAGCTCGCCTGGGATCGCAAGGTTCTCAAGGCCGTCGTGTCGTTCCTCGTGGCCGAGGTCATCATTTACGCCTGTGGTCTTCCCGTGCTGGCCGCTTTCTTTGCGGCAAACGGACTGCCCGCCGATGCCGGAACCGTGTTTTCTCTCGGTCTCGTGCCGTTCATTGTGGGCGACCTGATCAAGGCACTCTTGGCCGGTGCACTGCTCCCCCTTACGTGGAAGCTGCTCAACAGTAAAGCGTCCTAACGCCACGAGAAACGCTTCTGGTTCAGTTCGGCGAAGAAAACCCTAGATCGAGAATCCCAGAGCGCGCATCATGTCGCGCCCCTCATCAGTAATGCGCTCCTGACCCCACGGCGGCATCCAGACCCAGTTGATGCGGAACGCGTCAACAACACCGTCGAGAGATTGGCCGGTCTGCTCCTCGATCACGTCGGTGAGCGGGCAACCGGCACTGGTCAGGGTCATGTGAATGATGAGGGCATTGTTTTCCTCGTACCACGAGAGGTCGTAGATGAGTCCCAGGTCCACAATGTTGATGCCCAGTTCGGGGTCGACAACCTCTTTGAGCGCTTCGATACAGGCGTTGTACTTCTCGTCAGAGAGTGCGCTCATGCGTCGGCCGTCTCGGTAAAGCGGTCGTACCCTTCGGCTTCGAGGCGGTCGGCCAGTGCCGGGCCACCCTCCTCAGCAATGCGGCCGTTTACAAAAACATGAACGAAATCTGGCTTGATGTAGCGAAGGATGCGCGTGTAGTGGGTAATCAGAAGCACACCCAGTCCCGTCTCTTCCTTGACGCGGTTCACGCCTTCGCTCACAACCCGCAACGCGTCAACGTCGAGTCCTGAGTCGGTTTCGTCGAGTACGGCCATCTTTGGCTTGAGCAGGTCGAGCTGCACTATCTCGTGGCGTTTCTTTTCGCCGCCCGAGAACCCCTCGTTCACACTGCGCTCGCCAAAACTGGGATCCATGCGCATCTCTGACATCGACTGCTTCACGTCTTTCACCCACGTGCGGATGGGCGGAGCCTGACCATCAATGGCTGTCTTAGCGGTGCGGAGAAAGTTACTCACGGCAACTCCGGGAATCTCCACCGGATACTGCATGGCGAGAAAGAGGCCGGAACGCGCCCGTTCGTCAACACTCATCGCAAGGACATCTTGGCCGTCAAAGTCGATGCTGCCCTTGGTCACGGTGTACTTGGGGTGACCGGCGATTGTGTACGCCAGGGTTGACTTGCCCGATCCGTTCGGCCCCATCACGGCGTGGGTCTCGCCAGAGTTGATGACCATGTCGACCCCGCGAAGAATCTCAAGTGGACCGTTCTCGGTTTCCACAGTGACGTGCAGGTCGGTAATCGTGAGCGTTGACATAATCTAAAGCACCTTCGGGGTCGTGGGGTCGATGTAAACATTTCCGTCGCGCACGGAGACCGTAAAGACGGGCACGGGCTCGAACGCGGGCAGGGTGAGCGGCTTTCCGGTGGTGAGCTCGAACTTCGAGCCGTGCGCCCAGCACTCGAGCGTGCCGTCTTCGACGAAACCTTCCGCCAGCGAGATATCGCCGTGCGTGCAGGTATCGCCAATGGCGTGGATCGCGCCCGTCGAATCCAGAACGAGAGCAACGGGAATCTGACCCACTACGACACGCTTCGCCTGGTCGACGACGAGGTCATCCGCAGCGCAGACGAGCTCCTCGCTCATGCCGATACCTCCTCGAGAGCTTCATCAAGGGCGTCATGCACGATGGCCTGAACGCGGGGAACAGGAACCATGGCGAGCACTTCGTTGAGGAAGCCACGGACGACCAGTTGCCGTGCTTCGTGCTCGGTGATGCCGCGAGAACGAAGGTAGAACAGCTGTTCGCCGTCAAAGCGGCCCGTGGCACTTGCGTGTCCGGCCCCCACGATGTCGCCGGTTTCAATCTCGAGGTTCGGCACAGAATCGGCACGCGCACCCTCCGCCAAGATGAGGTTGCGGTTCTGCTCGTAGGAGTCTGTGCCCGTGGCCTCTCGACCGATGAGCACATCGCCGATCCAGACGGTGCGCGCGCCGGCGCCACGCAGGGCCCCTTTGTAAGAGACCCGGCTGACGGTATTCGGTGCGTCGTGGTTGACGAAAACCTGCGACTCAATGTGCGAGCCAGCATCGGCGGTATATAGGCCGAGCAGGGTTGCCGAGCCCGCATTCTCGGCAAGGTGGGCGGTGGGGTTGATGCGCGTTACTCCCCCTCCCAAGGTGATAACGGCGTGGGTGAGAGACGCGTTCGCTGCAATCCGACAGAAGTGCGATGCCAGGTGCACGGCGCCGTGATTCCACTGCTGCAGGCTGACAACGACAACCTGAGCTGATTCACCCACATGGATTTCGACATTCTCGCTGAGCATCGCATCGCCACGATTGTCAAACACAATGGTCGTCTTGGCGAACGGTGCCACGTCGATAACGGTGTGCCCGGCTCTGGCCGACAAGCCCAGGGCGTCACGCGTGATCCACACCTCGGACGCGTCTTGAGCAGATGCCGTGATGATGAGTGCGTTCTTGGTGTCGTGCCAGGCGAGGGCGCTTGCCACCTCTTCGGGGCGACCGCATCGACCAATCAGCGGGTCGCTCATGGGCACGTGGGCCACGCTGGCGGCCCCGGTGATGTCGTAGGCGGCAGGAACATCTGATCCATCTCGCTCGCCGCTCGTGAGGTTCTCAATGCGGTCAAGCGGGCTAAAACGCCACTCGGCAGAACGTGACGACACAGGATTGAGATCGTCGGTCGAAAACGCGCTTAAGCGCTCGCGTCGCGTCTGAACGGGGGGCAGAGCGTCAGCGTTGTAGAAGGCTGCCGGCGAATGCTCGGCAGAAGTTTTCTGGGTCATCTAGCCGACTGACCCTTCCATACCCATCTCGATGAGTTTGTTGAGCTCGAGGGCATACTCCATGGGGAGTTCTCGAGAAATAGGTTCGATGAAGCCGCGAACAATCATGGCCATGGCTTCATCCTCAGCGAGGCCGCGCGACATCAGATAAAAAAGTTGCTCTTCGCTGACTCGAGAAACAGTGGCCTCGTGGCCCAGGGTGACGTCGTCAACCCGAATGTCGATGGCCGGATACGTGTCGCTGCGGCTGATGGTGTCAACCAGCAGCGCATCGCAACGAACGGTGTTGGCTGAGTTGTGGGCCTTCTCATCTACTCGGATCTCTCCGCGATAACCCGCACGTCCACCTCCACGCGCAATCGACTTCGAGACTATCGACGAGCTGGTGTTGGGCGCCATGTGAACCATCTTGGCTCCCGCGTCCTGGTGCTGTCCCGGGCCGGCAAAGGCAACAGAGAGGGTCTCGCCCTTAGCGCCTTCTCCCACCAAGTAAACACTGGGGTACTTCATGGTGACCTTGGAGCCGATGTTGCCATCGATCCACTCCATGGTGGCGTTCTCATGCGCGATGGCACGCTTCGTGACGAGGTTGTAGACGTTGTTCGACCAGTTCTGAATGGTCGTGTAGCGCACGCGGGCGCCCTTCTTGACGACAATCTCAACAACGGCCGAGTGCAACGAATCACTCTTGTAGATGGGGGCCGTGCAGCCCTCGATGTAGTGAACGTAGCTGTCTTCGTCGGCGATGATGAGCGTTCTCTCGAACTGACCCATGTTTTCCGTGTTGATACGGAAGTAGGCCTGAAGGGGAATCTCAACGTGAACGCCCTTGGGAACGTATACGAACGAACCGCCCGACCAGACAGCAGAGTTAAGCGCAGCGAACTTGTTGTCACCGGCAGGAATCACGGTTCCGAAGTACTCTTCGAAGAATTCGGGGTGTTCCCGAAGCGCGGTGTCGGTGTCCATGAATATGACGCCCTGACGCTCCAGCTCTTCGTTGATCTGGTGGTAGACAACTTCCGACTCGTACTGAGCGGCTACGCCGGAGACCAGACGCTGACGCTCTGCCTCGGGGATTCCCAGACGCTCATAGGTGGTCTTGATGTCATCAGGAAGGTCGTCCCACGTTTGGGCCTGCTGCTCGCTAGCTCGAACAAAGTACTTGATGTTGTCGAAGTCGATTCCCGTGAGGTCGGCACCCCAGGTGGGCATCGGTTTACGTCCGAAGAGACCGAGGGCCTTGAGGCGAGACGCCAGCATCCATTCGGGCTCTGATTTGAGCGCACTGATGTCGCGAACAACGGCCTCAGACAACCCACGACGAGCACTCGCTCCGGCGGCATCGGTGTCGTGCCAGCCAAACTCGTAAACTCCGAGCGTGTCGAGTTCGGGGCGGTTGATCAAGATGTCGGACATGGTTTCCTCTCGCTGTGCAATCGCGTGGTTGAGGGGTAACTATTCCTGTCTACGGGATAACCCCGTGACCGTGTGTTCGCACACACCGGAACTCTTAGACTTTGTAACGACGTGGCACAGGTTTCCCATGGCGACTGCCCTTACGCTCATCATTGAGAAACCGGAAATACCGATTGCACTGCTAGGGATAAGTCTAGCCTTACCACCCGGCTCGTGGCAGATGAGACTTTACGAGAGAACGATGATTCGACAACGACTCTTTGGCTGGATTCCCACAGAGGCCACGCGTTCTGTTCGTGTCGCCGGTTGGATCAATCTCGCATTCAACGTGGGGATCGTTGTTACCGGCGGTGCCGTCCGCCTCACGGCGAGTGGCCTCGGTTGTCCCACGTGGCCGAGTTGCACTGCGGAATCCCTTGTCAATACACCCGAAATGGGTATTCACGGGGTAATCGAGTTTGCCAACCGTGTCCTCACGTTTTTGCTGGTGATCGCAGCATTGGCCACGTTTATCTTGGTTGTCCGAATGCGCCGACGTCGGCCCGCCCTCTTTTGGCTTGCCCTGTTCGTAGGCATAGGTATTCCGGTGCAGGCCGTTATTGGTGGGATTTCGGTGCTCGTCCAGCTCAATCCCTACGTGGTGGGCCTGCACTTTGTGGTCTCTGCAGCGATCATTGCCCTCTGCAGCGTCTTCGTGTGCCTGCTCTACGCAAGAACCGCCGAAGGCCCCGCACCGACCTACCTTCGCCTGCTGATTGCCCTCGTCATCTCTTTTCAGACCATCACCATTCTCCTGGGCGTCCTCACGACGGGTTCTGGACCTCACGCGGGCGATGCGGATGCCCCACGAAACAACCTGAACAGCGACCTGCTGCAACACCTGCACAGCATTCCGGCGTACACCGCCGTCGGTCTGACTGTTCTGGCGATCGCCGTGGCCTGGTTCGCACGTCGTGGCGTGCTCGTGCGCCTTTTGGGGTGGCTACTGCTTGTCAACGTCATACAGGTCGTTGTGGGCATCCTTCAGTCGCGCACAGGTCTGCCGCCGCTTCTTGTCGGAATACACATGTTGCTCGCGTGCGTCGTCGTCGCGCTGATGACCTCAGCAGCAACGACCTTTCGGCGACCCACGAAACGCTTGACGTAACGCGCGCGCGTGACCGTCTCTTAAAGGGCAGGTATCGGAATACGCCACAGTGCGTCGATAGCGACGGCGACGAAAAGCATCGCCAGGTAGGCATTCGAATAGTGAAAAAGGCGCATGGGTGACACGTCGGCGCGACTCACTGCGCGAGCGAAGAGGCGATGACTCTCAACCACAAAGGGAACGCCGAGTGCGAGAGCCATGACGACGTAAATCACGCCCATGTTCGCAATCGGTATGAGGAGAAGTGACGCCGCCAGTGTGGCCCACGCGTACAACACGATTTGCAGAGCCACCGTGATGGGACCGCGAACGACAGTGAGCATGGGAATATCCGCGCTTCGATAGTCGTCTCGGTACTTCCAGGACAGCGGCCAGTAGTGGGGAGGCGTCCACAGGAAGATGATCAGAAACAAGACAACGGGAGTCCATGAGAGCGTTCCCGTCACGGCCGCCCAGCCAATGAGCACGGGGAAACCGCCCGCGGCTCCTCCCCACACGATGTTCTGTGGTGTGCGTCGTTTCAGAATCAGGCTGTAGACGATGACATAGAAGGCAATGGCAGCGACCGATAATGCTGCTGCAAGCCAGTTCGTGAGGAGTGCGAACCACACCGTGGACGCCACAGCAAGAACACTGGCAAAAATCACCGCTTCACGGGTAGACACCTCTCCGGTAACGAGCGGCCGGCCTTCGGTGCGACGCATGAGTCGATCAACATCCCGATCGATGATGCAATTAAAGGCTCCCGCCGAGCCCGCGCTCATTGCGCCACCGACGAGCGTAATCACCACGAGGAGAAGATTGGGCAAGCCACCTTGTGCCAAAAACATTGTGGGAACGGTCACAGCGAGCAGGAGCTCCATGACACGGGGCTTGGTCAGCGCGACGTATGCCGCTAGCTTCCGACGAACGCCAACGCGCGACGATCGAGGCGTTGCCATCACGGATACGTGCATGTCGTCCCATTTCCCAGAAGCCTATTAGCGAGATTCTAAACGACCGACCTTGCGAGACCATGGACAGCACCCCAGAGCGAGCTCGGTGGAACGCTCAGTGTTCCGTGACGTGCAGTAAGGCGGTCTTCTATACTGGGAGCGCAATAGCGCGTGTCTGTGAACCTCCCACGAGGGCACAACGGGGGCTTTCTTCGATAAGAAAAGTTCATCGTTTTCCATTGTCTCGAAGGGACACACACATGGTTTCGGACACTCTCCGAAAGACTCTGACATCACCTCACAGGAATAGGCCCCACGCATGACGGCGCTCGATTGGAATGAACGTGACGATCTGGCCGTAAACACGGCCCGTGTTCTGGCTGCCGACGCCGTTGAAAAGGTGGGCAACGGTCACCCGGGCACTGCCATTAGCCTCGCTCCAGCGGCTTATCTTCTGTTCCAAAAGATCATGCGACGGGACCCCTCGGACGATACGTGGGTGGGACGCGATCGCTTTATTCTTTCCGTTGGTCACAGCTCACTCACTCAGTACGTTCAGTTGTACCTAGGCGGTTACGGTCTCGGGCTCGACGACCTCAAGGCGTTGCGCACTTGGGGTTCGCTCACCCCGGGGCACCCTGAGTATGGGCACACTGCGGGCGTCGAAATCACGACGGGACCGTTGGGCCAGGGCTTGGCTTCGGCCGTTGGTTTTGCTTACGCCGCGCGCTTCGAACGCGGGCTCTTTGATCCCGACGCTGCTGCCGGTACGAGCCCCTTCGACCACTTCGTTTATGTCATCGCGGGTGATGGTGATCTTCAGGAGGGTGTCACGGCAGAAGCTTCGTCCCTGGCCGGACACCAGCAGTTGGGCAATCTCATTGCGATCTACGACAGCAATCAGATTTCGATCGAAGATGACACCAAGATTGCGTTCACCGAGGACGTTCAGCAGCGCTACGAGTCCTACGGCTGGGACGTGCGTATTGTTGACTGGAAGAAGTCCGGTGACTACGTCGAAGACGTTCCGGCACTCCACGCAGCGGTCATGGCCGCGCAGGCAGAGACCGCGAAGCCAACGCTGATTATTCTCAAGACCATCATCGGTTGGCCCAGTCCCGGCAAGCAAAACACGGGAAAGATTCACGGATCCGCACTCGGCGCTGAGGAACTCGCCGGACTCAAGCGCGCTCTGGGTTTCGATCCGGAGAAGTTTTTTGAGGTAGCCCCCGAGGTCATCGCACACACACGCAAAGCGCTCGAACGTGGCGCCGTGGCTCGTGCCGGATGGCAGCAGAGCTTTGACGTCTGGGCTGCGGCTCACCCCTCTCAGAAGGCATTGTTCGACCGACTAGAAGCAGGCCAGCTTCCCGAAGGCATCGATGCCGTTCTGCCCGTTTTCGAGGGAAACTCAGAGGTGTCGACCCGTGCGGCGTCGGGCAAAGTGATCAACGCGCTCGCCGGTGTCATGCCCGAACTTTGGGGCGGTTCAGCTGACCTCGCCGAATCAAACAACACCACGATTGATGGCGCGCGCTCGTTTGTTCCCGCTCAGTGGTCGACACACGAGTGGACCGGCGAGCCTTACGGTCGCGTTTTGCACTTTGGTATTCGTGAGCACGCCATGGCGGCAATCCTGAACGGAATCGTTCTCCACGGTAAAACGCGACCCTTTGGCGGCACGTTCCTGATTTTCAGCGACTACATGCGTCCGGCTGTTCGCCTCGCTGCCCTGATGAAGGTTCCGTCCATTTTTGTGTGGACACACGACTCCGTGGCCCTCGGTGAGGATGGCCCTACTCACCAGCCCATCGAACAATTGGCCACCCTGCGAGCGATTCCCGGTCTAGACGTTGTTCGCCCCGCTGACGCGAACGAGGTTACCTTCGCCTGGAAAACCATGCTGGAGCGCCGGAACGGACCGGTCGGTATAGCGCTCACGCGTCAGAACGTCCCCGTCTTCGCTCGAGGGACTGGCGCAGCCACCTCGACCGAGTTTGCTCACGCGTCAGCGACAGCCAAGGGCGCTTATGTGCTTGTGGACTGCGAGGGGACCCCCGATGTGCTTCTGCTGGCGACGGGTTCGGAGGTGCAGTTGGCGGTGGCCGCTCGTGAAGAGCTTGCCGCCGACGGAATCTCTGCGCGCGTCATATCCGCTCCGTGCTGGGAGTGGTTCCTGGAGCAGTCGGAGGAATATCGCGAGAGCGTCATTCCTCACGGCGTTTCGGCACGAGTGAGCGTGGAAGCGGGATTGTCACTTTCCTGGGAAAGATTCCTCGGTTCTCGAGGACGGTCCGTTTCCCTTGAGCACTTTGGAGCATCCGCCGACTACAAGACGTTGTTCCGTGAGTTCGGCATGACGACCGAAGCCGTTGTCGCAGCCGCGCGCGAATCCATTGCGGACGTTTAGCGACACAGCTCGCACAGCACACTTTCTTCCCCTCAATCGACAGACAAAGGATCAACGTGACAACTCCCACCGCGCAGCTCTCAGACGCAGGTGTCAGTATCTGGCTCGATGACCTTTCGAGAGAGCGCATTACCTCTGGCTCGCTGGCTTCGCTCATTGAGACGCACGATGTGGTCGGTGTAACGACGAACCCCACGATCTTCGCCGCCGCGCTGACCGATGGTCACTCGTATGCACAACAGGTGAGCGAGTTGGCTAAAGCGGGTGTCCACGCGGATGAGGCCGTTTTTCAGATCACGACGCGCGACGTCGCCTCTGCCTGCGACATATTCGAGCCGGTATTTTCTAGGACTCTGGGATTCGATGGTCGCGTATCGATCGAGGTCTCCCCCACGCTCGCTCATGACACGCCAGGAACGGTTGCTGAGGCAAAACGACTGTGGCACGAAATGGGCAAATCCAACGCCCTGATCAAGATCCCCGCAACACTCGCCGGACTGGACGCCATCACCGACGTTATCGGCGCGGGAATTTCTGTTAATGTCACGTTGATTTTTAGTCTTGATCGTTACGCCGCGGTTATTGACGCCTACCTGGCTGGACTCGAAAAGGCCCACTCTGCTGGCATCGATCTCTCCACGATTCACTCGGTTGCGTCGTTCTTTGTGTCACGCGTTGATACGGAGATTGATAAGCGACTGGACGCACTCGGAACAGATCAGGCACGCTCCCTGATTAGTTCTGCCGGCTTGGCAAACGCTCGTCTCGCCTACGAACTTTTTGAACGCACCTTCGAGCGCCCGGGCGCGGCCAGCTTGCTCGCCTCCGGAGCAAACCCTCAGCGCCCCCTCTGGGCGTCAACAGGGGTCAAAGATCCGAATCTGCCGGACACGCTCTACGTGACCGGGTTGGTAGCGGCGGGCGTCGTGAATACGATGCCCGAGAAGACGCTCCTGGCGACCTTTGACCACGGTGTCGTGACGGGCGACACCATTACACCCCACATTGCTTCGGCGCACGAGTTCTTTGAGCAGTTAGCCGCTGCCGGTGTCGACATCAACGATGTGACAGACCAGCTTGAGCGCGAAGGCGTAGACAAGTTCATTGTGTCGTGGGGCGAACTCCTCGACACCGTTACCGCAGCTCTGGAGGCTCATCGATGAATTTTCGCGTGCACGTTTCAGGAACAACCAAGGACTTTGTCGATGGGACCCTTCCGGGTCTTATCTCGAACTTTGTTGCGTCCCGCATCACTGACCAAGACCCCACGCTGTGGGGTAAGGCTGCCGAATCCGAAGCGGCCATTCGCCTCGGCTGGGTTGAATCCGTAAACGCGTCTCGACCGCTCGTTGCCGAAATTGACCAATTACGCTCACAGCTTCACGCGGCCGGGGTGAGGCACATTGTGCTGTCTGGTATGGGCGGGTCGTCGCTGGCTCCCGAGGTCATCGCCCAGACGGCTAACGTCGAACTCACAATTCTCGACGCAACGCATCCCGGCCAGGTCGCGGCATCACTGGCAGACCGCCTCGCCTCCACTGCGCTTGTGGTGAGTAGCAAGTCCGGCTCAACGGTCGAGACAGACAGTCACCGAAGAGTATTCGCTGCGGCTTTCGAAGCCGCTGGCATTGATCCTGCCGACCGCATCATCGTCGTGACCGACCCCGGCTCTCCGCTGGATACTTACGCTCGCGCTGCCGGTTACCGGGTCTTTAACGCTGATCCCCACGTGGGTGGACGCTTCTCGGCACTCACGGCGTTTGGGCTCGTTCCAGCCGGGCTCGCCGGGGTCGACATCGGTGAGCTGTTGGACGAGGCGGCAGCAGCTTCCCTTGAACTCGCCATTGATCATCCGGAAAACCCCGGACTCATTCTCGGTGCCGCTCTGGTTGCCGGCATGCCCGAGCGCAACAAGCTGGGACTCGTCTCAGATGGAACGCACATTGCGGGTCTCCCCGATTGGGCAGAGCAACTCATCGCAGAGTCGACAGGAAAACAGGGAACAGGTCTGCTTCCGGTAGTTCTCGACACCGTTTCTTATGAGCTTTCGTCAGTCCCAGCTGACATGCTCATTGTTCGACTTGTTGATGACGCTCACGCGCATCACGTGCTGAAACGCAATCGCCATGACGGAGAGATTCTGATTTCGGGCACTCTCGGGGCCCAGTTCTTGGCGTGGGAGTACGCCACCGTCGTTGCCGGCATGCTGCTGGGCATTAACCCGTTTGATCAGCCGGACGTTGAATCGGCAAAGTTGGCTGCGCGCGGGTTGCTGGATTCTCGTCCCGCTCCCACGTCGGCGGCATTCACCGATGGAGACATCGAGGTTCGTGCTCACGGAGACTTTCTGGGCTCATCCAGCACCGCGCGTGAGGCCATCACCGCACTACTCGGAACGCTCGACACAGACGGGTACGTCGCCGTGCAGGCGTACGTGGACCGCGTCATGCTCCCGCAGGCCGCCGGCGTTCGCGATCTCGTGGCTCGCCGTGCGTCACGACCGGTGACCTTTGGTTGGGGGCCGCGCTTTTTGCACTCGACCGGACAGTTCCACAAGGGTGGTCCGGCCGTGGGTGCGTTCATCCAGATTTTGCAAACGACCGACGCGGACGTTTCCATCCCCGAGATGCCGTTCAGCTTTGGACAGCTCATTGCCGCCCAGGCTGCCGGGGATGCAGACGTTCTGGCTGCACTCGGTCGCCCGGTCTTGACGCTTACCCTGACGGGACGCAACCCAGACCTCACCGCGCTCTTCGAGGCCTTTAACTAGCCCATGCCTCGGGAAGAACTACCCCTCTTTGAGAATCCCCTGAGGAGTGTCGAAGACCGGCGGCTCACTCAGATCGCAGGACCCTGCGGACTGATTATTTTCGGCGTCACGGGCGACCTGTCGCGCAAGAAGTTGATGCCGGCAGTCTACGACCTCGCCAATAGAGGCCTTTTGCCACCCGGATTCGCTCTTATCGGTTTTGCCCGTCGTGACTGGGCGGACGAAGACTTTAAGCAGGTGGTGCACGACTCTGTTCGCGATCACGCGCGCACAGAGTTTCGCGAGGAAGTCTGGGATCAGCTAGCCAAGGGCATTCGTTTCGTTTCCGGGGAATTTAACGATGACACGGCGTTTGAGCGCTTGAAGAAAACTATTGCCAAACTCGACACCAAGATGGGAACGATGGGTAACCACGCGTTCTACCTGTCTATTCCGCCCCGCTCGTTCCCCGAAGTAACGGAGCAGCTGAAGCGATCCGGACTGGCGGATCCGGCGCCAGACCAGTGGCGCCGCGTCGTCATCGAGAAGCCCTTTGGCAGTGACCTCACAACGGCGCGCGAATTGAACGACGTCGTTGAGTCGGTTTTCCCCGCCGATTCGGTCTTTCGCATTGATCACTATCTTGGCAAGGAGACCGTCCAGAACATCCTGGCGCTGCGTTTTGCCAACCAACTCTTCGAACCTCTGTGGAATGCGGAACACGTCGACCATATTCAGATCACGATGGCTGAAGACATTGGTGTCGGTGGCAGAGCTGGCTACTACGACGGCATCGGTGCGGCGCGCGACGTCATTCAAAACCACCTCCTTCAACTTCTCGCCCTGACAGCGATGGAAGAGCCCATTTCTTTCCACGCTGACGACCTGCGTGCCGAGAAGGAAAAGGTACTCGCAGCAGTTCGACTGCCAGCAGATCTCGCTACAGCCACGGCGCGTGGCCAGTACGCGGGCGGTTGGCAGGGCGGCGAACGGGTCGTTGGATTTCTCGAAGAAGAGGGCATGAATCCGCAGTCGCAGACCGAGACGTATGCAGCGATGCGCCTCGACATTGGCACCCGACGCTGGGCGGGTGTTCCGTTCTATCTGCGTGCCGGCAAACGATTGGGGAGGCGCGTCACTGAAATCGCCGTGGTCTTCAAGCGCGCACCGCAATACCTGTTCTCCGAACACCAAACGTCGGCTGTCGGTCAGAACGCTCTCGTCATTCGCGTTCAGCCGGATGAGGGCGTGACAATTAGGTTTGGTTCCAAGGTGCCGGGCGCCGGCATGCAGGTCAGAGACGTAACGATGGACTTTGGCTACGGACACGCGTTCACCGAGGCGAGCCCCGAAGCCTATGAGCGTCTCATTCTCGATGTTCTATTGGGCGATCCCCCGCTCTTTCCCCGACACGAAGAGGTTGAGCTCAGCTGGAAAATCCTTGACCCCATTGAACAATTCTGGGCTACGCAGGGGCAACCGGAACAGTACGCTTCGGGAAGTTGGGGGCCAACGAGTGCCGACGCCCTGATGGCCCGCGACGGTCGTGCCTGGAGGCGCCCATGATTTTCGAGATGCCAGACACGAGCACGGCCAAGGTTTCTAAATCCCTCGTGAGCATTCGAGAAGAGGGAGGTGCCGTGGCGTTGGGTCGCGTGCTCACCCTCGTGATTTCGACGGCACCCGGTCAAGAGGAAGATGCCATCGCGGCAGCAAACGAGGCGTCGCGTGAACACCCCATGCGCGTCATTGTCGTGAGCGTCCCTCGCGAAAGCACGAACATTGCGAACCGACTCGACGCTGAGATTCGCGTGGGCGGCGACGCCGGCGCGAGCGAGGTCGTTATCCTTCGTGCGTTCGGCGAAGTGGGAAGCGATGAACGTGGACTGGTGACAGGCCTGCTCCTTCCGGACACTCCGGTGGTGGTCTGGTGGCCTAACGAAGCGCCCCCTGTTGTGTCCCAGAGTCCGCTTGGCCTGATGGCCCAGTGTCGGATCACGGATGCCGGCAGCTCGCCCCAACCGATGGATCGCCTCGGTGAACTATCCGTTGCCTACTCCCCGGGTGACGCAGATTTTGCTTGGACCCGCATCACACCCTGGCGGACGCAATTGGCCGCTGCGCTAGACCAACCACCCCACGAAACCATAACCGGCGTGTCACTTGCCATGTCGTCAGACTCCCCCAGTGGTCAGATGCTCGCCGCGTGGTTGTCACTTCGTCTCGGAGTTGATGTATCCATCCAGTTGACTAACCACGCGTCCGATGGCGGGTCTATCCACCGCGTGGTGCTCACCCGTGCTTCCGGCGACATCGTGCTCACACGAATCAATCACAAGGTTGCGCGAATCGAGCAGCCGGGCCAACCAACACACGACATCTCTTTCAGTCGACGATCTCTGCGCGACTGCCTCGCTGAGGAGTTGCGTCGCCTAGATCCGGATGTTGTCTACGGTGACGTTGTGACACGGGGTCTTCCCTTAGTTTCGAAAGCCTAAACCGTGTCAACGCGCACGCTCATAGTTCTTGCCGAGAAGGTTGACGTGATTGAGCGAGTGGCGCATGATGCGCGCCGTCTCCTGGTGGCCACTCTTGCCGAGTCGTCGTTTGCACACATCGCCTTGACCGGTGGCACTGTCGGAATCGGTGTCCTGACCTATCTCGGAGCCCATGACGGTGACGTGCCCGAGGGGGAACGTGTGGACTGGTCACGGGTGCACGTGTGGTGGAGCGATGAACGGTGGGTCCCGGCCGGCCACGCCGACCGAAACGACGCCCAGGCAGAAGCTTCCTTTCTCAGCGCTCTCTGCTTCGACCCGATAACCATTCATCGCATTCCCGCATCAGATTCAGGAATGACTCTCGACGAGGCCGCAGAACACTACGCGCATGAATTGGCAGAACAGTTTCCCCAACTGACCACCGACGACCGAATCACTGCCACCGCTCGAGAATTCGCGTTCGACCTCGTATTCCTGGGAGTCGGCCCCGACGCTCATATTGCCTCGCTATTTCCAGGACGTTCGGAAGGGTTGACGACCTCGATATCCGTCATCCCTGTTCGGGACTCTCCGAAGCCCCCATCCGAACGGCTGTCCCTGACCTTGGGTGCTATCAATTCCGCTTCCCACGTGTGGCTGGTCTCAGCAGGTGTTGATAAAGCCGGAGCACTGCGCCTTGTGATGGGTAATTCCGACTTCTCGTTCGCTCCGGCTAGTGCAGTTCACGGTCGGATAGAGACGCGGGTCTATTGCGACGAAATCGCCAGCCCCCGCGACAGTGA
Source organism: Aurantimicrobium sp. (assembly GCA_021741765.1). GTDB lineage: Bacteria > Actinomycetota > Actinomycetes > Actinomycetales > Microbacteriaceae > UBA963. Next base: position 515 of record JAIOXH010000005.1, on the reverse strand, counting down.
GTAAGGCCGAGGTCGGCGAGAAATTGGCGGCTAGGTCTTGGCGGTTCCACGACGGACGCGTAGCTGGTGCAGGGCATCCTCAAGAATTTGTTGTGCCTCTTCGGGAGAACGACGCTCTTTTACGTATGCCAAGTGAGTCTTGTATGGCTCAGCTTTCGCCATCTGGGGTGGTGCGTTTTGATCGCGACCGGCCGGCAAACCCGAAGTCGGCGAATCGATTACCTCCGGGATTTCTTCTACGGGAAGATTAGCGGCGTAATAGCGCACCGTCTCATTGCCGAGGGCATCCCAATACGAAATGGCGACGCGCTCCGCGTGAACACCGTGATCCTGCTCTCCCATTGGCCCTGCGCCAACGCGCGAGCCACGAATGGCACTACCCCCGGCCACCTTCTAGGCTCCGGTGAAACGGGTGATCAGGCCGAGAACGACGATGCAGACGATCCAAATGAGACCGAGAATAATGGTGATTCGGTTGAGGTTGCGTTCAGCGACGCCGGAAGATCCAAGGCTCG
>JAIOXH010000077.1 GCA_021741765.1 Aurantimicrobium sp. | reverse complement strand
ATGTTGACCTTTGTCCAGGCAAACTCGCCCGTCTCGGCTTTATAGATTCGGCCGCCGGCAGCCGAGGCGAGCAGTTGCGAGCCAGAGCAGAGTCCGAGCATCGGAGTCTCGGTTTCTAACGCCCACTGCATAATCTTGCGCTCATGGCTCATCCACGGATGTTTCTCTTCTTCGAGAACGCCAGCGTGAGCGCCGAGTGAGATGACTCCGGAATACTGCTCAAGCTTTTCGAGTTCGGGGCGGCCGACACTGTCATTCTGCACATCCCACGTGTCCATGAGAATTCCAGCCTCGGCGATGGGATTGGCCATCTCGTTGAGATGGTCATCGATGTCGTGTACTACAACAAGAATCTTTGGTTTGGTGTTCATTCGGCCCCTAACGTTTAAGAAAGCATAGTGGCCCCTCCGTTCGAACTCCTAGGCTCACGTCCCGGGGGTGCACCAGTCGGCACGCTCGGTCAGTGCCCGGCGGCGCAACAGCACGGTAGTGAGTGCGCCCGCGGTGAGCAGGCCCGCACCCACACCAATCTGCGGTCTACCGCGCGGCCACCGGCAGTAAGCGGGGTAGAGGCTTCGGTTGAGAAGACCTCTTCCTTAGCCGATTCTCACTTCTGTGACCTCTGAGATTTCGATCACCACGTTGACTCTCAGCGGGTTAAAGTCTTGGGTGATCACGAACAGGTCGCCGTCTCTCCCCACTACCCGCCACACCAGGCCCGCGTCAGTAACGCACGACTCTGCAGTCTTTTCACTGAAGCCCACCAACTGTTGGGCGAATTTCAGGCTGGATTCCGCGACGTCGTCTGGCGAGGGCATCATCTCATCCGTCACGGGTGCTGCTGGACAAGTCTCTGGCCCGCTCGAAGGGGCAGGCGAACAACCAGCCAACAGAATGCTCAGTGTCGCGACTGAAAGTCCTAAGAGAATCTTCATGACGGGAGTCTAAGCCCAATCCGATTCGAACTCGCTGTGGATCGTGCCGAGTGAATTGACTAAAGCCGTCAAGAACATTTCCGAAGAGTTCGGCAAGGTGGGTAGAGGCGGAAAGTAACTTTCTGAGACGTGCGCCCGGGATTACCTCCTGGCCATCGACGAAGTCGCGGCCCCTAAGGGCTCCCCCCGAGAGCTCGGGGCTTTTGGGAGTAAAGTCAATTCATGAGCTCACCGAATGTCGCTGAAGACAAGGCGGCACGTCGTGCCCGCCTAGCCACTGATCGACTTCGGGAGGCCCGTCTTGAATTGCCCGAGATTGACACTGCTTCTTATGCCACTGAGGGACTGACCCAAGGCGAAGTTGACGTGCGGGTGCAGCTGCGCTTAACGAATGCTGTTTCCTCCTCGTCTAGTCGTTCCATTGTCAGCATTTTGCGCGCCAATCTTTTCACCCTGTTTAACGCCGTCGTCGGGGGCAGTTTCATCATCCTGCTGATCTTGGGGCAGTGGCGCGATGCCATCTTCGGCGTCATTGTCATAGCGAATATTGGTATTGGAGTGGTCCAAGAGTTTCGCAGTAAACGCACGCTTGATCGCTTGGCTCTGATTAGTGCGCCACTAGCACGCGTTCGGCGAGATGGCACAACCTTAGAGGTTGCGACTGACCAGGTCGTTCTTGACGAGTTGCTTGTTTTGCGCACCGGCGATCAGGTGCCTGCCGATGCCACGATCGTTTCGTCAGAGGGACTCGACCTTGATGAGTCGTTGCTGACGGGCGAATCGGACCCTGTTCTTAAAAACGTTGGCGACGAGGTCTTGAGTGGTTCCAGCGTGGTGGCTGGTTTCGGACTCGCGCGAGTAACGCTGGTCGGTCCGGAGTCTTACGCCAGCAGAATTACTCTCGAAGCCAAGCGTTTTTCCTTGGTCAGCTCGGAACTGAGGAATGCGCTCGCACGATTGATCAAGTGGATATCGTGGGCCCTGATTCCCCTCGTTATCATCGTGACAAACGGTCAGATGCAGAACGTCGGTGGGTGGCAGGCCGCATGGGAGTCGGGCCTGTGGCTCGAGGCCACGGTTCGATCGGTGGCCAGCATCATCAGCATGATTCCGCAGGGACTCGTGCTCATCACGAGCATCGCGTTTGCGGTTGCTGCCGTCAAGCTAGCGCGACGACAGGTTCTCGTTCAAGAACTTCCTGCCGTTGAAGGGCTTGCCCGCGTCGACGTGGTCTGCTTCGACAAGACGGGCACCCTCACCGAGGGCAGCATTGAGTTCAACGACGTTCACTCGCTCGTGCCAGAGAGCGAGGCTCACTCGTGGTCTCGAGCGCTCGCGTGGTTTGGGGCGGATGAGAACGCTAATGCCACCGCTCTGGCGCTCGCGCAGCACTTCTCAGCCCACGCTCCGGTCACCGCGGTTGCCTCTACGCCCTTTTCGTCGGCCCGCAAATGGTCTGCCGTGCAAGATGATGCGCAGACCACGTGGATTCTGGGAGCACCCGAAATGGTGCTCGAATCCGGTGCCGACGACGTGCGCGACCTCTGTCGCGAGCGTGCCGAATTGGGGCTTCGCACTCTTGTTCTGGCAAGTTCACCGGGAACCATAAAAGATGAGCAATTGCCGAAGAAGATTCGTGCGGTTGCGATCTTAACTTTTGGCGAGAAAGTGCGCGGCGATGCCCGTGAAACGATTGAGTACTTTTTATCCCAAGGTCTAAAACTCAAGGTTATTTCGGGTGACAATCCACGTACGGTAGCCGCCGTGGCGCGCACGGCAGGCCTCACTTTTGATGGCCACGGTTTTGACGCCCGAGAGCTGCCCGAAGACTTAGACGAACTTGCTTCCGTGCTGCAAAGTCACGACATTTTTGGTCGCGTGACACCCGAGCAGAAAAAGCTCATGGTAATCGCTCTTCAGAGCAGAGGACATGTCGTCGCCATGACCGGCGATGGTGTCAACGATGCTCTCGCCCTCAAGCGGGCAGACCTGGGCATTGCCATGGGAAGCGGCTCAGCCGCGACCAAGGCCGTTTCTCGTCTGGTGCTGCTCGACGGATCCTTTTCGTCGCTACCCGGTGTGGTGGCAGAGGGGCGTCGCGTCATCGCCAACGTGGAACGGGTGTCACGTCTGTTTCTGACAAAAACGGCATGGGCCATGGTTCTCGCCATCGTATTCGGGGTCATGCTGTGGGCTTTCCCTTTCCTGCCGCGTCAGCTTTCCGCCAACGATTTGTTCACGATTGGCCTTCCCGCGTTCGCGTTGGCCCTCTTGCCGAATGCACGACGATATCAACCCGGATTCTTGAAACGCGCTCTTTCCTTTTGCATTCCGACCGGGGTACTCATCGGCGCACTCGTCGTTGGTTTGGATGCGGTTCAAAAGTCATTTCAGACCTTTACTGTGGCGCAGACTCAGACCTCCGTGAGTATGTTTCTTGCGCTGGCAGGAATGTGGGTGCTCGTCACCCTCTCGCGGCCATTCAACAGGTGGCGATTCTTGATTGTTGCGGCGATGTACCTGGGGTTTGCTGTCGTTTTCTTAGTTCCTGCGTCACAAGACTTTTTCGGATTCGTTTGGCTCGACGGCAGCCTTCTCTGGGTAACCCTGGCGTTTGGTTTTGTCGGAGTGCTGGCAATTGAATTCACCGACCGTATCGTGCAACGAATCATGTTTGGACCCCGAAAGCACTGGGGCCCGGAAAGAACGAGTCGTCACTAGAGGGAATGAGTCTCCGCGGCGTGCCGTGGCTCATCAGCGCTCTTCACTTCTTGATGGCATGGGCGCAAGAATAGGAAAATGACGCAGACGGCCGACTTTGACGCAATGACGCTCGCGCAGCAGATTGACAGCCTCAGCGATTGCGCGGCCGAGATGTTGTCTCAGTACGACATCGGTTCGCATCAGGTGAAATCGATCAATCATGAGTTCAACTCCACGTTTGCCGTGACGTGTGACAGTGGACAAAAATTTGCCCTGCGCATCAACGTGAATTCGCCTCGCACGCTGGCCAACGCCAACGCAGAGACCTTCTGGGTGAATGCGATTACGGATGTGCTCACGCCGAAGCCGGTGGCCAACCGTGACGGCAACTTCGTGGCCACGGGCTGGCATGAGGCGTCGAGCATCCGACGAATGGGAGTTCTCTACACGTGGCTCGAGGGCAAAGAGCCGGGAGACGAGCCCACTCTCGATCAGCTGACCGCTGCGGGCGCTGCGATGGCGCGCCTCCACGAGGGAGCGCTCTCTCTCGTTCTGCCTCCGGGCGCCGAACTGCCTGATTTCAACGACTTTTTTTGGGGCGAGGCTGACGTGCTCCTTGCCCCAGATACCGTGCTCACGGTTGAGGAGCAACAACGTGTAGCGACTGCCAAAGAGCGAATCGAAAAGATGCTGGACCAACATCGTGCTCACACTCCCGTTCAACCGATTCACGCCGACATTCACCCGTGGAACATGATGTGGCACGAGGGCACGCTCGCCATCTTCGATTTTGATGACTCGGGCATTGGCCTGCCGGTGCAAGACCTGGCCACCTCGCTCTACTACCTCGACACCGACGAACAAGACGCCGCCTTTGTTGCCGGCTACGCGGGCGTGCGCAGCCTGCCGGGGTACTCCGAGTCCGACATGAAGCTGCTCCTGTTGCAGCGCCGTATCGTGCTGTTCAACTCACTTCTCCAGACCACCCACCCCGAAGACCGCGAGATGATTCCTGAGTATCGAGCAGAGACCATGCGCCGCATTGAGAGCACGTTGAGCAACTCATCTCGGTAGGTTCGTCTCAGCACGCGTGAGCGGGTCTATCCGCCTAGACTTCTTTCGGCGTGCAAGTGGTGCCGCAATCGAAGGGATTCACCATGGCAATCGACCTCATGGGAAAGACGGCACTCATCACGGGCGCGAGCTCTGGCATCGGCGTCGAGCTGGCCAAGGCGTTTGCACGGCGCGGTGCCAACCTCGTAGTGGTGGCGCGACGCAAAGACCGCCTCGATGCCGTGGCTGCGCAGATTCGCGCGGAGTCGCCGGTTGAGGTTGCGGTCGTGGCGCAAGACCTCAGCACGCCCAACTCGGCGGCCGAACTCGAAGCCAAGCTTCGTGCTACGCGCACCCAGGTCGATGTGCTCATCAACAACGCCGGATTCGGCACGCACGGTCGTTTTGTCAATGAAGACCGCTACCGCGTGCGCGACGAAATCTCACTGAACGTGTCTGCTCTCGTAGACCTCACAGCAGCGTTCTTACCGGGCATGGTCGCCCGTGATTTTGGTGTCGTTGTGAACGTGGCCAGCACGGCCTCGTTCCAGCCCGTACCCGGCATGGCTGTCTATGCCGCCACGAAGGCATTCGTGCGCTCCTTTACCGCGGCACTGTGGGGCGAGATCGAGACCCCCAACGTGCGCGTTTTTGCGGTGAACCCTGGCGCCACCGAGTCTGAGTTCTTCGATGTGGCCGGCGGAAAACCTTCGGGACCAATGGCGCGCACCGTCGATGTGGTCACCGCCGTGATGCGCCAGATTGATGCCAGACGCTCACAGCCATCTGTGGTGGTTGGCGGTCGCAATGCCTTTATGTCGTGGATGTCGGCTCGCCTTCCGGCCAAGTCGGTTATCCGGGTAGCGGGCAAAATGTTCCTGCCGCCCTCGCAATAGGGCTGGCTAGCGCGGAGCGGCTCCGGCGAACACGTAGTTTCGCAGTGACGGTGTGAGGCGCAAAATCAGCCCCATGGCCACCACGATGAGGAAGCCGCCGAGGAACGGCGGAAACCAGAGCGCTACGAGCGCCGCACAAATACCGCCGTAGAGATCGCCGAGTCGTGGCCCGCCGTTCACAACGGCGAAGAAGATGCCCTGCATGCGCCCACGAATGTCGTCGGGAACGACCGTGAGCAACATCGAGATGCGAAAAATTGACGAGACTTCGTCGGCGGCGCCCATTCCCGCAAAGGTCACGCAGGCAAGCACCAGCCCGATAACGCTCACGTCGTCGAACGCCAAGCCGCCGCGGGGGAGAACGTCCAGGCTGACGAGCAGGAGCACCACTCCGAACAGCACGACAAAGAGGCCGTAGATCTGGATGGACCGACCAATGACCATCCCTTGGCGACGCACATGCTTGACGGGGCCGCTGAACAAACCGGTGAGAAAAGTACCCGCAGCTCCAGCAGACATAATCAACCCCACCGTAATCGGACCACCTCCGATGAGGCCGGCAGCGACGGCGGGTAACAGCACGTAAGGGCGACCGAACGTCATGGCCACGATGTCGGCCAAGAACCCGGAAGTAATCTGGGGCACGCCGCGCAAAAAGCGCACGCTCTGTTTGAGTGACGTCCAGCCGGGGCGCACCACGTCGCTCAGTGGCGGGAGAGCGGGGAGCAGTGCTACGCCTAAGAAGGCCGCCGCGCTGAGAACCAGATCAACCACGAACGTCCACTGGAAACCGACGACGGCCGCCAAAACTCCGGCCAGAGCCGGGCCCACCATGAACTGTGCGCCGATGGATAGTCCGTTGAGTGCGCTAGCCGGAGCGACCAACTCACGCGGCAGGATGCGCGGCACAATGGCGCTTCGCGTCGCGCCGATGGCGATGCCCGACATGGCTCCCAGTGTGGTGAAGACGTAAAACGGCCACGCCCAGACGTGTTGCCCAACGGCCGCCAGGTTCGACTCGACGACGGTGAGGGCAAGGATTCCGGTGGTTGATAAAAAGAGCATGATCGCCAAGATAATCAAGAGTTTGCGCCTGTCGAACGCGTCGGCAATCATGCCCGCAAGGGGGGCAGCGATGGTTGCCGGGATCAGCGCGATACCACCCACGAGGGCAACCGCGAGCGTGTCATTCGTGATGGCATACAGCTGCAAGCCCACGGCAACGATAGTGAGCTGCGTGCCGATACCGGTTAGCAGAGCGCTAAACCAGAGCCGAGCGAATGCCGGCGAGAGTCGGAGCGGTGACAGATCAACGAACGTGCGCCGTTTTGCTGTCGTCACCGTGGGCCTTTCGTGGGAGATGGTTACCTCATCCTGCCAAAGAACTGCCCGCTAGCCCTCGAGATGCATCAACACTTCGGAGTACTTGAGAAATGCGGGCTTCC
>JAIOXH010000076.1 GCA_021741765.1 Aurantimicrobium sp. | reverse complement strand
TTCGGCGCGCGATGTCGCCAGTGTTGACGCCGCATTGGTCAGTTGTGTCTTTTGCTCAGCGAGCGTGGAGCGGCCCTGGTCGATGGTGCTCTGGGAGTTTGCCAATGCCTGAAGCGAGGCGTCGACTTGCGCGAGACCGCCCATGACCTGCTGCAGTTGCGCGCTCAGGCCGTCAATTTGGGCCTGCGGTGCGCCGGCCGCGATTGCTCCCGCTAGGGCGCTCTGCAGGGCGGTCTTGCTGGCCATGAGCTCGGCGTGTGACGACGTGGCCTGTGCGGAACCGGCCGAGACCTGATTTTGGCCACTTGCCAGCTCGGCCTCGGCCTCGGCGATCTGAGCCCAACCCGAGTCGATTTCAGACTGTGCTGCGGCGAGCTGGGCCGGCGCCGCATCCAGCTGGGCTCGAGACGACGTTAACTGAGCGACCTTGGTGTCTTTCGTCGCCTGGCTCGTGAAGGGGTTAAGCACACCGTCGACCCCCACGACCTCCGTGGTCTGCGTGAGCGCCCTATCAATGGCAGCGATTTCGGCTTCCGTAAAGGCCGCTCCGTCGGTCTTGTGGAACACCATCTGCGCGCTACCTCGAGATGCCGAGGGAAAAGACTTCTCGAGCTGATCAATCACCGACTGTGCCGCGGTGCCATCGAGCGTCATTGAGCTCGAGAGCTTGCCTCCGAGCCCCAATGCGCCGCCAACCGCGGCGATCAAAACGAGTGACCACACAACGATAACGAGCCACGCGCGGCGCGCAGAGAACGAACCGAGACGAGAAAGTAACGAAGCCATGGTGCTTCTCCGGGGAAAAAGTGGGCGGCGGTTTCACAAGTGAAAACGGGCGGAAACGAGAAATCCGACACTTGTAGGTTAAGGGACAGATGTCGGTTAACCAACCTGTGTAGACTTTTCACACTGGATTGTCAGGAAGGCTCGACGTGGATCCCCGAATTGCGCGAACCCGCGCCAGCATGCAGACGGCACTGCTCGAGCTGTGTCGCGAGCAGGAGTATGCCGACCTCTCCGTCTCAGACATCACTGAGGCTTCAGGCATAAATCGCAGCACTTTTTACCAGCACTACGCCGACAAAGAGGCCCTCCTCGCGGATGCCTTGGACGGATTCGTCGAGAGCGCCGCCGCCCAGATTGAGGCCGAAAAACTCAACGCTCCCGACGCGGACCCGCGCGCGATGATTCAGAAGTTTCTGGAACACGTGCGCGAAAATGCCGCCCTTTATCGAACCGTTTTGGGCCCCACGGGATCCCCGGTTATCGTGGCCAACTTGCGCGAGCGCGTGATTGCGCTCGCTCTCAGCGGGCTCTCCCAGGCTCCCCGCCAAGCCGACTCACCCCCGCTCAACATCGTTGCCGCGGGGATCGCCGGGTCGTTCATCAGCGTGGTGCGCGAATGGCTCAGCATGAAACCGTTGCCCTCGGCAGACCGCGTAACCGAATGGGCGTGGCGCGCACTCACCGGAACGGTTCCCCGTCCGGAGACGGCGTCCGTCGACTAGATTTCCGGTGACTAAACCGACCGCCGACTCAAAAAATGGGCTAACTGCCGGGTGCGCCCGCGTCTGTGACGCTGACATCGGTGCGGTGAAAGTTCAAGAACGATCGTGAGGCCGTGGGTCCGCGCTGTCCGTGGTAGCGCGACTTGTTCTCTGCCGAGCCGTAAGGCTTCTCGGCGGGCGACGACAGCTGGAAGAAGCACAGCTGGCCAATCTTCATGCCCGGCCACAGCTTGACGGGCAGCGTAGCCATGTTCGACAGCTCTAGGGTCACGTGACCCGAGAATCCCGGATCGATGAAGCCTGCGGTGGAGTGGGTGAGCAGGCCGAGGCGGCCGAGCGAGCTCTTGCCCTCGAGCCGTGCGGCAATGTCATCGGCCAGGGTCACCTGCTCGTAGGTGGCCCCGAGTACGAACTCGCCGGGGTGCAGGATGAAGGGCTCGTCAGGAACCACCTCAATGAGGCGCGTGAGGTCTGGCTGGTCTTCTGCCGGGTCTATGACCGGGTACTTGTGGTTGTCGAAAAGCCGAAAATAGCGGTCGATGCGCACGTCAACACTGGAAGGCTGAATCATGCTCGCGTCGTAGGGGTCGAGGCCGATGCGACCGCCGTCTATGGCGGCGCGAATGTCGCGGTCTGAAAGAAGCACTCGCTCATTCTAAAGGGGTGGCTAGGCGAGGGCTCCCATGAACCGCTCCACATCCGGATCGACGCGCACGTCCGATGGTTTGAGTGGACGCGTGAGGTAGAGGCCGTCGAGCGTTGTGAGGCGACTGAGGGCCACGTAGGTCTGGCCCGCGGCAAAGGCGCCGGAGGCAAGGTCGATTACGGCAGCGTCGTAGGTCTGACCTTGCGACTTGTGGATCGTGATTGCCCAGGCCAAGCGCAGGGGAACCTGGGTGAATTCGGCCACAACCTCACGGGTCAACTCTTTGGTCTCGGCCTTGTAGTTGTACCGAAACCGCTCCCAGGTCGACGGCAGTACCTCGTGCACACTGCCATCAACCTCCACGCTCACGTTCGCGCCAATCTTGCTGACTCGGCCGATAGTTCCGTTGACCCAGCGGCCGTCGGGGTCGTTGCGTAAAAACATGACCTGAGCGCCGGGCTTGAGTTGTAGTTCTTCATCCGCGGGAAACCAGCCCGGGGGGAATTCACCGTTGACATCGGCCACTGCTGACTTGGGTTTTCCCGGCAGTTCGGCCAGGTGGCGAGCGTTGATGGTGGTCACGCGATCGTTTCGCGTGGCGAGGGTGATAATGCCGTCGGGTGCCTCACGCGCACCCACCTCGTTGAGTCGATTCGCCATGTCTTGGGTAACCTCGTTGCGGCGCACGCCCTCGAGAAGCCGCTTGAAGTCGTTATCGTGCTGGCGATGAATTTCCGCAAGCTCGACGGTGGTGACACCGGCCTCACGCCAGACGCGCGCATCAAAAAACCACATGGATGCATAGTTGTCGGCAAAGTACTCGCGCTCGATGCCTTTGGCTTCCACCGGTGGCAGCTGATATGGATCGCCAAACATCACGACTTGCACGCCGCCAAAGGGCGTGTGGCGCTTGTGGCGCACCTCGCGCAGGGTGCGGTCGATGCCGTCGAGCACGTCAGCGTTCACCATCGAGACCTCGTCGATCACCAAGAGCTCGATGGCCGAGAGAATCTTGCGCTTGTGGGGATTGTGCGTGAGGTCTTGATTGCCAATGAGGCCAATCGGCAGGTTGAACAGGGCGTGAATCGTCTGGCCCTCAACGTTGAGGGCCGCCACACCCGTGGGAGCGCAAATCGCGATCTGCTTGGTCGTGTGGGCGGCGATGTGATTGAGCAGCGTGGATTTACCGGTTCCCGCGCGACCCGTGATGAAGAGATTCTCATTGCTGTCTTCAACGAGCGTAAAAATGCGCTGTTGTTCTGCGCTCAGGGCGGGTGTTGTCACGTGTGTCCTCATCGGGTTGGTCAGAATCGTGCAAGTTTAGCTGGGAGCGTCCAAGGTGAGCGCCCAGCACCGACGTGCCTAGGATGAATTGTGCGCTCTCGGATAAAGTTTGTCGTGGTGGTGACCGTCGTAGCGGTCGCCGTTGTTGTCGTGGGCGTGCTCAGCGTCATACTGGTCAACCGAAGCCTCTTCTCGCCGGAGGGCGTTGTGAGAAGCTACTTCGCCGCGCTTGAGATCGGCGACGCCTCATCTGCTCGGGCTATTCCCGGTGTTGTCTCCCCAGACCTTGACTCCGATCAGCTGGTCCTGCTGCAGACCGCTACCTACATCCCTCCCTCACAGGTCGCCGTCTCGGTCGCCAGGGTTGTGGGCGATGAGGCCACCGTTGACGCATCATTCGTGGTGGGCGGCACTAAAGAACGTGCCACCTTCACTCTGGTCGCCGAGCCGCCTCTGTTGGGGATATTCGAACAGTGGCACTTTGCCGCACCTCCGCTCGGCCGACTGCAGGTGACCGTGGCGCACGACACCGGCTTCCAGGTGGGTGAGCTGGGCGAGGTCGATATCCGTAGCTATCCGGGAGGGAGCGCCGAGGCTTTTTCGGCGTCGGCAACTTTTCCAGTTTTCGTGGGCGTCGGGTACGACGTGTACCGTAAATCGGCGCTCCTCACAGCGGCGCATCAGAAGGTGACGATAGCCGATACCGGCCTCCACGAGGTGGCCCTCGACGTATCGACTACACCGCGCTTTGTGGCCCAGGTTCAAACCGCGGTCGACGAAGCTCTTACAAAGTGCGCCGCTCAAACCGTGCTGATGCCCACGGGCTGTCCGTTTGGCTACGCTACGGAAAATCGCTGGGTCGGAGATGCGTCGTGGACGATAGCAACGAGTCCTCGCCTCACCATTGTGCCGGGCGAAGAATCATGGCTCGCCACGGGTAACGGTATCGCACACATCTCAGGCACAGTTCAGTCACTTTTCGATGGAAGCTCATCACCCGTTGAGGCAGACCAAGAGTTCATTCTGTCCGTCCCTCTGTGGATCACGGGCCCTGCCACCTTCGCCTTTTAGCTCTTTGTGTCCTGACGGTTGTCTTGTTCGGTGAGCCCGCCAAGCATCTCGTTATAGGCCCGCAGGTCGGCGTTATCATCCCTCTCCGCCTGTCGGTCGAGACGCTTGGCAATGCGGCCCTCGTCACGGCCCCACTGCATCGCCAACAACACGGCAATCACAACGTTCGGTATTTCGCCCACGCTCCAGGCGATAGCGCCACCTGCTTGCTGATCCACCAAAGGCGCATCTCCCCAGGTGCGGCCCATGGCACCAAACCAGTCGGCGAGCAGGAGTCCCTCGCCCGACATTATGGAGAGACCAAAAAACGCATGAACGGTCATCGCCGCAAAAAGTTGAACCAGCCGAAGCGGATAACGGAGGCGACTTGGCCCGGGATCGATTCCGATCAATGATTGAACGAAAAGGTAGCCCGCCAGCAGGAAGTGGATAACCATCCACTCGTGACCAATGTGGTCGGTTATGGCCCAGCGGAATATGGGTGTGTAGTAGAAAATCCACAGGGACCCGACAAAGTTGATCGTGGCGAAAATCGGGTGTGAAATGAAGCGTCCGTAGCGCGAGTGCACCGCGAGCAGAATCCACTCGCGCGACCCTCGGCTGCCGTCGTCGCGTTTGTGAATGGCACGCATGGCGAGCGTAACCGGGGCTCCGGCCACCAGCAAGATGGGCACCATCATGCTCAGCGACATATGAGCGGCCATGTGTGCCGTGAAGAGATAGTGACCGTATACCTTGACACCGCCGTTGGTGACGTAGAACAGCAGCAGCAGGCCCAGTGTCCACAGCACCGCCCGGTGCCATGGCCAGGCGTCGCCTCGGCGTCGCAAACGAACCACGCCGGCAATGTAAAAGAAGATGCCGAAGGCGCAGACCAAAAGCCACAGCGGATCGATGCTCCACTCCGTGAGGTATCGGCTGAACGTGAGCGGAGGGGGCAACGGCTCGCCGGTGAGGATCTCGGCCGGAGTGAGGCTTCCTGTCAACTCCTGCGAAACAGGGGGCGCGGTGCGGGATAGCGCCTGCGCCAGACCCATGGCCGCGCCGAGAACGGCGAGTTCGATAATGACAAGCCCGGTAAACGCCCCCCGCGCCTGGCGCGATACCCGTTCTAGTGCTCGCGAGCGCTGCCAGAATCCCAGCGCGCCGAGGGCAATGAGGGCGAGGGTTTTGGCTAAGACGAGAACGCCGTAGGGGGAGGCGAGGTTCTCGAGCGAGCCCAGACGCAGCCAGGCGCTCACGACACCCGTAGCGCCCACCACGATGAACGCCACCAGGGCGAGGGTGGAGTAGCGCTTGGCGAACTGCGCGAAGTCGGCTGGCATACACAGTGACCGCACGAAGACCAGTGCCACGAGGCCGCCCACCCAGATCGACACGAAAACGAGGTGGAGGCCAAGGCTGGTAATCGCCGTTGCGTGACCGGTAGATCCGGCCCCGTGACGCTGGAGTGGCAGGGGCAGAAGAGCCGAGAGTGCGAGGAGGCCAACAAAGAAGACCGCCGTCTGATTCGTGACTCCCATCAGGAGCACCGTCGCCGTTGCTGAAATGAGAATGACGGCAAGCCACGCCTGACCAATCCCAATGCTGGTCACAAAGAAGGCAAGCCCGTCGCCGAAGGACGAACTAAACGAGAGTGGGAGCTGACTCACCCTCACGAAAGTGAAGAGCAGGGTGACAATAGCGAAAACGGTGGCCACAAAGCTGGCGCCCGCCGCGAGATACAGGGCGCGCCGATACGCCGCCGTCTGCCCGGTGAGCACCCACAGCGCTAACACCACGGAACCGATGGTGGTGGCAATTGCCAGATCGACAATCATGCGCGCGATGGGGAGTCCCCACGTCACCGCAAAGCTCGCCGAAGACCCCGCCGCTGTGGGAGCGAATCCCGCTATCAGGAACGCGAGCGCCGCAACAACAACCACCCCGGCGGGAATGGCGCGTCGAACGATTGGGGTCACACCGTTAAGCGTATGCACAAAGAAGCGGGGCGAACACCGTCATGGTGTTCGCCCCGCTCGAGCTTCGCAGGGAAACCTACTTGGCAGCAGCCTTGAGCTTGCTACCGGCCGACACCTTGACCGCGTTGCTTGCCGCAATCTGGATGGTGGCACCGGTCTGGGGGTTGCGACCCGCGCGGGCGGCACGCTTGGTGCGCTCGAACGAAACGAAACCGGGGATGGTGACCTTGCCACCATCGCGACCAACCTCAGCCGCAACGACGTCGTAAAGAGCGTCGATTGCGGCGCTAACCGCGGTCTGCGACTGGCCGGTCTTAGCGGCTACAGCGGCGACGACCTCAGACTTGTTGAGAGCCATAATGTGTCCTCCTGGACTTATTACTTGGGAACGAGCGCCTCATTCGGCCGTCTCATTTGCCCGCCCGGGTGGGAAGGCAACCCAAATTTACCAAGAAGACTTGGTAATTCCCGGCAATTCGCCATGGTGTGCCATATCGCGGAATCGGACACGAGAAATGCCAAATTTCGTGAGAACACCGCGGGGACGGCCGTCGATGGCGTCGCGGCTGCGCACGCGGATGGGCGATGCGTTGCGCGGCAGCTTCTGAAGGCCCACGCGAGCAGCTTCGCGCGACTCGTCGGTGCCGGCAA
>JAIOXH010000004.1 GCA_021741765.1 Aurantimicrobium sp. | reverse complement strand
CCGGCGAGGAGGTTGCTGCGACATCCGTCTCGGTCACCGCCATCGATGTTGACGTGTCAACCGTGGCCGGGCTCGACGACTGGCTGAGCACATCAACGGGCGCGCGCGGCTCCACGCTGGGGTCAAGCGCCATTACTGATCTGTCCAACGGAGAAAAAGTCAGCGTGCCTGTTTCCCTCGATACAGCCCGCTCGAACTGGAACAGTGTTTGGGGTGCTCGGGCCCTGCTCATCACCGTTGATGGCGAAGCGGGTGCGCTGGCCCGCCAGCACACGGCTCTTCTTTATACCGGCGGATTGGCCCCCGCGGTTGCTTCGCTCGCCGTCATCGTTCCCGTCGTGGTGCCTGCGGAGCCGGGGCAGCTCCTCGACCCGACCTCGCTCGAGAGCCTGGCATCGCCCGGGGGATTTCTGAATGACGTTGCGGTGCAGACCGCCAATAGCTTTGCCACGCTTGCCATCGACCCTCGGATTCCCGTGTCACTGCTGGCCGGGGGAAATTCTGCTCCACGAACGCTCGAGTGGTGGCAGGGGCTCGTCTCGCGGTCACCAGATACCTTTCTGACCGCCTACGGGGACGCCGATTTAGCCGGACAAATCCAGGCCGGTGCCAGTCGGCTGCTCTCCAGCGGTTCGCGTGACGGCAGTCAGAATCTCGAAGCGGCGCTGAGGGCCGTCGTGCCGGCTACCGCACCGGTCGCGACACCTCAGCCCGCGGTGACACCCGAGCCCACCGACGCGGCGCTCCCCAACACATCCTCAACGTCGACCCCGGCCAGTAACCCGACCCCGGTCGTTAACGGCTGGACACCCACCGGTCTCGATATTGCGTGGCCGGTCGCCAATTCAGTCGACGAGGCGGCGCTTTCCGCCGTGGCGCGGTCCGGGGCGACGACGGTGCTGCTGTCCTCGGGAAATGTCGGTGATGGGCTGGGCTCCCTCGTTTCGGCTCGCGTGAGCGGCACGAGCGCGCTGGTTACCCATGACAGCCTGAGCGGCGCCCTCGACCGGGCGGCGGCGGCGGCAACAAACGAAGAGTGGAACGGGGCTATGGCGGATGCCATTGTTCGCCTCGCTACCCTCACCACGGACCCCCAAGCTCAGCGCGGCGCCATAGCGGCCCTCACTCGATCGGGAGAGGCAGACTCGGTGGCCCGGCTTAGTTCGACCCTCGGTGCACTGCAGGCCTTGCCGTGGATTCGGGCGCAGAGTCTTTTCGATTTCGCACTCATTCCCGCGGTCGACTCGGCGCTTGTTCCGCAGCGTGAGACGCCCGAGCGACTGGCCGCCATCGGAGAGTTGTTGCTCAGAAACGATGCGGTGAGCACTTTCGCCACGATTGCCGCAGAACCCGCAGTGGTCACAGACCCGTCTGCCCGAGAGGTCATGGTCACGCTGGCCGCAGGGCTCGTCGATGACGAGACCTGGCCGCGGCGCGTCGATGAGTCTCTCGCCACAATGAGCGGCGTGTTGGCCAGTGTTCGGGTGTCAACCGACAGCGACATCAACATGATTGGCTCCACGGCTACGCTCCCTGTCTCGGTTGAGAACGGCCTCGCCACGCCAGTCACGGTCGTCGTTACCGCCGACCCGCGCAACAACAGCATTTCGATTGAGGGCCCGGTTACCGTGAAAATCGAATCCCGGGCTCAGGCCGTGGCCCGGTTCTCGGCCGAAGCCCAAGTGAGTACCGGTTCTGTTTTGGTCGACACGGCGTTGGCCTCTGTGGCGGGGGCTCCGGTCGGAACGGTTCGCTCACTCAGAGTCAACGTGCGCGCCGACTGGGAGGCCGTCGGACTGATTGCCTTCGGCGCCGTATTCGTCGGTCTGGTGGTTGCCGGAGTCATTCGCACGGTTCGACGGCGAGAGGCGCAGGGTACCTAGGTGGCATCGTCAAGTATTGGGCGGGCGAGCATGTTTCTCGCCTCCGGCACCGCGGTTTCTCGCGCCCTGGGTTTCGTTCGCGCCATTATTCTGACCCAAGCCCTGGGCGTCGTCGCGAGCGCAGGGGCCGACGCCTTTGCTGTCGCGAACCAACTGCCCAACGCGATCTACGCCATCGTTGCGGGAGGCGTTTTGTCGGCCACCCTCGTCCCGGCCATTGTTCGCGCCGCCGTGCACCGCGACGGTGGCACGGCGTACATCAACAAGCTGGTCACCATCGCGCTGGTTGTGATTACGGCGACCGCCCTGGTCGCGACTCTCTTAGCCCCCGTCCTCGTTCGCCTGTATGCCGTGACGTGGTCGGACGATCAGCTCGCCCTTGCGACCGCCTTTGCTTACTGGTGTTTGCCGCAAGTTTTCTTCTACGGCCTCTACGCACTACTGGGCGAAGTCTTGAACGCCCGCGGCTCGTTTGGGCCGTTCACCTGGACGCCCGTAGCAAACAACGTGATTGGCATCATTGGGCTTTCCGTGTTCATCGCCCTGTTCGGTGCGGATAGCATCGGCGTGCGGTCGGTTGACGATTGGTCACCCGACATGGTCACGTGGCTCGCGGGAACCGCCACCGCCGGCGTTGCTCTCCAGGCCTTGCTGCTCGGACTCTTTTGGCGCCGCATTGGGCTGCGCTATCGGCCCGATTTCCGCTGGCGCGGTGTGGGCCTCGGGGACACCGGAAAAATGGCCGGTTGGACACTCGCCATGATTTTGGCCACCCAAATTCAGGGCGTGATTGAGATAAACGTCGCCGGATTGGCCTCCGGAACCAACGCGTCCGTCTTCACGATTCAAACCGCCTGGCTGATTTTCATGCTTCCACACTCCATCATTGCCGTCTCGTTGGGCACGGCCTACTACACCCGGATGAGCACAAACGCCGCGGTCAATAGCCTCGATCTCGTTGCTGCCGATACCGGGGAATCACTGCGGCGCATCGGCTATTTCATGTCTTGGGCAGCAGCCGGGTTGATCGGCATCGCGCTTCCGTTTACGACGCTCTTCGCCTCCACTTTTCAGGGTGTGTGGGACATGGGGTGGATCTTGACCGTGTTTGCCCTGAGCCTGCCCGCCTTCAGCGGTGTCTTCATTCTCCAGCGCGTTCTCTTTGCTCTGAATGACGGGCGCCTCGCGTTCATCGTCACTATGTGGCAACCCGTACTCCTCACAGGGCTCCTCATCGGTTGTGCGTTCCTGCCGCGCAACATCATCGCGCTGGGCATTGCCGCGTGCGTTTCGCTTGTCACCATGGGGTGGATTATCTTTGCCGCTGTGCTTGTGCGTAGGCGCCTCGGCGTCACGAGTCTGCATATGGGGCGCAGCTTTGTTCTCGCAAATGCCTTCGGAGTGGTTGCGGCCGGCGTGGGCATGGCCGTGGCGTGGGCTCTCGGTGCCTATCGAGAATCAGGCTGGGCGCTGTCCAACATCGGCGCCGCCCTCGTCGCCATGCTCGTGATTGGTGTCGCAGTGACGATCGTCTATCTCGTGCTCATGGCGGTCTTCCGCGTCCCTGAGTTGCGAGACGCGCGCGAGCTCATGCGCCGCCGGGCGAGGGAATAATCGGGCCGTAGACTTTGTTCTACAACGCGAAGGTGTCGCCGCCCAAGAATTGGGTTCATCGCCACCTGTGAGTAGAGGAAAATCATGCGCCAGGTCATCATTGTCGGATCCGGGCCAGCCGGCTACACCGCAGCCATCTACGTGGCGCGAGCCAGCCTTGCTCCCCTCGTGGTTGCTAGCTCGGTTGAAGCTGGCGGCGAACTCATGAACACCACCGATGTTGAGAACTTCCCCGGATTCCCCGACGGCATCATGGGCCCCGATCTGATGCAGCGCATGCAGGCGCAGGCAGAAAAGTTTGGCGCGGAGATTTTGCTCGACGACGTAATGGAGCTCGACCTCGCGGGAGACATTAAACGAGTCACGCTCGGTTCTGGCGAAACACACGAAGCGTTGGCCGTTATCGTGGCCACGGGCTCCGCCTATCGCAAGCTCGGTATTGAGAACGAAGATCGCCTGAGCGGTCACGGGGTGTCGTGGTGCGCCACGTGCGACGGCTTCTTCTTTCGGCAGAAGACCATCGCGGTTGTTGGAGGAGGCGACTCCGCAATGGAGGAGGCCACATTCCTGACGCGCTTTGCCGACAAGGTCTACGTCATTCACCGCAAGGATTCCCTCCGCGCCTCCAAAATCATGCAGGATCGCGCGATGAATGACCCCAAGATTGAGTTCGTGTGGAATGCGGGCGTTACCGCCCTCCACGGTGACACCGCTCTGACCGGCGTTACGCTCACCGATACCGTTGACGGCTCAGTTCGCGAGCTCGACCTCGACGGCCTGTTCATCGCCATTGGCAACGATCCCCGCACGCACCTCGTGCACAACAAGCTCGACCTCACCCCCGAGGGAACAATCGCGGTCAAGGGTCGCTCATCGCTCACGTCGCTCCCGGGCGTTTTTGCTGCCGGTGACGTCATCGATCCTTCCTACCGTCAAGCGATCACCGCTGCCGGCAGCGGCACCGTGGCGGCCCTCGACGTTGAGCACTATTTGGCCAGTCTTCCCGCAGAATTGCTGGCACAGGCAGTGCCGGCCTAAACCGCTCACCGACGTCCCCCGCTCACCGACGTCCCCCGCTCACCGAAATTCAACACCCAACGCAAAGGAGACACCATGTCCCAGGCTCGTGCCGTTACCGATTCCACGTTCGCCGCCGAGGTCTTGGCCTCAAGCAAGCCCATCCTGGTCGACTTCTGGGCCGAGTGGTGTGGCCCCTGCCGCGCCGTCGGGCCCATCCTCGACCAGATTCTGGCTGAGCACGGAGACAAGATTGACGTCGTGAAGCTCAATGTCGACGAGAACCCGCAGACGGCCATGGCTTACCAAATCACATCGATTCCCGCCATGAAGGTTTTTCAGAACGGTGAGGTGGTCAAGACGGTGATTGGTGCGAAGCCTAAGCCGGCACTCGAGGCCGACCTCGCCGACTTCATCAGCTAGCGTCCGCGTGAGGAGCTCGTTGGGTATCGGGCGAGCCCCGTGTGACATTTGTGTGCCCCGTGCGCCCGATAGCATTAACCGGTGAAGGCTCCCCGTGGCGCAAAACCGATCACGCTCGATCCGTGGCTTGATCACTACGCTGCGCGCGCGTCGGGCCTGAGTGCCTCCGAGGTGCGAGCCCTCTTTGCCGTGGCGTCCCGCCCCGAGGTCGTTTCGCTGGCCGGTGGCATGCCCTACGTTCGAGCGCTGCCCGAGGAGTTGGTTCGCAGCGCCCTCGACCGCGTGATGTCGGTTGAGGGGCCCACGGCGCTCCAATACGGTTCGGGCCAGGGCGTTCCACACCTGCGCGAGCAGATTCTCGAGGTCATGGCGCTCGAGGGCATTTCGGCGAGCATGGACAACGTCGTTGTGACCACGGGTAGCCAACAGGCCCTGGACCTCGTCACCAAACTCTTCATCGATCCGGGTGATGTCATCCTCGCCGAGGCACCGAGTTACGTGGGCGCAATCGGCGTATTCCGGTCGTATCAGGCTCACATGGTGCACGTGCTCACCGACGAAAACGGGCTCGTGCCCGAGGCCCTGCGCGAAAACATCGTGCGCCTTCGTGCCGAGAACCGAACCATCAAGTTCTTGTACACGATTCCGAACTTTCACAACCCAGCGGGGGTCACGCTTTCCGCCGAACGTCGGCCCGAAATTCTGGCCATCTGCAAAGAGCACAACATTCTCATTCTCGAGGACAACCCGTACGGTCTCCTCTCGTTTGGCGAACCCGTGCCGCCCGCTATTCGTTCCCTCGATGAAGACGGGGTTGTCTACCTCGGCTCGTTCTCAAAAACTCTGGCTCCCGGCTTTCGCGTGGGGTGGGCGTTGGCGCCGCACGCCATCCGAGAGAAGCTGGTGCTCGCGGCGGAAGCGGCAATTCTCTGCCCCAGCTCGTTCAGCCAGCTGGTGATCTCCGAATATCTCACCCAGGCTGACTGGCGCGGTCAAATTGACCAGTTTCGCGGCGTTTACCGCGAGCGGCGTGACGCCATGCTCGAAGCTCTCGACGAGCACCTTCCCGAGTTGACGTGGAACGTACCCAACGGAGGCTTCTATATCTGGGTGGGTCTTCCCGAACAACTCGACAGCAAAGCCATGCTCCCGCGGGCGGTCACCGAACTTGTGGCCTACACCCCGGGCACCGCGTTCTTCGCCGACGGCAGTGGGCGCCAAAACCTTCGCTTGTCGTTCTCGTACCCCACCCCCGAGAACATCAAGATCGGAATTCGTCGTCTCGCCACCGTCATTCAGGGCGAGACCGATTTGCTCGACACTTTTGCCGGCACCGGCATTCTCGCCAACCACGACGCGAACGAGAGTGTTATTGCTCCGCCGCCCGACATGAACTAGGCCAAGGAAAACAACCATGACTCACTCAACCGTCACTGTTCTGGCCGGGGGAATTTCACATGAGCGTGAAGTGTCGCTGCGCTCGGGGCGTCGTGTCTCCGACGCGCTCACGTCAACCGGGCTGAGCGTCAGCCTGATCGATCCCGACGCGTCCCTTCTCTCACACCTCGCCGGCCACTCGCCCAGCGCCGTGTGGCCGGCACTGCACGGATCAAGTGGCGAGGATGGCGCACTTCTCGATCTGCTGCGCGCCGGCGGCCACCGTTACGTGGGCCCCTCGCCCGAATCCGCGCGGCTAGCTTGGCACAAACCCACGACCAAGACCCTTGCCGGTCGCGCGGGCATAGCCACGGCTGCGTCCCTCACGCTCGCGCGCGAGGCTTTCCGTGAGCTCGGCGCAAGCGCGGTGCTCGAACTCATTGTGAAGCGGTTAGGAGAGCATCTCGTTGTGAAGCCCGCGCAGGGCGGCTCCGCGCAGGGCGTGAGTATTGTCACGCGGGCGGCCGACCTTCCCCGGGCGATGGTTGAGGCATTTACCTACGCCCAGGAGGCCTTAGTCGAGACATTCATCGCAGGCACTGAAGTGGGCGTGACGCTGCTCAATCGCGGTAGCGGCGTTGAGGTGCTTCCGGCCGTAGAGATTGTGCCCCTCGATGGCGTCTACAGTTTTGAGGCCCGTTACAACGCCGGGGAGACAACGTTTTACGCGCCCGCCCGATTGGCTGCGGAGACCGCCGAGCGTGTTGCTGCTTCGGCCCTGTCCGTGTATGAACTATTGGGTCTCGACTACCTGGCGCGCATCGACCTCATTGTTGACGCTTCCGGCCAGCCCTGGCTTCTTGAGGCCAACGCCCTGCCCGGGCTCACGGAGACGTCGCTCGTGCCCCTCGCTATTGAGGCGGCCGGTTACGACCTTGCCGAGACATTCGCCGCACTTGTCGCGCGCGCCCAGGCTAGCTAGGCGCCAAAGGGTTCCTCGCCGAGTTCGGCAAGGATGCGATTCAAGTCTGCCACGGTGGCAAATTCGACGCTGATCAGGCCTTTCTTTGCTCCCAGCGTGATTTTGACCCGCGTGTTCAGCCGGTCACCCAGACGTTCAGCAACCTCGTTGAGGTGAGCTCGCCGAGCACCCGCTGTCGTTGCCGGTTTCTGTGACGCCGGCTTAGCTCCTGCCACAATCGCCTCTGCCGAACGCACACTGAGATCTTCCTTGATGATCCGCTCGGCGAGCCGGGTCATGGCAGCGGAGTCCGTAGCGGCCAGGATGGCGCGCGCGTGACCGGCACTGAGAACGCCGGCGGCCACCTTGGCCTGCACGCTCGCCGGCAGCTTGAGGAGTCGAAGCGTGTTGCTGATCTGAGGTCGCGAGCGACCAATGCGGTCGGCCAACTGCTCTTGAGTAATTCCAAAGTCCTGCAAGAGCTGCTGATAGGCCGAGGCCTCTTCAAGGGGGTTGAGCTCCGATCGATGCAGGTTTTCGAGAAGTGCATCTCGCAGCATGGCATCGTCGGCGGTCTCTTTAACGATGGCAGGGATGCTCTCGAGGCCGGCGGCTTTCGAAGCCCGCAGCCGACGCTCTCCCATGATCAACTCATACGTGTCGGATCCCGCGACGGGCCGAACAACTATGGGCTGCAGTACTCCGACTTCCCGAATACTGTGCACCAGTTCGGCCATGTCTGTCTCGTCAAAGACATGGCGCGGCTGCTGTGCGTTCGGCACGATGCTCGCGGGAGACAGATATGCCAGGCGCGCCCCGGGGACCTCAACAAGGGGTTCCCTCGGGTCTGTCGGCGCGGCCGGAAAGAAGACGTCTACCGGACGCGTGCCCGAAGCGGTGGTTGGCGCGGCGGGTATGAGCGAGCCGATGCCGCGGCCGAGTCCCGTGCGTTTGGTTGCCATGGTGTTCTGCTTCCTGCCGTTGTAATGAGTGTGACGTTGTGATGAATCTTGCTTGGCGGTGAATCTGGCGTTGCGATGAATCTGGGGAAAGGGGCCGGCGTTACGACCAGTGGCCCGTGCGAGCAGCCATTTCGTAGGCGGCTTCCATATAAGTCACGGCGCCCAAAGATGAGGGGTCATGGCTGATGATGGATTTGCCGAAGCTGGGTGCTTCAGACACGCGAACGGTTCTCGGAATGATTGTTGCCAGTGTCTGTTCTGGGAAGTTGTTGCGCACTTCGTCGGCAACCTCCTGAGCCAGTCGCGTTCGCGAATCAAACATAGTGAGCAAGATTGTCGACAGTATCAGGTTGGGGTTGAGGTGGGACGCCTGAATGCGGCGCACGGTGTCGAGAAGCTGTGCCATGCCCTCTAGGGCGTAGTACTCGCACTGAATGGGCAGGAGGACTTCCTGTGCTGCGACGAAGGCGTTGACGGTGAGGAGCCCCAGCGAGGGCGGACAATCGATAAAGACGTAGTGGAATCCATTGCTCGGATCTGCCAGCAACTGCTCGAGGGCTGACCGCAACAGAAACTCTCGGCGATCCATCTCGATGATGTCAATCTCGGCGCCGGCGAGGTGGATGGTCGAGGGAACACAATAGAGTTCACCGGGTTCGGTGCTGGGTTTCAGAACGTCGCGAAGCGAGGCCTCTCCGATAAGCACCTCGTAGATTCCGGGAATGTCGCCGTGGTGGTCGATACCGAGGGCCGTCGAAGCGTTTCCCTGGGGGTCGAGGTCAATCACCAACACGCGGGCCCCGGCGTGTGCGAGGGCCGCGGCAAAGTTCACGGTTGTCGTGGTCTTGCCCACACCGCCCTTTTGGTTGGAGACGGAGATGACGCGCGTGCGCTTGGGAAGCGGCGGTGGCGTCGCCGCATAAATCGAGCGGCGTCGCTGGAGGTCTCCCAGTTGCTCCGCAAGAGGTGAGTCGCTCACGTTATTCCTTGTGTCAGTAGAGGTGTCCGAATGTTTCACGTGAAACCGCAAAAACTAGTCAGTTGCTAGTCAACTGTAGCCCGAACAACCCACGTCGGTTGTTCGAGCATCCCCTCGCCCAGAGTGACCACGCGCACGTCACTCAATCCGAAAGTCTTGATCTGGTTTGCCGCCTCATCTATCTCGCGAGCGGCACTCGCGCCCTTCATGAGAACCAGCTCGCCGCCCGGCTTGGCGAGGGGAGCAACGAGAGGAATGAGGGTTCTGAGCGCACTTACGGCGCGCGCGGTGACCTGGTCTGCGGCTTCCGCGTAGGGCGCCTCTTGGGCGCGCGCACGGCACACGGTGACGTTCTCGAGGCCAAGAGTCTGAACCTGCTCCTCAAGCCACGCGGTTCGACGCTCCATGGGTTCTACGAGAGTGACGTGCACATCCGGTCGCGCTATAGCGACGACCAGGCCGGGCAAACCCCCGCCGGATCCCACATCTATCACGTGTCCCGGTTTGAGAACCTCGGCCAGCACGCCGCTGTTGAGGACGTGCCGCGACCAGATGCGTTCCGCTTCGCGGGGGCCAATGAGTCCACGCTCCTCGCCGAATTCTGCGAGTGCCCGCGTGAACTCTCGAACCTTATCGAGTCCTACCGGAAAGACCCGCGCGGCAACGAGAGGCTCAGGCTCCGTGGTCATGTTTCACGTGAAACTACGCGCGCGTGATGACCGTGTGGCGGTCGCGGCCCTCGCCGCGCGACGAAGAGACAAGGCCCCGGGCCGCCGCAAAGTCGTGCACAAGCTTGCGCTCATAAGAACTCATGGGGGGAAGTGCCGCCGAAGCGGCGCCCTCATCGATACGCTCCGCGGCCGTGGCAACAAGGCGCTCCAGCTCGGTCTCGCGAGCTTCACGGGACCCACCGACGTCCATGATGAGCCGCGAATAGGCGCCCGTCTTGTTCTGCACGGCCAGGCGAGTCAGCTCCTGCAGGGCGGCGACGGCATCGGGTCGCGAAAGGCGCTCCAGGCCGCCGGCCTCTGTGGCCACAACCGATACGTATGCGCGCCCGTTGCGCGCGTCAATGTCCAGGTCACCATCGAGGTCGCAAATGTCAAGAAGCTCCTCAATAAAGTCAGCGGCAATGTCGCCCTCGCGCTCCAGCTCGCTTACTGTTGCCGGGGCCGCAGTGGTCGCCCCGTTCGCTTCCGACGTTGTCATGCTCAGCGTCCCTTCTTCTTGGATCGGTTCTTGCCCATGGGTTGTTGGCGTTGGGGTCGCTTTTCCTCGACCTCAATAATCTCGACGTCGGGGCGTGTCAGTTTGCCGCGTCTCGCGAGACGCTCTTCGAGAGCCTTGGCCGCCTGTGATCCGGGCGAGGGCATGTTGCGAATAACCAAGAACTGCTGGCCCATTGTCCAGAAGTTGGAAGCAAGCCAGTAGAACATCACGCCGATGGGGAAGGTGAAACCTGAGAAAGCAAAGACGAGGGGCAGGACGTACAGCAGGATGCGCTGCTGACGGAACGTGGGGCTCGCCTTGGTCTCCTCAGACATGTTCTTCGAGACGATCTGCAGCTGTGTGATGAACTGCGAGCCCGTCATGATAACCACCATGACCGCGGCAATCACCATGACGGCGACCTCCTGAGGCTGGGCTTCCATGGCTGCCTGAAAGCTACTGTGCAGAGGTGCGATGCCGAACAGGCTGGCATTGGAAAACTGCTCGGCCAGGGCCTTGGTCATGAGGCCGACCCCCGCCTTGCCCGAAGACTGTGCATCGTTCAATACAACAAAGAGGCCGAAGAAAATGGGCATTTGCAGCAAGAGAGGAAGGCACGAGCTCATGGGGTTGGTGCCGGCTTTTTTGTAAAGCGCCATGGTTTCGCGCGACATTGCCTCGCGAGAGAACTGATCGCGTTTTCCCTTGTACTTGTCTTGGATTTTCTTCAGCTCCGGGGCAACCTCCAGCATCTTTCGCTGGCTGCGGATCTGTCGAACAAAAACAGGAATCAGGGCGGCTCGAACGACGACGACGAGGCCCACAATGGCGAGAACCCAGGTGATGCCCGCGGCAGGATCAAGTCCCGTCTGAGTAAAGAGCCAGTGAAACGCAATCAGAATGAGCTCAATAACCCACTTGATGGGCCAGAGAATGGTGCCGATAATGTCCATGGTTATGGTGACCTGAGCCGTTCTGTCGGGGAGGAGGGGGAAACGAATCCTGACGGGTGCACATGAAAGTACTGGTGCCGGGGGGGCGGAACGTCATCAATGCCCCCCGCCGCCCACGGATGACACCTGACCAGCCTACGCGCCGTAAGCCATACGCCCATAACCAATCCTCGTTGCCCGACAGCGATGAGGCTGTAGTGGGAGCAACTGGGGTAGTAACGACAGACGTCGCCGTAGAGCGGCGAGATCAAAAATCGGTACGCCTGAAGAAGGGCCACACCCGCGTTTCGCGGAACAAGGTAGGCGTAAACGAAAACTTTAGACGCGCTCACTGGACCCGCTCAGAGCCGAAATAGTGGCATCTCGCAGCTCGAGCCATGACGCGGAGGCGCTCAAGGGTAAGGCGCGAACAACCACATCCAGCGACCGGGACGGTAACTCTGCCGCAAGAATGTGGCGGATACGGCGGCGAACACGATTGCGCGTAGGCGCGTTGCCCACGTCTTTACTTACGACAACAGCGGCGCGAGGCTTATCTGCCGCCAAGGCATAGCAAATAACAAGGGCGTGTGCCGTCTTCTTGCCGCGACGAATGAGGTGGCGAATCTCGAGCGGCGTGACGATGCGCTGTGCCCGCGGCAACACGGGGTTTCCTGGCTACGCCGAAAGTTCGGTGCGGCCCTTACGGCGACGAGCCGCGAGAATGGCGCGCCCAGCACGCGTGCGCATACGAGCGCGGAAGCCGTGCGTCTTTGCGCGACGGCGATTGTTGGGCTGGAAGGTGCGCTTGGTCATGGTCAAACTCCGTCATTACACAGAAAGGCTCTTGGTTGGCGATATCCACGCCAGAGGTTAAAACTAGGCGAGAAGGCACCCTCTGGTCAAACTGGCATGTTATCCACAGATTAGACTTGCCGATATCCACAGGCTGGACTACCGTCTAGTCTCAGTAATCCACAACGTATTTGGGCCGTTCGCCGCCACGATGTCGCGGCGCACATCGGGCCAGCCAACACTCTGAGGGGCGCCACCATGGACGATGACGCCATTCGTGACGCGTGGGGCCAAATCCTCAACACGCTGGCCGGCGATCCGGCCGTGACTCCTCCGCTTTACGGCTTCGCGAGCTTGGTTGAACCCAAGGGTGTTATGGGCGGGACTTTTTATCTCGAGGTTCCCAACGACTTCACGCGCAGCATGATTGAGGAGCGCTTACGCATTCCCCTTCTGGCCGCCATCGCGGCGCTTAACGAAGAAGCCGGCGTTGCCACATTCGCGATCGTTGTAAACCCTGAGATTTCTCTTCACGACGTCACGGACACCACGGGAGAACAGGACTTTCGAGACGTCATTACGGAGCCCACCATTATTGGCGCGCCGAATGAGCCCGAAACGCACCTCAATCCCAAGTACACGTTTGACAGTTTTGTCATTGGTGGGTCCAACAGATTCGCACACGCCGCCGCGGTTGCCGTGGCGGAAGTACCCGCCAAGGCCTACAACCCTCTGTTCATTTATGGTGAGAGCGGCCTCGGAAAGACACACCTGTTACACGCCATTGGTCACTACGCACAGAGTCTGTTCCCCACCATCCGCGTGCGTTATGTGAGCTCGGAAGAATTTACCAACGACTTCATCAACTCGATTGCCAACAACCGCGGCTCGGCTTTTCAGGCCCGATACCGCAATATTGACATCTTGCTGATTGACGACATTCAGTTCCTCCAGGGCCGCGCTGAAACGCAAGAAGCTTTCTTTCACACGTTCAATACACTTCACGATCACAACAAACAAGTTGTCATCACCAGCGACCTGCCGCCGAAACACCTCACCGGGTTCGAAGATCGAATGGTCACGCGTTTTGAGTGGGGGCTCATCACCGACGTACAGACCCCGGACCTTGAAACGCGAATTGCCATTCTGCGCAAAAAGGCAGAAAAGGAGCGGCTCAACGTGCCGCACGAAATCCTTGAATACATGGCCACCAAGGTCACCAGTAATATTCGCGAGCTGGAAGGTACTCTCATCCGGGTCACGGCCTTCGCCAACCTGAATAAGCAGCCGGTCGACCTTGCTCTGGTACAAACGGTGCTCAAGGGGCTCATTTCTCTCGACGATACAAACGTCATTGCGCCGGTAGACATCATCAACACAACTGCTGAGTATTTCAAACTCGGCGTTGATGAACTTACGGGTTCATCCCGCGCCCAAGCTATTGCTACTGCTCGGCAAATTTCTATGTATCTGTGCCGCGAAATGACAAACCTGTCGCTGCCAAAAATTGGGCAGCTTTTTGGTGGTCGCGACCACACCACGGTCATGCACGCCTATAAGAAAATTGCTGAGCTCATGAAAGAACGTCGATCGATTTACAACCAGGTGACTGAACTCACAACTCGAATCAAGCAAAGAAGCACTCAAACCCTTTAAAGCCCTGTGGATAACCCTGTGGGTTGTTGTGGATAAGTCAGGGTTTTTATGTGGGTAACTTTTGTTCCTCTGTGAGTTGTGCGCTGGAGAGCAACCGCGAGGCCGCTACTGAGCTCCACCTCATCCCGAACGCGCTAACAACTTACACAACTGTTGTTTCCTCAAAAGGCAGCACGTATCACCTGTTCTACACAGTATCCACAGACGTTAAGGTTGTTAATTCTCTTCACTATTAAGCATCCATCTCGATAACCTTCACGGACTGCTGGAGAGAATATGCGGATGTCTGTAGGCGGACTAGCATGGGATACCCGGGATCAGAAGAAAGCCTTTATTGTGAAATTCGAAGTAAACCGCGATGTGTTTAGCGAAGCTGTGTCGTTCGCCGTTAAACTCCTGCCGAGCAAGTTCAATCATCCCGTTCTCGGCGGCGTTTTGATCGAATCATCCGACACAGGAATTACGCTGTCGTCGTTTGATTATGAAGCCTCAGCCACAACCAAGATCGCCGCGTCTGTTGAACAACCTGGCCGGATGCTCGTTTCGGGCCGCCTATTAGCGGATATAGCCAGCCGTCTTCCCGACGCGCCTGTTGTCTTCTCGACCCAGGACAGCAGAGTCGTGATTACCTGCGGTAAAGCTTCGTTCACGCTACTGTCAATGCCCCTCGAGGAATACCCAGCAATTCCGGTTGTTACCGGGCGCTCCGGCAAGGTCCCCGCCGACGTTTTTGCCGACGCGGTAGGACAAGTTGCAGTGGCGGCATCGCGCGAGGATGTCACCCCCGTGATTACCGGCGTTCTCATCGAGGCAGCTAACAACCAAATCAGTTTGATCGCCACAGATCGTTACCGAGTCGCTATTCGCACGATTGATTGGGACGGATCCGAAGGGGCCACTGAAGTAACCGCCCTCGTGCCGGTGCGAATCATTCACGAGGTGAGTAAGACCTTCGCCAATTCGGGCGTCATCACGATCACCTTTACCGCGGAAGGCGAGCGTGAACTCATTGCTTTTAGCGCTGATGATAAGACCGTGACGTCAGTGTTGATTCGCGGCCAATATCCGCCGATTCGACGACTGTTCCCCGAAACGGTTGAGAATTATGCGGTGGTTAACACCGCTGAACTCATCGAGGCCGTTCGGCGCGTTAAACTCGTCTTAGAGCGAGATATTGCGATTCGTTTCACCTTCACTAAAGACGGCGTGATGCTGGAGGGCCTCGGTGGAGATAAGGCGCAGGCCACAGAAAACGTCGACAGCACGCTGGCGGGCAACGATATGACTGTTTCTCTCAAGCCCGATTTTCTTCTGGACGGCCTGGGCGCGCTCCATTCAGAATTTGCCCGCTTGGGTTTCACGATTTCTGAGGTCGGAAATCAGCCTAAGCCCGGCCCCGTGTTGATCACTCGCCAAACGTCGGCAACAGACAGCGATGCAGCGGGCTTCAAGTATCTGTTGCAGCCCAATCTCTTGATGCGTTAGTCATGTTTCTTCAGCGATTAGGCCTTCGGGATTATCGCAACTACCGTGAGGTAGACGTGACACTCGAACGTGGCGTCACCGTCTTCGTCGGCAGAAACGGACAGGGCAAGACCAATCTTGTCGAAGCGCTGTATTTGCTCGCGGCCGGGCGATCACATCGGATTAATTCAACCGCCTCGCTGATCCGCAAAGATGCCGACACGGGAGTTGTGCGCGCCACGATTGTGGAACATGACCGCGCACTGCTGTGTGAATGGGAACTTAACCGGTCGACCCCGGATCGTATCCAGATGAGCGGCAACCCGGGTAAAGCTGCTGACCTCGCCAGGGCGTTGAGCGTGGTGATGTTTGCCCCGGAAGATATTTCTGTCGTTCGAGGTGATCCGGCCCTGAGGCGCACACACGTTGATGACATCTCCGGCTGGTTGTTTCCCCGTATCCGAGGCAGTCTTGCCGACTATGAGCGCACGCTAAAGCAGCGTAATTCCCTCTTAAAGTCGCTCCGCTCCCACGGGCGCGCGGCCCGCGACACCTCAACCCTCGACGTCTGGGACGACAAGCTCGTCGCCCTTGGCTCAGATATTTTTGCCGCCCGCCTCGCAACACTCGCCCTTCTCAAACCGCACGTTTCCGAAAGATACCGGAGCATCGCCGGCGCGGATCATCAGCCTCAGCTCTCGCTCACGCCCTCTGTAGACATTGCTCCGGAAAACTTCGCGGACTATCCGACTGCTTTTGCCGAGCAGCTGAGCGCTACGCGGCTTCTCGATATTGAGCGCGGGCAAACGGGGTTGGGACCACACCGCGACGACGTTGCGCTCTCACTCAATGACCTCCCGGCCAAAGGATTTGCCAGCCACGGCGAAACGTGGTCGCTCGTGCTTGCCCTGCGGCTGGCCGAACTAGACGTCAAGCGCCGGGAGGGGCCCACGGGAGACCCCATCGTTATTTTGGATGATGTCTTTGCTGAACTTGACGCCGGCCGCCGAGAACTTCTCTCGCAGAGTCTCGACGACGTTGAACAGGTTCTCATTACCGCGGCCGTTCACGACGACGTCCCCGCGCCGATGTCGGCACATTTGATAATCATTAGCGACGGCGCGATCATGCCGCCAAACGAGAGCACCAACCTGTGACGCGCGAGGAACGGACGGCGGCGGGCGAGCTTTTTGATCGCCTGCGGTCGCGCATGACGCTCTCGGCGGACGCGCGCAAGCGGCGCACCAAGCGCGCGAACGAATCGGCCAGCGAGCCATTTGGCGGCGGACGCGACCCCCGTGGATTGGGCGCTATCGTGACCGACCTCACGAGCGACCTCGGATGGACGCCGTTTCTGACCGAGTCAGACCTCATGAGCGGCTGGCCCGAGGTTGTTGGCCCCGACGTAGCCGCGCGCACGTCGCCCCAGGGCCTCACCGACGGCACACTGCTGGTGCTGTGCGAATCAACCGCGTGGGCCACACAGCTCCGGATGCTTTCGCCCGAGATTCTCACGCGTCTCGTGGCTGCCTTTCCAGACGCTCGCGTTACGGCGCTGAGCTTCCGCGGCCCCGATCAGCCGTCGTGGAAACGAGGCCTTCGTTCGGTACCCGGCCGCGGGCCTCGTGACACGTTCGGCTAGCGCCCCTCGAGAGGCCCCCTCGGGCCCCTCAGGGGAACGCGCGGGCATACCCGCGTCCCGGTATTCACAGCCCAATTGGGTACAATTCACCTAGGATTTAAACCGGTTTGGGAGTGCGTGGCGCAGATGGCAACGGAGTCAAAAAAAGCCTCATCAGAGGGCGAATACGGAGCCAGCGACATTCAGGTTCTTGAGGGCCTCGAAGCCGTTCGCAAACGCCCCGGCATGTACATTGGGTCTACCGGTCCCCGGGGACTGCACCACCTTGTTTACGAGGTCGTGGACAACTCTGTTGACGAAGCTTTGGCGGGCCACTGCGACGACATTCAGATCTACATGCAGGCCGACGGATCCATTCGCGTGGTTGACAACGGTCGCGGAATTCCGGTCGACGAGCACCCGGTTGAAAAGAAGTCTGCCGTGGAGGTCGTCCTCACCGTTTTGCATGCCGGGGGTAAGTTCGGCGGCAGCGGATACTCGGTCTCGGGTGGCTTGCACGGTGTGGGTATTTCGGTGGTTAACGCACTCTCTACCAAGCTCGATGTTGAGGTGCGCCAACAGGGCGCGATTTATACGCAGTCGTATTCGAACGGTGTCCCCCTGGCCCCGCTCAAAAAAGGCGGGCCCACCACAGACACGGGCACGTCCGTCACGTTCTGGCCCAACGCCGAAATTTTTGAAACCGTCGAATTCGACTTCGAGACACTTCGTCAGCGTTTTCAGCAGATGGCCTTTCTCAACAAGGGACTGAGCCTCACGGTGAGCGATCAGCGCACGGGAGATCAGAACCAGGGTGGTGACACCCCCGTGACCTACAAGTTTGATCGCGGCCTGATGGACTACGTGGAATATCTCAACAAGGCAAAAAAGGCAGAAATTGTCAACGAAGAAATCATCTGCTTCGAGTCGGAAGACACCGAGAAGAGCCTCTCCGTCGAGATAGCCATGCAGTGGACCACGGCGTACATTGAGAGCGTTCACACCTACGCAAACACCATCAATACGCACGAGGGCGGTACGCACGAAGAGGGCTTCCGCGCAGCGCTCACCTCGCTCATCAACAAGTATGCCCGCGATAAGGGAATCCTGAAAGAAAAGGACGAGAACCTCTCGGGCGATGATGTGCGCGAGGGGCTTACTGCCGTGATCTCGATCAAACTGGGTGAGCCGCAGTTCGAAGGCCAGACGAAGACGAAGCTGGGCAACACGGAGGCCAAGAGTTTCGTCCAAAAGGTGACGAACGACAACCTGAACGACTGGTTCGAACGAAACCCCCTGGTGGCCAAAGAGATCATTCGAAAGGCGCTTCAAGCAGCCAGCGCGCGTCTGGCGGCGCGAAAAGCCCGTGAAACAGCGCGGCGCAAGGGCCTCCTCGAGGGTGGCGGCATGCCCGGAAAACTAAAAGACTGCCAGAGCAAAGACCCATCCCTGTCCGAGGTGTTCCTGGTGGAGGGTGATTCCGCCGGCGGCTCGGCTGTTCAGGGACGAAACCCCGAGACCCAGGCGATTCTGCCCCTGCGCGGCAAGATCTTGAACGTAGAGAAGGCCACATCGGACCGCATGTTTGGCAACGCCGAAGTGCAGGCCATGCTGACGGCATTCGGCACGGGTGTCGGCGCAGACTTTGACGCCGACAAAGCGCGGTACCACAAGATCGTGTTGATGGCCGATGCCGATGTTGACGGCCAGCACATCACCACACTCCTGTTGACACTGATCTATCGACACCTGCCCGGCCTCATTGAGCGCGGGTTCATTTATCTGGCTCAGCCGCCGCTGTATCGCATCAAGTGGTCAAACTCCGAGCACCAGTACGTGTACACCGACGCGGAGCGCGACGCTCTGCTCACAGATGGCGCCAAGGCCGGCAAGCGCATGCCCAAAGACAACGGCATTCAGCGCTACAAGGGCCTCGGCGAAATGGATTATCGCGAACTGTGGGAGACCACGATGAATCCCGATACCCGCACCCTGCTTCAAGTAACCCTGGCGGACGCCGCCGCAGCCGATCTCATCTTCCACACCCTGATGGGCGACGACGTTGAGGCCCGCCGAACCTTTATCCAGCAGAACGCTAAGGACGTGCGTTTCCTTGACATCTAACGACGACACCACGAACGTGACCGAACCACAGACCGACCGCGTCAAGCAGGTCGACCTGCAGCTCGAGATGCAGCGCTCGTACCTCGACTACGCGATGAGCGTGATTGTGGGGCGTGCACTTCCCGAGGTGCGCGACGGACTCAAGCCGGTGCATCGCCGTGTCATCTATGCCATGTTCGACGGCGGTTACCGACCCGACAAGGCATTCTCCAAGTGTGCCCGCGTGGTGGGCGACGTGATGGGACAATTTCACCCGCACGGTGACTCCGCGATTTATGACGCCCTCGTTCGACTCGTTCAACCGTGGAGCTTGCGCTACCCGCTGGCCCTTGGCCAAGGCAACTTTGGTTCACCGGGAAATGACGGGGCAGCGGCCCCGCGATATACGGAAACTAAAATGGCGCCGCTCGCCCTCGAGATGGTGCGGGACATCGAAGAAGATACCGTCGACTTCCAAGACAATTACGACGGGCGCACCCAAGAACCCACCATCCTGCCAGCGCGTTTCCCCAACCTGTTGGTCAACGGCTCGGTGGGCATCGCCGTTGGTATGGCCACCAATATTCCGCCACACAACCTTCGCGAGGTTGCCGACGCGGCGCTTTTCGCCCTTGCTCACCCCGAGGTCGTGGGAGAAGAACTTCTCACCGAACTGATGACCCGGGTGAAAGGACCCGATTTCCCCACGGGAGCTCAGGTGTTGGGCACCAAGGGCATCGTCGACATGTATCGGACGGGACGTGGCTCGATCACCATGCGGTCCGTCGTCACCGTCGAAGAGATTCACGGCCGCACGTGCTTGGTCGTTACCGAACTTCCGTATCAGGTAAATCCCGACAACCTCGCTCTGCGCATCGCTGAGCTCGTTAAGGAGGGGCGCCTTTCCGGCATTGCCGATATCCGCGATGAAACGAGCGGGCGAACCGGGCAACGACTCGTTATCGTGCTCAAGCGTGACGCCGTGGCACAGGTTGTGCTCAACAACCTCTACAAGCACACGGCACTTCAAGAAAACTTCGGCGCGAACATGCTCGCCATCGTTGACGGCATTCCGCGCACCCTTGCGCTCGACGGCTTTATTACAGCATGGATAGCGCACCAGATTGATGTGATCGTTCGGCGCACCACGTTCCGTCTCAAAAAGGCCGAAGAGCGCATGCACATCTTGCGCGGGTACCTGGCGGCACTCGATGCCCTCGACGAGGTCATTGCGCTCATTCGAAAGAGCGCCACGGTAGACGATGCCCGCGAGGGACTCATGAAGCTGCTTTCTATCGACGACCTACAGGCACGGGCCATTCTCGAAATGCAGTTGCGTCGCCTTGCGGCACTCGAACGTCAGAAGATCATCGACGAGGCCGCCGAACTCGAAGCGCAGATTACTGACTTTAAGAGCATCCTTGCATCGCCCGATCGCCAGCGAACAATTGTCACCGATGAACTCACGGAGATTGTCGACAAATACGGGGATGAACGCCGAACGCAAATTATGGCCGGCTATGGCGGCGACATGAATCTCGAGGACCTAATCGCCGAAGAAGAAATGGTTATCACTGTCACCCGGGGCGGCTACATCAAGCGAACACGCAGCGACAACTACCGTTCACAGCACCGCGGCGGAAAGGGCGTCAAGGGGGCCCAACTCCGTGCCGACGATGTTGTCCAACACTTCTTTGTGACAACAACACATCACTGGCTTCTCTTCTTCACGAACACCGGTCGGGTACTCCGCGTCAAGGCGCACGAGGTGATGGAAACGGGCCGTGACGCCAAGGGCCAGCACGTGGCAAACCTGCTCGCCCTCAACCCCGACGAGGAGATTCGCCAGATTCTCGACATCCGCGACTACCAAGCGGCCAAGTTCCTGGCTCTCGCGACAAAGGGCGGAATGATCAAAAAGACCGCGCTCGAGGCTTACGACACGAGTCGCACGGGCGGAATCATCGCTATCAACCTGCGCGACGGTGACGAACTGGTTTCTGCCCTGTTGATTGACGAAGACACCGACGTTCTTCTGGTGTCGCGCAAGGGAATGAGCCTTCGCTTTTCGGCAACAGACGACGCTTTGCGACCCATGGGCCGCTCGACCGCGGGCGTCACAGGAATGAAGTTCCGCACCGACGACTGGCTTCTTGACGCCGCCGTCGTTACCGACGACAGCTTTGTCTTTGTCGCGACCGAAAAGGGTTATGCCAAGAAGACCGCGACGAGTCAGTACCGAACTCAAAACCGCGGCGGCCTTGGTATCAAAGTTGCCAAGCTCAGCGAGGAGCGCGGTGATTTGGCCGGTGCCATCATTGTCGAAGAGGAAGACGAAGTTTTGGTCGTGCTCGAGAGCGGCAAGGTCGTTCGGTCGCCCTCCACCGAGGTTCCGGCTCGAGGCCGCGACACCATGGGAGTAGTGTTCACGCGCTTCGACGACGCCGACCGCATTCTCGCGATCGCAAAGAATTCAGAACGCAACCTCGTAGCAGACGACGCCGACGAAGATGCGGAACCCACCGAGGACGTGGGTACGCCGGCTGAGTCCGAACCGAGTAGCGTGGACGAGACAACCGAAGCTGACCCGACCGAGGATGTAGATGACTAACCTGCCCAGCAGTTACGCACCCCCAACCGCCGGTCGAACCGGCAATGCCGGCTCCGACCAGGCGGGCCAAAACCGCGGCCCCGCCGGCAAACGGCCAGCAGAGAAGCCCCGGGGCAAGGGCCGTCAAAAATTTGGCGCCAACAACGGTAACCCCAACGTGAAACAGGTTCGGCTCACGCTCGTATTCATTGATTTTTGGTCGGCACTCAAGATCTCGTTCCTCATCGGACTCGCGCAGGCAATTGTTGTTGTCATTGCCACGTTCTTGTTGTACCTCGTTTTCGTTCAGACCGGCATTTTTGATCGCGCGAACAGTGTTGTGGGCCAGGTGGTGGGCGGAAACGGATTCGACGTGCGCAGCATCCTTTCGATGGGGCAATCCGTTGCCTTCGCGGCCGTTGCCGGCGTTCTGAACATGGTAGTTATTACGATTTTGGGCGCGGTTGTTGCCGTGATCTATAACACCATCGCTCGTATTGTCGGCGGCGTCAAAGTGGGCTTTGAGAGCGACTAACCCGATTTAAGAAATCCCCAACTTCTCAGGTAGTCTCGTATCTGTTGCTTCGGGGCTATAGCTCAGGTGGTTAGAGCGCTTCACTGATAATGAAGAGGTCCCAGGTTCAAGTCCTGGTAGCCCCACGAACACGAAAGTGTTCTCCTGTAGGGGGCCTTAGCTCAATTGGTAGAGCGCCTGCTTTGCAAGCAGGAGGTCAGGAGTTCGATTCTCCTAGGCTCCACAAACGAAAAGACCCGCCCTCCACGGCGGGTCTTTTCGTTTGTGCGCCTAGGGCGCGCATCGAACTCCGTAAGGAGTGAGAGTGGCCTTGGCAAAAAGATATGTTCCGGTAAGTGCGATTTCACGTGAAACATCGAAGTGGGGTGCGCTGGAACGAGGTGGCCAGGAAAGTTCTAGTCGAGGTCTTCCTCTACCCACAGCTCATCGTCTGCGCGGAAAGTCTGGTAGATCACGTATCCCACACCAAGAGCTACCGCCACGCCGAGACCGATGGCGATGTACTTACCGGCGCCCGCTTTGGCGGCGACGGGGAGGACGCGGGATGGCGCCGAAGCCAAGGCTCGCCCGAGCAGAGACTGCTTGCCACGAGCCGCGTCGACGACAGACATTGTCGAGCCTAAGACAGAGGCGATGGAGGGAATGACATCACCCACGAGTCGGTCGCGCGCCGTTCGTGCCGTGCGCCGGGTGCCCTCAGAAAAGCGGGGATAGAGATCGTCCTGGGCATAGCGCCCTGCCTCACGGCCAGCCGCCCGCAGCACGGTTCCGGCCTCGGCTAGAACCTCGCGTTGCTGACGCAGCAACCGATCGGCGTCGCGCCGCAGCTCTTTGGCGGTGGGCTTCCTACTGGCCATGCGCATCTCCTTGTACGGGAACGAAAAACGTCTCTCACACCATCTTGCCACCCCTTGAGCCTGCGCAAACGAACATCTCCGGGTGTGACAAAATGAGTGACATGACTCTGCACACAGCCGTAGCCGAAATTGCAACAAACAGAGGGAACATCAGCGTAAATCTGTTTGGACACCACGCGCCACACACGGTCGACAATTTCGTCGGACTGTCGACCGGCACGAAGGAGTGGTCACACCCCGAAACGGGCGCTACGTCGACCTCTCCGCTCTACAACGGAGTGGTTTTTCACCGCGTCATCCCCGACTTCATGATTCAGGGAGGTGACCCCCTCGGAACCGGAACGGGTGGACCGGGGTATCGGTTCGACGACGAAATTCACGGCGAGCTGGTCTTCGACCGGCCCTACTTGCTGGCCATGGCGAATGCCGGCCCCGGAACAAACGGTTCGCAGTTCTTCATCACGATTGCCGCCACTCCGTGGCTCAACGGCAAGCACACCATTTTCGGTGAAGTCGCCGACGACGCATCGCGCGCGATTGTCGACGAGATCGGTGCCACTGCCACCGATGGCCGCGATCGTCCCCTTGACGCCGTGGTGATTGAGTCGATCACCATCACGCCTGTCGCCTAGAACGTGAGCAGTGCCGATCCACAGCCGAAGGCGTGTCCGCGGCACCCGCAGACATCGACGTTTATAACCTGCCAGAGGTGCGGTGCAGCCGTTTGCCCTCAGTGTCAGAACCCGGCACCGGTTGGTGTGCTCTGTCCGACGTGCGCCGGTAGAGGCGCGACGGCGCGACGCTCGGGCGGGGTAAGCAGATTCTTCCGCGGCCCGGGCACATCGCGGCCGGTCGTGACCTACACGCTCATCGGAATTAATGTTCTGATTTACGTGCTCCAACTCATTCCCGGCCTCAACGTGACGTCCGCTTTGCTGTACTCGCCCTATTATTCACTTGGCGAGTATGCAGCGGCGGGCGTCCCATACGAGCCCTGGCGCATGATCACGGCGATGTTCGCGCACTCGCCGACGTCGTTCTTGCACATCCTGTTCAACATGTTCACTCTGTGGATGTTCGGCCAGGTGCTCGAATCAATTCTCGGACGCGCCCGATTCATCACCCTCTACCTCATCGCGGGCCTTGCCGGTTCGCTCGGTGTGATGTACTTCGACCTCGCCCTCGGCCTCGAGTTCACTTCCGTCGTCGGCGCGTCTGGTGCAATCTTTGGCCTGATGGGCGCCTACCTCGTGATACTTCGCCACCTCGGCAGCAACTCGACCGGGCTGCTTGTCCTGGTGGCTATCAACGTCGTGCTGGGATTCCTTCCCGGGTCTAACCTGTCGTGGCAGGCTCACGTGGGAGGCCTCATTGGTGGTGTGATCGGTGGGCTCATCTACACGCGAACGCGGAGTCGCGAGAAACTGAGGCTACAGCGTTACCTCATCGGCGGACTCGTGTTAGTAGAACTCGCGCTAGCACTCGCGCATGCGCCCATCTTTGTTGCCTAAGGGCGCGAGAAACTACTTATCCACAGGTTATCCACATGCGGAGAATCACACGCGTGTAATCAGTGCTAGCGCCACCGCGTTGTCATCAGGAAGCCGATAAAGGCGATTCCAAAGCCGACCAAAATGTTCCACTGCCCCAGTGCAGCTACCGGGAGCGTTGCCTGGGAGATGTAGAAGACGATGATCCAAACGAGACCGAGGAGCATGAAGCCAAACATCACTGGCTTGTACCAAACGGGATTTGGGCTTCCCTCGGTGTCGCGAGACTTACGGGGCTGGGGTGCGCGTGACTTTGCCATAACTCCACGAGTATAGCCGGTGGTTCACAGACCAGGCACAGAGTCAGTTACAGGCCGGCGGTAGACTTACCACCGTGACCGAGCACCACCCCGACGATGAACCAACGCCCGACGAGGCCCGATCGAAGGCGCCCGCTGGCGACGCGGCCATTGAGGCAGCGGTGGAGTCGATTGCATTCCATCCCGTCTTTGACGTAATCGCGGAGACAGTCTCGGCTGACGAAACTCCGGCGGGTGACAAGGCAACGAAAAGCAAGAAAGAAAGACGAGCAGGGGCTACTCTTCGCACCTTCTTGCTATCGCGAGGGTTCTCTCGCGGCTTGGGGGTTGTTGGTGAAACCCTCATCACGCTCGGCGTCATGGTCATGCTGTTTCTCGGATGGCAGCTGTGGATCAATGACGTCATCATCACCAATGAGTCGGCAGCTGTTGCCGAGGAAAACGCGACCAAGTGGACATCGTCGACGACGCCCACTTCGACGTCATCCGAAGCAGCAGTTATCGACTTCGGACCGGCGCCGGTCATGAGCAAAGTGGCCAATACCAAGGTCTTTGGCAATGTCTACATACCGCGATTTGGCGACGACTACATCAAGGTCGCCGCGGAAGGTGTCGAAGCCGAAGGTACGCTAAACCGCGGATACTTTGGTCGCTATCCGGACTCGCAACTCCCGGGGGAAGCGGGAAACTTTGCCTTGGCGGTTCACCGTTCAGGTTACGGCGACC
This sequence comes from Aurantimicrobium sp., assembly GCA_021741765.1. Classification (GTDB taxonomy): domain Bacteria; phylum Actinomycetota; class Actinomycetes; order Actinomycetales; family Microbacteriaceae; genus UBA963. The sequence continues at coordinate 8,891 of JAIOXH010000004.1, read as the reverse complement.
CGTTCCAGTCAGCCCCCATGTTGCGCACTGGAGACCTGATCGTCCTACAAACGGCAAGCGGCTACTACGAGTACCGCGTTCGTAACACCGAATATGTTATGCCGAGTCAGGTCGAAGTGGTCAACGCCGTTCCCGGCGGTGCAAATACCGCCGTTGTTGGACAAAGTGTGATGACCATCACCACCTGCAACCCCGAATTGGGCAACGCCGAGCGACTCATCACCTATGCCGTTATGGTGGGCTGGCGACCTAAAGACGCCGGCCCGCCCAAAGAAATCGAATCAATGGTAAAGGCATAATGAGACGATGTACGTAGCCCTGTGGAAAGTTCTGCCCGGCCCTCTCTGGGCGCGGATTCTTATCGTCGTTTCCGGCGCCCTGGCAGTTCTCGCAGCGCTGGTCTTCTTCCTCTTTCCCTGGGTCGATCGCGTTCTCACTCAATCTGTGGTCGTGGCATCGTGACGCGCATCCTCGTCGTCGACAACTACGACAGCTTTGTCTATACGCTGAACGGTTATCTGAATGAACTGGGTGCCGAGACGCACGTGATCCGGAATGACGCCATCCTGGCCGCAGATGTCGACAACGTGATTGCCGCCTACGACGGCGTGCTGGTCTCTCCGGGTCCGGGAAAGCCGTCGGACGCGGGAGTATCAGTAGCGATCGTGCGGGCTGCGGAACGCGCAAACAAACCCTTGCTGGGTGTCTGCCTCGGCCATCAGGCAATCGCGGAGGCGTTTGGTGCGACGGTCACGAACGCCGAAGAGCTCATGCACGGTAAGACATCAGAAATCCGGCACGATGACAGCGATTTTTATCGCGGCGTTGGACAACCGTTTAACGCCACCAGGTACCACTCGCTTGCCGTGGTCGACGGCACAGTGCCACCGGAACTTGTGGTGACGAGCCGCACCGCTGGCGGCGTGATCATGGGATTACGCCACGCGACCGCCCCAATCCACGGAGTTCAATTTCACCCAGAATCGGTGTTGACCGAGGGCGGGTATCTCATGCTGGGTAATTGGCTCGAAAGCCTCGGCCTCACGGGAGCCGCAGAACTATCCCGGACCAAGAACCCACTTATCCAGCACAATACGTCAGCGTAATTGCGGTCCCCGCCGGTGTATCTCCCGGGGCAACCGATTGCGAGGTCACGATGACTCCACCGGCGCCGACGCGGCAACTGGTATCTGCTTGGAGCGACGGTGTAATCATGATGTCAGACCCACCCAAAAGGTTAGCCGCCGCGTCTACGGTCATCCCGGTCAGATCGGGAATAGTCACCTGACCAGATGAAATAACGAGGCTCACGGAAGCCCCGGTCTTTGCCATGGCTCCTGCCACAGGCGTCGTGGCGACCACCACGCCCTGCGCAATTGTTGCCGAGTTTCCCTTGGCGTTGGCCCCCACGATAAGCCCGAGCTTTTTGAGCTCAGTTGTTGCCTGCTCGACCGTCATTCCGGAGACGTTGGGAATGAGAACCTCGGACAAGCCAGAGGAGACATAAACGGTCACGCGCGTTCCGATATCGACCTCTTTCTTGGCGTTCGGGTCAGTTCGAATAACAGCTCCCAGGGGAACCTTGGCGTTTGGCTCGTCAACGCGCACGGGAGTCAAGCCAACTTTCGTGATGGCGGAAGCAGCCTTGGTGTAGTCAAAACCCACAACATTGGGAATCGTGCGCGCCGACGAGGGGAAGAAATCAACCGGCTTAATGTTCAACACCCAGAGAGTGACCATGGAAATGGCTACGACAAAGACCAGGCTGACGACCAGCCCAAGAACGACACGACCACGCTGCCTGCCCTTCTGCGGCACGCTTGCTTCGAATTCCCTTGCTGTGGAAACAGCGTTGCGACCAAAGAGCATAACAAGTTGGTCGGTCTCCGTCTGGGCAACAGCGCTCATGCGCTCGGTAGGGGGAAGGTCAGTACCGACTCGATCCGAAAGAATCTGCGCAGTGGATGAAACAGACCCCGTTCTGAGCGCTCCTGTCATTACCGGAGCGGGTGCCGGAACATCAGCCGGTGAGCCGGTTGCCACGGGCACGCCAGCCTCGGTGACCGCCAAGCCCTGAAGACCGGCGACCACAACTTGTAGGTCAGCACGAAAATCGGCCGAGGTGGCATAACGTGACTGCGGTTGTGGCTCGAGCGCACGAGCGACAACGAGGTTGAGGGCAACCGGAACCCGATTGTTCAGGCTCGATGCCATGGGAGCACGAGAACCTGCATAGCCGCCCGGAAAAGGAACCTCGCCTGTCAACATCGCGAACAAGAGAACGCCGACCGAATACAGGTCCGCGCGCACATCGGCCGAGGCTACCGTTGCTAACTCTGGTGCTCGCCACTCGACCGCGTCTTGCGGCACGCTAAGCCCCGCTGCGTCCCGCACTCCTGCCGAAAGCCCGACATCGCTCAACTTTGCCAAACCGCTTGCTGAAATGAGCACGTTATTGGGAGTGATGCCCTGGTGCGTGATTCCCCTGCGGTGAGCAACATCAAGAGCAGCAAGAACATTGTCGGCAATGCGACACGCCTCGGCGGGTTTGAGCGGACCACGAGCGAGGAGATCGGTGAGGGTAAGACCTGAGACGCGCTCCACGATGACGAACGGCCGTTCGACGGAAGGCGAGGGATCGAATGACGCCGAGCCAACGTCGAGCACGTGCGCAATGTTCTCGTGAATGAGTTCGGTTGAAAAACGTGCATCCTGAGTGAAACGTTCAACAATGCGAGGATCGCGTGACAGATCAAGCTTGAGAACCTTGATTGCCACCTTTCGATCCAAAACCGTGTCGTCCGCCTTGTACACATCGGTAAACATGCCCTGACCGAGCAGACCGGTAATGCGGTAGCGCCCAGCGATGAGCGGCGTCTCGTTCACAAAAATCCGATCTAGGTCACGATAATCGGGAGGCTCGATGCCGCCGGCGAGTTCACTCCGTCACATTTCACGACGTACGTCATGTTGTATGTGCCCGCAGTGGCGGGGGCCGTGAGCGTCACGGTGGTCACTCCGGGCGGGTTGGCGGGCGAAATGGCCGCTCCGTTAAACGTCACGGTGTAGCTGACCACGTTGAATGAGACGGGACACGTGTAGTCGGTCCACGACACAACGAACGAACTACCCGTGGCGACAGGGCCGCCACCGGTCAAAACGGCAACGCCGGGAGTGCTGAGTGAGGGCGTGTTCTCATAGAATTTTAGGTTGATGGGATCACTGAACGGCGTGATTCCCGTAGCCGAAACGTAGGAAACGGTGAACACGTCTTCCGAATAATGGGCGGCGCCAATGCTCTCACGGGTGATGGACTTCCAACCGGCGGCTTTGAGCTGGGCCTCGACGGCGTCGATGTTCTTGCCCACAAGGTCGGTGGGAATGGCCGCCGCCGTGGGAGTGGGTGTGGGAGTTTTGGTGGGCTTCTTTGTTGGCGATGCCGTGGGAGTCGAACTCGTTGGAGGTCCGCTCGTGGTGGGCACAGGCTGGGGGCCACTGCCGGTGAACAGCGCAATGAGTGATCCCACAAGCACGATCACGAGAACGCCACCCAGCGCTATCAGCGGCCAGGTCCAGGGATTGCGCTTCTTCGGATGGGGCGTCTTTTCGGTCGAATCCGGCATGCTCAATACGGTGGTCGCGCCAGTTTCTGCGGTGCGCGGCATAACCATGGTTGCGTCGTCGGGGGCGAGACCCCCCAAGATTTCGGGCACCGCAGCAGCGGCGCCTTGAACGTCGCCGCGCCGAAGGGCTTGGCAGGCGCGAGCGAGATGGGCCGACGATGCGGGCCGATCTTCCGGTCGTTTCGCGATGCAACTCATCACCAGGTTGCGAACGGGTTCGGCGATGGTATCGGGCAGCGGCGGCGGTGCGTCATTGATGTGTGACATCGCAATCGCGACCTGGGACTCCCCAGAGAAGGGGCGCTTTCCGGTCAGGCACTCGTAAGCGACGATGCCCAGCGAATAGACGTCAGTTGAGGGGCTAGCTGCATGACCACTTGCCTGCTCGGGGGAGAGGTACTGAACCGTTCCCATGACCTGACCCGTGGCGGTGAGGGGGACCTGGTCGGCAATGCGAGCGATGCCGAAGTCGGTGATTTTTACCCGGCCCTCTGGCGTAATGAGCATGTTTCCGGGCTTAATGTCGCGGTGTACCAGCCCGGCGGCGTGAGCGGCTTGAAGAGCAGCAGCCGTTTGTCCCACGATGTCGAGCACACGATCAATCGACAGCGTCTTTTCACGCTCGATGATGGACGACAGCGGCTCGCCGGGGACGAGTTCCATGACGAGGTAGGCGCTTCCGTCTTCCTCCCCGTAGTCGTAAACGTTCGCAATTCCCTCGTGGTTCACCAGGGCCGCGTGACGGGCCTCCGCACGGAAACGTTCGAGAAAGCCCGGGTCGCCAAGAAACTCATCTTTCAAGATTTTGATGGCGACGTGTCGCCCAATGACGGTGTCGGTGGCTTGCCACACTTCGCCCATTCCGCCAACGGCGATGCGCGACTCGAGCTCGTAGCGACCGCCGAAGTTCATACCAGCTGAAGGCCTCATTTTTGTAGCACCGCCTCTAGAACGGCACGCGCGATGGGTGCCGCAATTAGGTTTCCGTATCCGTTGGTTCCCAAGCCGCCGCCGTTTTCTACGACCACGGTTATTGCGTATTTTGGTTCACCTGTTGTGGGGGCGAAACCGGTGAACCACAGTGTGTATGGTTCGCCCGGACCGTTTTCGGCGGTACCGGTTTTACCCGCAACACTGACATTGTCAATACTGGCATTAGTTGCCGCTCCGTTGCTGACACTTGACTGCATCATGGCGGTGATCTGTGCCGCGGTTTCGGCACTGATCGGCCGAGAATACTCGCGCGGCGTGAAGGCGGAGATGGGGCGCAGGTCGCTTGCCGTGATGCTCTCAATCAGGGTCGGATACATTTCGATGCCGCCGTTCGCAATCGCCGCTGAGATTAGCGCCACCTGCAGGGGCGTTGCTCGCACGTCGAACTGACCGAAGGAAGCGAGGGCTGTTTGGGGCTCATCCATCACCTGGGGGATGTAGCTGCGCGCAGTAGTCATGGGAACGTCGAAAGATTGGTTGAAGCCGAACTTCTTTGCCATGTCGACAATGGGTTTGTAGCCAAGGGCCATTCCGAACTGGGCCAACGGCACATTGCACGAGAGCGATACCGCCGTAAAGAGAGACACCTGCTCGCCGGGTCCGCAGGTTTTGCTGTCCGAGTTACGAATCTCTACGTCGGTTCCGGGAAGGAGGAGGCGTGCCAAGTTCGGCACGGTGCTCTCGGGTGTGTAACGTCCCGACTCGAGAAGCGCGGCGGCAGTCACCAGCTTGAACGTCGACCCGGGCGGATTGAGCGCGCCGATGGGACGATTGATTAGCGGCTCAGAGGGATCGTTGTCGAGCGCGTCGTAGTAGTCGATGACGGCCTCGGAGTTGTGCCCCGCGAGAAGGTTCGGGTCGAACGATGGCTTGGAAACCATGGCGAGAATCTTGCCCGTACCGACTTCGGTGACGACAACCGCTCCCTGGTAGTCACCGAGCGCATCCCACGCGACCTGTTGCACGTCCGGCCGGATCGTGAGGTTGACAGACGCACCCTGGGTCGGTCGACCCGTGAGGATGCTGTTCATCTGCTCGAGGAACTGGGAGGAGTTGTTACCGGTCAGGTATGAGTTCTCGCTCGATTCAATACCGGAAAGTCCCTGGTTGAGCGTAAAAAATCCCGTGATGGGCGCATAAACAAGGGGGTTGGCGTACTGACGCAAGAAGCGAAAGTCATCGTCAACCGGAATCGACTGAGCCAGCACGGTATCGCCGGCCATGATCGGCCCACGCTGCGCCCGGAAGCTGTCATAGAGGGTGCGGGTATTGCGACCGTCAGAGGCGAGGCTGTCAGCCTGAGCGACCTGAATAACCGTGGCGGCGCCCAGCAGCCCTAAGAACATAATCAGCATGACAACGCTGACACGTTTCAATTCACGGTTCACGACTCAACCACCAACCGGGGCACACGGGACTGCGCGTCGGACAGCCGCAGCAGAATCGCCACAATCATCCAGTTGGCCACGAGCGAGCTTCCTCCGGCGGCCATGAACGGTGTCGTCAGCCCGGTGAGGGGGATGATGCGCGTCACGCCTCCGATAACGAGGAATGTTTGCCACGCAATAACAAAGGCGAGTCCAATCGAGAGGAGCTTCGAAAAGTCATCGGTTGCGGCGAATCCAATGCGGGCGCCGCGAGAGACGAGCAACACGATCAGACACAGAATGGCAAACAGCCCGACGAGCCCGAGCTCCTCGGCCAGGCTGGCAATGATGTAGTCGCTCTGAGAAACCGGCGTGATGTAGGGCATGCCCTGGCCGAGCCCCGTGCCGAACAACCCCCCGTGTCCCATTCCAAACAAGCCCTGAACCAGTTGGTAACTTCCGCCGTCGGCGTTGAAGATACCGGGGTTGAAGGCGTCGTACCAATTGGCGAACCGGTCACGGACGTAACTCAGAAACTGGTTTGCGGCCAGCGCGCCGGCCACGAACAGGCCGAGGCCCATGAGCACCCAGGACAGTCGCCCGGTGGCAACGTACAGCATCACCAAGAACAGCCCGAAGTAGAGAAGCCCGGTGCCGAGGTCGCGCTGGAAAACAATCACCAACATCGATAAGACCCACACTGCCAGAATGGGCCCGAGGTCGCGCCCACGCGGAAAACGCAACCCCGCGAAACGCCTACCGACCATAGAGAGGCTGTCGCGGTGTTGCACGAGATAGCCGGCAAAGAACACAGCCAGCGCGATCTTGGCAATCTCACCCGGCTGGAAAGTGAGCGCGCCCAATTGAATCCAGACACGAGCGCCGTTTACCTCAACACCAAGCCCAGGCACCATGGGGAGGAGCAAGAGAATGACGGCGATGAGTCCGGCCGTGTAGGTGTATCGCTGGAGCGACCGCGGTGACCGCACCACGAGAACCACGCCGACAGTTGCCGCGAGGGCCAGCGCGGTCCAGGCAATCTGTCGGATGGCGAGCGAATCCCAGCCAACGTTTTCGAGCGCGAGGTCGATGCGATAAATTTCCGCGATTCCTAAGCCGTTGAGCATCACAGCGATCGGCACGATCAGCGCGTCGGCTCGCGGGGCAACGAATCGCAAACACACGTGCACGAGGAGCGTGAGCGCCGCGATGATGGCACACATGGCAAAAATCCCGGCGTGAACGGCACCCATCGTGGCAAGTTGAACGAGAACCAGGGCGAGCGCACTGATGCCGAAGGCCACCAAGATGAGACCGAGCTCCACATTGCGCATGCGCTGAGGTTCGCGAATCCGCATCATACGCGGGATGGGCCCGGTGTCCGCCTTCGTCGCGTCGAGAGCCTGGTTACTCACCGGACATCCGATTGAGCGCGTCCACGGCATCAGACACGTTGTCGAAAGAAACAGACTGAATCACCTGCGATTTCTCGTAGGCAGGGAGGGACGCAACACGTACATCACTGTCGAGGTAGACCCGAGAGAGGGCCAGGCCGCCAAGAGTGGCGGGAATCCCCTGGAAAACCGCCACGTGACTTCCGCTGACACCGAGATAGAAACGCGTTTGGGTCCAGCTGTAGGCCCCGAACACGGCAGCCGCCAGGAGCACGAGCACGAGAAGAGAGATGATGCCGGCCCTCAGGCGCCGGCGTGCCCGAACCGATAACCCGGAGCGCTCGGGCTCGGTGCCAACCCTCGACTTGGGCGACGTGGTGGGTAGCGGAAACTCGCTCGTGGACACCGGGACCGTGCGCGTCTTGGGCCGCGGGCTCGACCCCGTTTCGCCGGAACGGACGGCGGGAAACTTGCGTTTTGTCGCGGCCGAGCCGACAAAGTCGGAGCGGGCTTCACCGTCTTCACCTGCCACGTCGACCACAATTACGGTGATGTTGTCGGGACCGCCACCGGCCAGGCCGCGGTCGACCAGTCGAGCCGAGATTGCCTCGGGCCCTGCGTCTGCTGCCAGCAGGTCGCGCACCTCGGCGTCGTTGAGCACCCCGGTGAGGCCATCACTGCAGAGCAACCAGCGTTCGCCCGGAATGGCCGGCACCTCAGTGGTGTCAATCGAGGGGTCGTCGTCGACATCGCCCAATACACGCATGAGGACTGAGCGCCGCGGGTGATCCTTTGCCTCTGCCTCGGTGATGCGACCCGCGTCGATCAGCTGTTGTACAAACGTGTGATCCGCTGTGACCTGAGAGAGTTCGCCGTTGGAGAGCCGGTAAATACGCGAATCGCCGATGTGTGCCACAACGAACCGGTCGCCCACGCGCACCATGCCACTCACCGTTGTGCCGAGGCCAGCGAGCTCGGGATTACTGTCAACCACGTGCGAGAGCTTCTCGTTGATGGCTTTGAGCTGGGCGACCAGGGCTGCGCGTGCTTCGGCCACCGATGAAAAGCGCCGGTCAAGAATTGCCAGATCTCGCACCGCGATGCCGGAGGCAACATCACCGCCGGCGTGACCCCCCATGCCATCTGCAACGACGAAGAAGAACTGACCGGCGTAACCGGAATCTTGGTTGGATGTGCGCACTCGACCAACGTCGGAACGTGCTGAAGCCAGGGGGCTCATGAGTCCTCCCGAATCTCGAAGACTGTTTGACCCACGGTGATGGGCGTTCCCGGCACAACGGCAACCGGATCCGATATCCGCGTGCCGTCGACCAGAGTTCCGTTGGTGCTGTCGAGGTCGGTGATGTGCCACGTGCCGCGCCGTAACTCAAGTACCGCGTGCCGCGTCGACGTGTAGTCGTCGCGAATGACGAGGGTGGAGTCGGAGGCGCGACCAATCGTGACGGCCTCGGTTGCCAACGGAAGGCGCTCGCCCTTCTTTGGCCCCGCAGTGA
>JAIOXH010000003.1 GCA_021741765.1 Aurantimicrobium sp. | reverse complement strand
CTCCGCGTGAAAAATCTTGTGCACCTGGCGGGTCGAAATAAAGTTGGCGTGTGCAATCACGTCGGGGCTCAGCGTGGGGTCGCCCAGGTTCTGCATGATGTACTCACACACCCGCACAAAAGCGTGTGCCCGGGGGTTGGCCGATGCAATCTGCGCATCCGTCAGTTTCTCGGCAAGTGCCGACGACACGAGGTCAATCAGCGCGTGGGCTACGCGCACACCCGCCCAACCCGACAGCTCCGAGAGATTGTTGGCCATTTCGGCTAGGAACGGCGAGACGACCACGCCCACACCATCGTTGGCGCCGAACCTGGTTGCCGTGACGCTACTGAGGGTGTGCGAGGGCAACTGCATCATGGCGTGCGGAAAACGCACGATGAGGCATCGATACGCCTCAGGAAAATCGCGCTCGAATTCGCGCGTTGAGTCGTAGAGCGCAAAATCGCCGGGCTGCAGGATTGACGTCTGCCCGTCCTGGGTTATCGAGCTAGTGCCCTCGATCTGAAGGGTGACGCCGTAAACCCGAGTGTCGTCAGAGGAGAGGAGCGCAGGGGTGCGAACAGCATGATGAGCATCCGCGCGAATGTCAAAAAAATTGATACCGTCGAGGTTTCGCGTTCGCATCTCTGCGCTGAATGTGGCGCGGCTAGCACACTCAATCTGCATCGGAATATCGTTCGCGCTCAGAACCTCGCACCACGCGTCAAAGTCGTAGGTGGAGGTGATGAGTGGCTCGTTGTTAGGCATGGCGTGCGGCCTCACGGTTCAGGCGGTAGGGAAAGCACAAGGGGCCGAGTCGCGAACGACTCGGCCCCTTGTCATGTTTAGAACGGGTAGGGCGCGATATCCGGACGAACCGTCAACCACTGCTGTTCGGTGAGGGCCTCGATGTTGGCCTCGGCGCCACCAAAACGCGATCCCGTGCCCGAGGCACCCACGCCACCGAACGGAATGTTGGCCTCGTCGGCAACCGTCTGCTCGTTGATGTGGAGGATTCCCGTGTTGAGCTGGTCGGCAATTTTCATGGCCTCGCCCACGTCACCCAGGATTCCAATGGAGAGTCCGTACTCGCTGTCGTTGGCGAGTGCGACGGCTTCCTCCATAGTGGAGAACTTAATGATGGGAGCAACGGGACCAAAAATCTCGTCCTTCCAAGCGCTCATGCTCGGCTTGAGGTCGGCCAGCACGGTGGGCTTGAAGAAGTTGCCCTCGTGCGTTCCGCCAGCCGCCAACTTTCCACCCTGCTTCACCGTCTCGTCAACGATGGCCTGAATCTTGGCCGTCTGGTTGGCGTCAATGATGGGGCCGAGCGCTACCTGGTCGGTAGCCGGGTTGCCCACGGGAAGGTGGTTGGCCTTCTCCACGAGCGCAGCCACGTAGTCGTCGTAGACCGACTCGTGCACGATGTGGCGACCCGTCGTCATGCAGATCTGGCCCTGGTGCATCCACGAACCGAACGCGCCGGCAGAGGCAGCTTTGGCAATGTCAACACCGGGGAGCACAATGAGGGCGTTGTTTCCGCCCAGCTCGAGGTGCGTGCGCTTGAGGTGCTTGCCACCGAGCTCACCGACCTTGCGGCCAGCCAACGTCGAACCGGTGAACGAGACCACGCGCACCTCGGGGGCAATGACGACGGCCTCACCCACGTCGGCACCACCGTTAACCAACTGGAAGACTCCCGGCGGAAGGCCTGCTTCTTCGAAGATGCGAATGATGGCGGCACCAGCACCCACAGCCGTGCGAGGGTCTGGCTTGAAGACGACCGCGTTGCCCAGCGCGATGGCGGGGGCAATGGTTCGAATCGACAGGATCAGGGGGAAGTTGAACGGAGCGATGACCGTCACGACACCTGAAGGACGGCGACGCATGAAGCTCCAGTGCGGGTCGTTCGACGGCAGCACGCTACCCATGGGGTGGCTTGGAAGAGCGCTTGCTTCGAAGCACTCGCCCTCGGCAACGTGAATCTCGAGACCAGCCTTGGGCGGAATCGATCCGGCCTCTTTGACCAGCCACTCGCTGATTTCAGCAGCGTGCGTGCCAAACAGCTCGCCGGCCTTGCGCAAGATTGCTGCCCGCTGCTCGGGGGGTGTGGCGGCCCAGCCGACCTGAGCCTTGGCGGCCTCGGCGGCGGCCTTGTTGGCATCAGCAACACTCGCCATGCCAATGGAGCCAAGCTTCTCGCCGGTTGCGGGCGACACAACGTCGCGCGTTCCGCCACCGCCGGCAACCCAGCCGCTGATGTAAATCTTGTCGGTCCAAATCTTCGGATCGAGCAGTGCCATGTCTCCTCCTCGAGACTCGCTGGAACTTTTGTGTCACCCCACAGAAAATCGGCGCGATGTGGAAATAGTCTACGCCGGGCTGAGGAGTCGTCAATTGACGATGTGCGCAGGCACTTGCGCAGCCGTGTGACATCGCTGGGCAAACAGGGCTCAGCCGTATTGTGGGGCAGGTGACGGCGATAGCATCGAAACGGTGCGACCCCCTCGGCGGGGCCCCCGAGAAAGGACAATGATGACTTCCTCCGCCCCGCAGACCGTGCGCGATGCGTTCTTTGACGTTCTGCGCCAGTACGACCTCACGACAGTGTTTGCCAATCCGGGGTCGACCGAGATTTCGCTGCTCGCAAACCTCCCCGCGGACATCAATTTCACACTCGCGCTGCACGAGGGTTCCGTGGTCGGCATGGCCACAGGCTACGCACTGGCTCGTCACAAGGCGGCCATGGTTGTGGTGCACACCACCGCCGGCCTGGGCAACGCCGTGGGCGCCATCGCCACCGCGCGCGTCAACCGCGCGCCGCTGGTGATCGTGGTTGGCCAACAGGATCGTCGACACCTGGCCACCGAGCCGTTTCTGGCCGGGCGCCTTCGCGGCCTGTGTGGCGAGTACCCGGTGTGGTTCAACGAACCCGTGACACCCCTTGATGTTCCGGCCGCTGTGGCGCGTGCCTATCACGAGGCCAGCACGCGACGCGGGCCGGCCATCGTGGTCGTGCCCATGGACGACTGGCTCGCGGAGCTCCCTGCGGATCGCGTTTTCCCTGCCCCGGATGTCTCGGTGGTTTCGGGCGAGCCGAGTGCGACCACCATCGCCGCAATCGTTGCGCACCTCGACGCTGCCAAGAATCCCGTGATTATTTCCGGAGCGGGAAACTGCACGGTTGCGGGCTGGGCCGCTCTCGTCCGGCTGGCCGAGCGCACACAGACGCCCGTCTACCAAGAGTCGTTTGCCGGGCAGGCGGGTTTCCCACAGGATCACCCCCTGTTTGCCGGATTCCTGTCGGCGGCCCGTTCGGTGTTGCGCACACAACTGGCAAACTTCGATACCGTGCTGGCCGTGGGCGCCCCCGTCTTTCGGCAGTACAACTACGAACCGGGGCTGATGCTCACGGAGGGCACCTCTGTCGTTGTGGTCACCAGCGACTCCGACGAAGCCCTGCGCTCGGCCGCGACGCTTTCTGTCATCGGCGATATTCCGGCCACCATCGCTGAGGTTGCCGACACAGTGAAGTCCGTTGCGCAGGCGCGCACGGAGGTTCCTGCCCGTCGCGCAGCGCCACCGGCGCCGACCGGCGACGAACCGCTCCGCGCCTCGCATGTGATGGCCGTCTTGGCCGAGCTTCTGCCAGCCAACGCCGTTGTGGTGGAAGAGACACCCTCGAGTCGCCCCGACATGCACGACCTACTGCCGGCGCGCCAACCGCTGGGATTCGTGAGCGCCGCCATGGGAGGGCTCGGTTTCGGGCTGCCCGCCGCTATTGGCCTGCGCATGGGAGTGCCGGACCGACCCACCGTTGCCATCCTGGGCGATGGCTCGTCGATGTACTCCATCCAGGGCCTGTGGAGCGCTCGCCACTACCAGGTGGGCGCCCTGTTCATCATTCTCAACAACGGTCGATATGCCGTGATGGATCGCTTGGCCGAGAAATCGGGCTCGGCAGAACCCGCCTGGCCGCCATTCGACGAGATCGACTTTGTCGACTTGTCGCAGTCGCTCGGGGTTTCAGCCACGCGCCTCTCTGACTACGCGACCATGCGCCGCACGCTCGAAGAGATCGTGCCCACCCTGGCAACACGCAAAGAGCCTCACGTGCTCGTGATTGATGTGGAGCCGGAGCAGCACTTCGCGCCGTAGCTCGCCAGTTACAGCTTGGCGTTACCCAACTTGCTCGGCCACCAGATCTTGCGACCGATGTCGTAGGACAGCGCAGGTACGAGAAGTGAACGCACCAAGACGGTGTCGACGATCACGCCGAAGGCCACGATGAAGGCCAGCTGCACGAGGAACAGAATCGGGATCACGCCGAGTGCCGCAAACGTTGCCGCCAGAACGACACCGGCCGAGGTGATCACGCCACCCGTCAGGGCGAGGCCACGCAGAATTCCCGGCCTCGTTCCGATCTTCAGGCTTTCTTCGCGCACGCGGGTCATCAAGAAGATGTTGTAGTCAATACCCAGCGCCACGAGGAACACGAAGCCAAACAACGGCACGCTCGCATCGGCACCCGGGAAGTTGAAAAGGTTGTTGAACACCAGTGCCGAAACACCCAGCGTGGCACCAAAGCTCACCACAACCGTAAAGATCAGCACCAGCGGCGCGACAATCGAGCGCAACAGCAGCATGAGAATGATGAAGATCACGGCGAGCACAATGGGGATAATCCTCACCAGGTCGGCCTGAGCGGTCTCGTTCGTGTCGAGCGCAATGGCTGTTTCGCCACCCACCAGAACCGAGGGATCAACCTCGGTCAGCGAAGTGCGCAGCTCCTTGACAACCTTCTCGGCGTCAGCCGAGTCTGGCTGGAAGGTCAGTGTGGCGTTGATCAGAACCTGACCATCGACCACCTTGGGGATGGGGTCAATTGCCGGAACAACGGTTGGGCCAGACGGCGCACCCGTCATGGCACCCGCAGGCATTCCGCCGGCGGCTGCCTGAGCTGCCATGGCTTCGGCGATGGCAGCGGCCACAGCCTCCGGGTCCTGCTGCACCGCCACCTCGGAGATGCCCGGCGTCTCAGCGGTGGCCGCCATCACCTTCGTGTAATCAGCTTCCTGGGCAATGATCACAACGGGTGATCCCGAGCCGGCATCAAAGTGCTCGCCGAGAACCTTCTGGCCATCCACCGATTCGATGTTGCTGCCGAGCAGGAAGTCGGTTTGTGGCAATCCGCTTGCCTTCAGGGTGGGGAGGGCAGCACAGGCCGCCAACAAAACGACAAGCGTGACAACCCACGTGGTGCGCGGACGCTTGGAAATTAGCGTGCCGATACGACGCCAACCGCCGCGCACGCCCTCGAGTCCGGCGATCTTCTCGGCCGTTGCGGCTTCGACCTTCTTCTTGCCCACCCGGGGCATGAAGGGCCAGAACGATACGCGGCCAAAGATCACCAGAACAGCGGGCAGGAACGTGACCGCCGCCAAGAACGCGAATCCGATACCGAAGGCCGCAATGGGGCCGAGCGCCTTGTTGGAGTTGAGGTCGCTAAAGAGCAGGCAGAGGAGCGCAACGATGACCGTTGCGGCCGAGGCGCCGATGGCCTCGAACGATCCGCGGAACGCACGGCCGATAGCCGCCCACTTGGATTGCACCTCGAATAGAGCTTCTCTAAATCGGGAGACCATGAGCAGGGCGTAGTCGGTGGCCGCACCGATCACGAGAATAGAGAGAATTCCCTGACTCTGCCCCGAAACCTTGATGATGTCGTTTGATGCGAGCCAGTAGATGCCCAGAATCGATGCCGACAGAGCAAACACCGCGGTGAGCAACACAAGAATAGGAAGCAGAATCGATCGGTAGACGATCAGAAGAATCACAAATACGGCACCGAGCGCGACGAGAAGCAAGATTCCGTCGATGCCGCCGAAGCCGTTGACAAAGTCGGCGAGGAGGCCGGCCGGACCGGCAACGTAGGCCGTGTATCCCGCGGGCGTGCTTTCCTGCACAAGCGCTCGTAGCTCAACAATGTCTTCGAGCAGCACCTCTCCCGAAGCGCTGAACGGCACGATGTACTGAACGGCCTCGCCATCTTCAGAGGTGATGGGGCCGATAACACTTGTGGGCAGAGGCTCGGTTGCCGGCGCCACGCCCGGGGATTCCTGCATGTCGGTTGCCAGTTGGCCGAAGACCTGCATATCGCTCGCCTCGAGGCTGCCGCTGTCGGACACAATCACGACAATGGCCGGCACGTACTCCGAATCGCGGAAGTTCTCTGCGATGGCGTTTACCTCGGTGCTTTGCGCGCTGGCCGGCAAGAATCCGGCCTGATCGTTGGTGGAAACCTCAGAGATTTTGCCAAACGTGGGACCACCGAGACCGGCGAGCGCGAGCCACACAATAACCAAAACGGCGGGTAGCAGGATCCGCAGCCAGCGGGGCGGCGTCCAGTCTTTGGCCTGCTCTTTCAGGGGCGACTTTTTGACAGCTTGTTTCTCTGCGGCTTGCTTCTCGTCAGCTTTCGCGTTCACGGCTTTCTCCTTCTTGACAACGCCTGAAAGCCTAGCAAGAGGCATGACCTGCTAGGCCGAGGGGAAAGGCCCGGTGAAAACGGTCTCGTCAAGGGGCCGACGCACGCGTGGCGCAATCTCGCGCGCCTGGAGAGTCTCGTTGAGCAGTTCGGGCGCCCCCAGGTGTCCCACGGCAAAAACGACGAACGGCTTCCACGTTTCAGGCAGGTTGAACGCGAGGGCCATGGCGTCGCGCTCAAAGCCGGCGGCCTGATGAACGAACAAGCCGTCTGCGTGGGCCTGAACCGAGAAGTGAGCTACAGCTTGGCCGAGGTCGTAAGGCGCGTAGTCGCGCGCCTTATTCTCTGGGTCATCCTCATACATGCCGACAACAATGGCACCCGCAGTGGGCGCCCACGACGCGTTCCAACCGGACAGGTTTGCCGTCATGGTCTCGAAGGTGGAGTCACCACGAAAGCCCACCAGAAAACGCCACTCTTGAGCGTTGTTGGCCGACGGCGCCCATCGAGCGGCCTCGAAAGCAGGCGTCAGGTCGGCAAGGGTGAGAGATTTTGTGGGGTCAAAAGACCGCGGACTCCAGCGCTGCGCGAGAACGGGCAGGATGGGGGCACTGGTTTCGGCATCGCGCGACATAAAGATCCTTTTGTGGGTAAATGGGGCCGCCTACCAGAATCGAACTGGTGACCTATTCATTACGAGTGAATCGCTCTACCAACTGAGCTAAGGCGGCAGTGCCCGCTGAGCGAGCCGAGTGAAATTCTAGCCGACGCGACGGCGTCGCACGAAAACGAACACAAGCCCGGCGATGCCCGCAAGCACACCGGCGCCCAGCGCCGACCAGCCAATAATCTGAACGGTCACCGCACCGGGGTCCTGGGACAAATCGCCCGCTCGCGTCACCGCGATGAGCGCTTCTGCCTCCGGGTCTACCGGGACCTCACCGGCCGGGTCGGTGGTCGGTTCTGCGGTGGCGTCGCCACCGGGGTTCGCCAGCACCTCAAAGGAGAACTCGCCGTCGGTCTCGTGCCCGTCAACGGACAGATTGTGCCACGCAACGCGGTAAGTGCCGGCGGCGAGACTCTCGGGGATTGCCGAAGACAACACCGTTCCCGAAGCATCAAGAGTCGCCGGCTCTTGGCGCACGGGGTTTCCGGCGCCGTCAAACAGGGCGATTGACGAATACTCGAGGACGAGTTCCTCGGTGAAAGTCACCGAAATCAGAGCGGGCGTGGCCACCTGTGTGTTGTTGACCGGGGACGTGGTGACACCTTCGGCGTGAGCGTTTGCCGCGGGTGCGCCGGTGACAACGGAGAAGGCGACGAGCAGGGCAATCACTGCGCCGCCAACAAGCGAGCGGATGCTGCGGAGACGGCGTGAATAATTCATGGTCCAATTCTCTCAGAGTGCGCCAGTACCGCCCAAAAATCACCGGCAAACGGAAGAACCCGGGTTTATCCCTAAGCGGCTTCGGGTAAGACCGAGGCGATGAGCATGGCCTCCAGCGTGAGGAGGGGCGCCACGTTCGAGGAGATACGCGTGCGGGCCTGCGCCACGGCATCGAGAGCCGCGAGATTCTCTGCGGCCGTGGTCGAGCCGGCTCGGTGTCGAAGTTCGGTCTCGAACTCGAGGTTAGTCAGATCTTGGTCGACACCCAACTGCAGGCGCAACACGTCCCGATAGACCGACATGAGGTCGACCAGGATGCGGTCGAGTCCGTCGCGCAGGCTTCGGGTGGCACGGCGCTTTTGCTGCTCTTCAAGCGTTCGAAATTGCGACCGCAGGGTGGGCGGAATCACGTCGCCCTCAGAGATGCCCATGGCGCGACGGGTCTGTTCAAGCTCGTCCGCGTCCTGCTCGTCCGTGACGGCCTTTGCGTCGTCGGTGGCGATGGCGTGCAGGCGCGCCGCTGCTGTGACCGCATCGCCCAGCCCGGTCATACCCAGAACGAGGCGCACCGTCTCCTCGCGGCGAGCGGCGGCCTCGGTGTTTGTTGCCAGCCGACGCGCCATGCCGATGTGGTTTTGTGCCAGCCGGGCCGATCGCTCAGCCGTGACCGCATCCACACCGTCGCGATCTTGCAACAGCTGGGCAACGAGCTCGACCGGCGGAACCGCGAGCCGCACCGATCGCACGCGCGAGCGAATGGTGGGAATGAGGTCAGCCTCACTCGGTGCGCACAGGATCCAGACCGTGCGCGCCGGCGGCTCCTCGAGCGCCTTGAGCAACACGTTCGAGGTTCGCTCGGCCATGCGGTCGGCATCCTCGATGACCACGACGCGATAATCGGCCGTTGACGGAGAGTACTGCGAGGCGACAACAAACTCGCGCACCTCATCGATCGAGATGATCACGCGCTCGGTGGCCAGAAAAGAAAGATCGGGATGCGTGCGCGCCACCACGTTGCGGCAGTCGGCGCACTCGCCACAGCCACCTTTCGCGCACAGGAGTGCTGCCGCGAAGGCGTAGGCCAAGTTTGAACGACCGGATCCGGGTGGGCCCGTGATCAGCCACGCGTGGGTCATCACGCCCGATGCGTCAGCAGATTCCCCGCCGGCGGTGACGGCATGTGCCGCGCGAGCCGCTGACTCGAACGTGGCGATGGCGTCGGGCTGACCAACGAGCTGCTGCCAGACGTTCACCTGCTCGGTCTCCGTCTCGTTACGCCCTGTCTGCTCACGGTATTGAGGTTATAGGAGGGCGCCGACACGGTCGCGGATAACGTGGGCAATCTGGTCAATCTCTTGCGCGGCATCCACAACGAGAAAGCGCTGAGGTTCGGCCGCCGCGAGCGCCAGGAATGCCGCACGCACGCGCTCGTGAAAATCGTCGTGCTCGTTCTCGAGCCGATCAAACGTCTTGTGTTCCTGGGCCAGACGTTTACGGGCGACATCTCCGGGAAGATCGAGCAGAACCGTGAGATCGGGAATGAGGTCTCCCGTGGCCCACAGCGAAATGCGCTTGATCTCTGCCGCATCGAGCACGCGTCCGGCGCCCTGATACGCAACAGAAGAATCGATGTAGCGATCCTGCACAACCACATCGCCGCGCTCGAGTGCGGGGCGCACCAGCGTGCCGATGTGCTGGGCGCGATCTGCAGCGTAGAGAAGTGCCTCGGCTCGCGGGTCGACCTCACCACGGTGATGCAAGACAATCTCGCGCAGTGCGGTGCCCACCTCGGTGCCACCCGGCTCACGCGTGGTCACCACGGCACGACCCTGCT
The DNA here is from genome assembly GCA_021741765.1 of Aurantimicrobium sp. GTDB lineage: Bacteria > Actinomycetota > Actinomycetes > Actinomycetales > Microbacteriaceae > UBA963. Next base: position 25,433 of record JAIOXH010000003.1, on the reverse strand, counting down.
CGATCAGCCACTCCGTGAGCAGTCGCACCTGCGTGCTCTTGCCCGTGCCGTCGCCGCCCTCGAAGGTGATGAACAAACCCGACACGCGCTACTCGCTCACCGAATCCGTGAACGTGGGGCCAGTTGCCGGCAGCGTTGCCGAACTCGACTTCGCAATTCCCGTCTTCTTGGCCGTGGGCTTTTTCGCCGTGGTCTTCTTCGCCGCGGCTTTCTTTGGTGCAGCCTTCTTCGCCGTGGCTCGGCCGCGCTTGGGGGCGGGGCCCTTGGCGCGCTTCTCGGCCAGAAGTTCGATGGCGCGGTCGTAGTTCACGTCTTCCACGCGTTCGGTGCGCGGAATGGTGGCGTTCGTCTCGCCGTCGGTGACGTACGCCCCAAATCGCCCGTCTTTAATCTTGACCGGCTTGCCACTCACGGGGTCGGCATCGAACTCGGCGAGCGCTGCGGACGCACTTCGCGCTCCGTACTTGGGCTGGGCGAAGCGCTCGAGCGCGCCCTCCAGCGTGATGTCGAAGATCTCCTGCTCCGCAGTCAACGAACGCGTGTCGGTGCCCTTCTTGAGGTACGCGCCGTATCTGCCGTTCTGCGAGGTAATCATGGTTCCGGATTCGGGGTCAACTCCCACCTCGCGAGGGAGATTGAGCAACTTGAGGGCAATCTCAAGATCGATGGCACTCGGATCCATGGTCTTGAACAGCGACGCCGTGCGCTCCTTGGGCGCTTCAACCTTTGCCCTCTTCTTGGGCTTGGTTTCGATCACCTCGCCCGTCTCGGTGTCGACAACGATCTCGGGTTCGGCCACCGGAAGGTCTGCCTCCGGGGTGCGCTCGGTCACGTAGGGCCCGAAACGGCCATCCTTGGCGAGAACCTCTTTGCCGTTGGCGGGGTTTACGCCCAGAACACGGTCGCCGGCCACAGGGGCATCAATGAGCTCGCGGATCTTCTCCTCGGTGAGTTCATCCGGTGCCATGTCGTCGGGCACATACACCTTGCGCGGCGGTGCGTCGGGGCCGGCCTCCTCGTCCACCACCTCCACGTACTGGTTCGTGGGCCAGATGCGCAACACATACTCGCCAATGGTCACCGAGTTCAGCGTGCGCTTGTCGAGATCGCCCAGGTCTTGCGTCTGGCGCTCAAGGCCCGGGTGCGCATCCTTGCCAAAGAAGAAGCCTTGCAGCCACGACGCGCCATCCGCCTTGCCGTCGGCGATGTGATCGAGGTCGTCTTCCATCTCGGCCGTGAAGTCGTAGCTCACAAGGTCGTTGAAACTGGCCTCCATGAGTTTGTTTACGGTGAACGCAATCCAGGTGGGCACCATGGCCTGACCGCGCGAGCGAACGTAGCCGCGCTCCTGAATGGTGCCGATGGTCGCCGCGTATGTGGACGGCCGACCAATGCCGATCTCTTCCATCTTCTTCACCAGCGAGGCCTCGGTGTACCGCGCGGGAGGCTGCGTTTCGTGACCCTTGGCCTCAACGTCGGCCAGAACGAGCGACTGGCCTTCGGTCATGGCTGGCAGTTTGGCGTCTTCGGCTGCGTCGTTTGCAGGGGTGTCTTCTTCGATGGTCTCTTCGTAGGCGTTGAGGAATCCGCGGAACGTAATCACGGTTCCGCTCGCGCTGAACTCGGCGACCTCGGCCCCCGCGGGAGTTGCCTCAACCGTCACCGTGGCCGTCTGGCCTTTGGCGTCGGCCATCTGCGAGGCCACCGTGCGCTTCCAGATGAGCTCGTACAACTTGAGGTCTTCGCCGCGCAGCACGGATGACAACTCGGCGGGCGTCTTGAAGGTATCGCCCGCAGGGCGCACGGCTTCGTGGGCTTCCTGGGCGTTCTTGTTTTTGCCGGCATAGAGGCGCGGGGCATCGGCCACCTGATCAGCGCCGTACATTGCGGTGGCCTGAGCTCGAGCGGCCGCAATCGCCTGGGCGGAGAGCGCCGGCGAATCGGTACGCATATAGGTGATGTAGCCGTTTTCGTAGAGGCGCTGAGCAATCGACATCGTCTGCTTCGACGAGTAGCGCAGTTTGCGAATGGCCTCCTGCTGCAGCGTCGACGTGGTGAAAGGAGCCGCTGGGCGCTTGGTGTACGGCTTGGTCTCGAGTTTCGTCACCGTGACGGGCGTGCCCGGAGTCGCGATAGCCCCCACGAGAGCCTGTGCCTCGGCTTCGGTGAGGACGCGATCGTTCTTGCCCGCCTTGAGAGCACCCACGGAATCGAAGCTTGAGCCCTCGGCAATCGTCTTACCGCCAACGCGCTTGAGCTTGCACTCAAACTGCGTGGCGATGTCGCTTGAAGTGCCCACCGTCAGAAGGAGATCCCAGTAGCCGGCGGTGCGAAAAGCCATGCGCTCTTTTTCGCGATCGACAACAAGACGTGTGGCCACCGACTGCACGCGACCGGCAGAGAGGCCCCGGCCCACCATGCGCCACAGCACGGGTGACACGGCGTAGCCATAGAGGCGGTCGAGGATGCGGCGCGTCTCCTGCGCCTCCACTAGGTCCATGTCGACCTCGCGGGTGTTCTCGCGAGCGGACTCAATGGCTTCCTTGGTGATTTCGTGGAACACCATTCGGCGCACGGGCACCTTGGGCTTGAGCACTTCGAGCAGGTGCCAGGCGATGGCCTCGCCCTCGCGGTCCTCATCAGTGGCGAGGTAAAGCTCATCGGCATCCTTGAGAGCCCGCTTGAGTTCGGCCACCGTCTTCTTGCTGTACTCGCTCACCGAGTAGTGGGGCGTGAACTTGTTGTCGACGTCAACGCCGAAGGCCTTCATGTAGCCCGTCTTAACGTCCGCGGGGAGGTCGGCGGGCACGGTGAGATCACGAATGTGACCCACGGATGCGAGCACGCTGTAGTCGCCGCCCAGGTACTTACCAATGGTCTTGGCTTTGGCGGGTGACTCAACGATGACGAGCTTGCGGGTGGTCGACAAGCGGCTCCTCCTAGAAGTGATGGCTAACAGAGAGTCACCATACCCTGCGATTTTGGTTATGAGTGTTCATTTAGTTGGGAGGCGGCCCGGCGTGGGCCCTGACGAGGCCCGTCCAGTTGCCCGTCGTCACCCGAAGGGTGACGCGTGCATGGAGATCCGAGACATCACACGACACCAGCTCAAGTTGAGCATTCTCGGCGTGTCTTTGAGCGCGCTCGCACGCGTAGCCGGGCAGCCGGCCCGAGAGGGTGTCGGCGGCATCGCGGGCCGCTTGATCGACCACGGACTGGGCTCGGGAGACGGTGACAACGGTGCGCGCGGCCGACAAAACGAGTAGTCCCGCAATCATGCATACACTCACAATCGCTACGAGCATGAGGCCCGAAGATCCCCGATCGGTCGAACGAAACATGCTGCTCCCGAGGCTCGGCACGGACTAGATGTCGCGCGGGGCGCACGCGCGGGCCGCGGGTGCAGCCAACCACGCACGCGCAACCGAAGCGCTCTGTGCCCGCACCGTGACGCACACATCCCCGGCCGAATCATCAATGTCCACCGTTGACCCCGGCAGACGGTCGAGCACGGCGACGCGAACCTGCGAAAGGTCATCGCCGCGAGCAATAGCGCGGGCCGCCTGGTGTGCCGCCGCCGTGACGGCGAGCGCATCCCGCCCGAGAGCGATGCCACCCGCGACGAGAGCAAAAACCGCGATGACCGCGGGCACAACGATGGCGAACTCGGCTGTGACCGAGCCGCCATCTGCGTTGCGCACCGTGTGCACTAGCCGCCGATACCCAGCGCGCCGGTAATGACGTTGGTCAGCAGCCCCCGCACTCCGTCACCTTTGAGAATCATCACGAGCAAGCCGGCGAATCCCACGGCAGCCATGGTGGCAATCGCATACTCAGCCGTTGCGGCGCCCCTCTCGTCGCGCCACATTTCACTAATCGTTTTCATGTGTGTTCCTTTCTTGGTGCATCTCCCCGGGCGAATATGTGGGTCTATGGTGCCTGCCCGCATCATCACCGCGGGCGCCGGGTGACTCCCTGGTGGAGCGTCGTCGTGCGAGCCGGCTGTGTGGGGCATGCGCGCACGTCAGGCCACAATGAGCGTGTCGCTCACCACCGCGCCAACGAGCGGAACAACGCCCCACAGGAGAAAGGCCGGCAGATAACACGCGCCCACCGGCACGAGGATGCGTTCGCCCAGTTCACGAGCGGCACGACGCTGTTCGGCAAAACTTCTGGCCCGTTGATCGTCGGCCAAATTTCGGAGCGCAGAAGAGACAGAGACTCCGGCTTGTGAAGCCATGGTCAGCAGGTGACCGCCACGCGCTCGGGCCTGCTCCGGCGTCGACAGTCCCCCACGTTCCAGAGCTCGCTCGGCAACGCGCACCGCACGACCCAACGGCAACCCCGAACCGACAGCCACGGCAACGAGTTCGCACCACAAACCGGGTTCAGGATGATGATGTGTGGCGCGTTGCACGAGTCGTCGCATCCACACCGACCCCAGCACCGAGAGCAGCGCGCCGCCCAGCAAGCACGCTACCCCGAGCGCACTAGAAAAAAGTGCGTGTAGCACGTTGAACCCCAGCGCGGTGCCGAGCGCAATCGAGGCCACCGGCACCAGCATCACAATGCGGCGGGCGAGCAACGGTGCTGCGAGAGCGGACAAAACCTCGTCATGAGCCGCAGCCACATCGCGCACGAGAGATTGCAGGCGGCTCAGCGTGCTGGTGAGTGGTGCCCCCGTGGCCACCGCCACGGCGAGAACCGCACGCGCACTGCGGTCGGGCATTGCGGTGGCATCAGGCCCGACGAGCCTGAAGACGCGATGCGTAGGTACCCCTGCGCGGAGCAGCAGAATCAGCTGATCCAGTGAGGCGAGGGTCTGCGCAGCAACTCGGCCGTGCTCGTGGTCTGGGCGCGACATTTTCATGTCGTGACGACCGTCAACTCGCCCGCGCGGGAGACCAGACCGCCGATTTCACTAACTGCGCGGCGACCCTCGGTGCGGTGCACGTGAACCACAAGGTCAATGGCCACGGTGGCTAAGGCGATGAGTGCAGATGCTGCCAGACCGTGCGCCTCGGAAAGGGCGCGCAGTCGGGCCGGCACCTCAGCGAGCGAATTCGCGTGCATGGTGATGCCGCCGCCAGCATGACCGGTATTCAGGGCGGTCAAAAAGTCGAGCAGTTCGGGGCCGCGGCACTCCCCCACGACCAGGCGATCGGGGCGCATGCGCAGCGCCTGCCTCACAAGTTCGCCGAGACCGATGGCCCCCACTCCCTCGCTGTTGGCCTGCCGCGCCTCGAGGCCAACAACGCACGGGTGCCGCACATCGAGCTCGGCCACGTCTTCAATGGTCACGATTCGTTGATCGTGGGGAACCTCTCCCAAGAGGGCGGCGAGCAGGGTGGTCTTTCCCGAACCGGTTGCCCCGGAAATGAGTACGTTTTCTCTATTAGCGATTGCCGAACGAAGACGCTCCTCGGCATCGAGAGACATCATTCCGCGACCCGCCAGGTCGGCAAGCGTCCACCCGCGCGTGCGGGGGATGCGGATGGCGAGAGATGTGCCCGACCGAGATACCGGCGCAAGTACGGCGTGCACGCGAACCCCGTGATCGAGGCGCGTGTCGGCGATGGGTGTCAGCTGGTCGATGTGACGGCCGCCCCTGGCCAGCAGTTCTTCGGCCAGCGCACGGGCGGTACTTTCAGAAACCGTGAATCCGGCCACAGCGTGTAGTCCCGAGTCGTCGTCGACCCACACGCCGGTGGCTGGCGAGATAAGCACGTCGGTGACCGACGCGTCTGTCATCAGTTCTTCGATTCGACGAAGCATGACCACACCATGCCGGACTGCCGGGTGGCCAAGGGGCAATGGGCAGGTGTCGGTGGAAAATAGGAAGGCGACACCGGATGGGGGGAAACGGTGCCGCCTTCACGACACCAGATTGGGGGGAATCAAATGTGTCGCGATGCCGGTCGTAACGACCGACTCAAGAAATCGTATATCGACTTAGGTGTGAAAACCCCATTTTTGCAACACCTGTGGAAAAAATCCTGCCTGCCGGAACAGAATAAATTTCTGCGCTGAGCGTCACTCTGCCGTCACTCATTCGCGTGCGCGTAGCCAATATTCAACCAGTACTCTAGGGTTCACGGGCACACAGAGGTGCCGCTGGCACACGAGGTGATATTCACGTGAACGAACACACAGACAACCCGATGCCCGAATCGCGTCGGTTTGCGCCCTCGGCGGAATTTGCGGCTCAGGCGATCACAGCCGCGAATATCTACAAAAGCGGACAATCCGGGCCAGACTTTTGGGCCGACCAGTCCCGCGAGCTTTTGCACTGGCACACGCCTTTTAGCCAAACACTCGACTGGACCAACGCGCCGTTTGCGCAGTGGTTTGCCGATGGCCAACTCAACGTCAGCTACAACTGCCTCGATCGTCACGTGGCCGAAGGTCGTGGCGACCGCGTGGCCCTGCACTGGGAGGGTGAGCCGGGCGACTCGCGGAGCATCACCTATGCAGCGCTGACCGACGAGGTCAAGCGCGTTGCCAACGTGCTCGCGGACCTCGGCATCCAGGCTGGCGACCGCGTGGCCATCTATATGCCCCTCATCCCCGAGGCCATCGCAGCCATGCTTGCCGTAGCCCGCATTGGAGCAATTCACTCGGTGGTGTTCGGCGGATTCAGCGCCGAATCGCTGCGCAGCCGGGTCGACGACGCCGGAGCGAAGCTCGTGATTACAGCCGACGGGGGATACCGCAAGGGCAACGTATTCGCCCTCAAGCCCCTTGTTGACGAGGCTCTCGCGGCCGACGGTGGCCAGAAGACGGTCACGAACGTTCTCGTGGTTCGACGCGGAAACAACGATGTGGATTGGCACGAGGGGCGCGACGTGTGGTGGCACGAGGTGGTCGACAGCGCACCCGCTGTGCACCTTGCTCAGGCTTTTCCCGCCGAGCAGCCACTGTTCATTCTTTATACGAGCGGAACCACGGGAACTCCCAAGGGAATCCTGCACACCTCCGGCGGATACCTCACCCAGGCCGCGTTCACGCACAAGCACGTGTTCGACCTCCACCCCGAGACAGACGTGTACTGGTGCACGGCAGACGTGGGCTGGATCACCGGACACACCTATGTGGTTTACGGCCCTCTGGCAAACGGGGCCACGCAGGTGATCTACGAAGGTACGCCCGACAGCCCGCACCCCGGCCGCTGGTGGGAGATCATCGAGAAGTACCGCGTGAGCATTCTCTACACCGCACCCACCGCCATCCGCTCCTTTATGAAGCTCGGCGCCGAGATTCCCGACAGGTTCGACCTCTCCAGCCTGCGTTTGCTCGGCTCCGTGGGTGAGCCCATCAACCCCGAGGCGTGGATCTGGTACCGCGACGTGATCGGCTCTGGCACCACGCCCATCGTCGACACGTGGTGGCAGACCGAAACGGGCGCCATCATGATTTCGGCCCTGCCCGGACTCACCACGCTCAAGCCGGGAAGTGCCCAAGTGCCCGTTCCAGGAATTTTCATCGACATCCTCGACGATGAGGGCCACAACATTCCCGGTGACGGGGCTGGTCTCCTCGTGGTCACCAAACCGTGGCCGTCCATGCTCCGTGGCATCTGGGGCGACGACGACCGCTTTCGTGAGACCTACTGGGAAAAATTTGGCGACAAGTACTTTGCTGGCGACGGAGCCCGGCGCGATGTCGATGGTGACATCTGGCTGTTGGGTCGCGTCGACGATGTGATGAACGTATCCGGGCACCGCCTCTCAACGGCCGAGATCGAATCGTCTCTCGTTTCCAACCCCATGGTTGCTGAAGCGGCTGTTGTGGGTGCCGCCGATGAAACGACCGGGCAGGCCGTCGTCGCCTTCGTGATTCTGCGCGCCAGTGAAGCCGGCAAACTCGAACCCGCCGAGGCTAGCGCCGTGCTGCGCACACACGTTGCCACCCACATTGGCGCCATCGCCAGACCCGCCCGAATTTACATCGTTTCAGAGCTACCCAAGACGCGCAGTGGCAAAATCATGCGGCGCCTCTTGCGCGATGTGGCGGAAGGGCGTGAGATTGGCGACACCACGACGCTCACCGATCAGAACGTGCTCAAGCTCATCAGCGCACAGGTGCACTAAATCGTGCAATCGCGACTCACTCGAACGCGACGATAATCTCAATCTCCACCGGTGAATCCAGCGGTAAGACGGGCACACCAACAGCGGAACGTGCGTGGGCGCCCTGTTCCCCAAAGATTTCTCCGAGCAGCTCAGAAGCGCCGTTGATGACGCCCGGCTGACCTGTAAATTCGGGAACAGATGCGACGAAGCCCGTCACCTTTACTACCTGTGTTACCCGATCGAGGCTTCCCAGAACGCTCTTGACAGCGGCGAGCGCATTGAGAATCGCCACGCGAGCGTAGTCTTTGGCATCGGCCGCGGGAACAAGACCGTGTCCATCGCCAACTTTGCCCGTAGCCGGTAAGGCTCCTGAAATGAAGGGGAGTTGGCCAGAGGTAAAGACGAGGTTGCCGGAAATCACCGCGGAAACGTATGCGGCCACGGGAGCCGCAACATCGGGAAGTGTGATGCCCAGTTCGGCGAGGCGTGATTCAACAGTCATGGCAGAAACCTTTCGGAGGGCGGCAGAATCATCTCAACCTAACGGTTGCCGGGTGAGTGCACGCTAGGCGAGCGGGCGCTTGAGATAGGAGACGAGCCCACCTTCGGGGCCCTGCACAATCTGGACGAGTTCCCAGCCGTCTTCCCCCCACGCGTTCAAAACGGCTTGCGGGTTGTGAATGGTCAGCGCAACGGTGGCGTATTCCCAAGAAACGGCATTCATGTGGTCTCCTTTTGGCTAGTTCCCAGCCTGTGGCGGGTAACCTAGAGTCTATGTTTGCCAAGGTACGTGAAAAACGTCAACGCTCGGGGGCCGCCGGCGGAATAGCCGCCTTTGTGGGAATGAGCGCCATAGCAGCCGTTCTCGTTGCGTCCTCGGTTACTCCAGCTATCGCGGTCGCCGGGCTCACGGCCAACAGCACGCTCGGCATCTTCGACAACCTACCCGAATACCTGGAGATCGGTGACCTCGCGCAGAAGTCAACGATTTATGCCACCGGTCCTGACGGCCAACCCGTCGTCCTGGCCACGTTCTACGCGCAGAACCGCGAAGACGTAACACTGGCGAACGTCTCCCCCTTCCTCAAGAACGCCGCCATAGCGTCAGAAGACCCCAGGTTCTTTGATCACGGCGGTGTCGACCTTTACGGAACGATCCGCGCCATTCTCTCCAACGCCCTCTCCGGCTCGTCACAGGGTGGTTCGTCGATTACGCAGCAGTATGTCAAGAATGTGCTGGTGCAGAAAGCCGAAGACATCGCCGACCCGGTGGAGCGCAAGGCCGCCTACAACGAGGCCACGCAGGTTTCGGTAGATCGCAAGCTCAAAGAGATGAAGCTCTCCGTCGGCGTCGAGCAGAAGTACACCAAGAATCAGATTCTGGAGGGGTACCTCAACATCACGCCCTTTGGCGGTCGCGTCTACGGCGTTCAGGCCGCCGCCCGCTACTACTTCGGAAAGTCGGCCAAAGATGTCACGCTGGCCGAGGCGGCAACGCTCATCGCCATCATCAACAACCCGAGCGCGTATCGGCCCGACATCGAAGAGAACGAACAAGACAACAAGGACCGTCGCAACTACATTTTGGCGCGCATGCTTGAGAACGGCAAAATAACTCAGAAGGAGCACGACACAGCGGTGAAGACTCCGTTGAAGCTCACTCTGACGGAAGCATCTACGGGATGCCAGACGGCACCAGATGGCGCCGCTTACTTCTGCGACTACATCACCTGGGTGATCAAAAACGACAAGGCCTTCGGCGAAACGGAAGATGAACGTTGGAACGCCTTCCAACGCGGTGGGTGGAAGATTTACAGCTCCCTGAACCTTCCCCTCCAGCAGACCGCCAGTCAGGCGATCAACAGCAATATTCCGACCGTCGTTGACTGGGGAAATATCGCCGGTGCGGCCGTCACTGTTCAAGCCAACACGGGGCGAATCTTGGCGATGGCGCAGAGCAAGGACTACACGAACGACCCCGACCTCGCGGCCTCCGGCGGCAACTTCACCTCGATCAACTACAGCACCGACAAAGACTATGGCGGGTCGTCCGGTTTCCAGGCGGCGTCAACCTACAAGGCGTTTACTCTCGCCCAGTGGCTTAAGAGTGGGCGCGGCCTCTCCGAAATGGTCGACCCACGTCCACGCCCCCTCCCCATGAACAAGTTCACAGACAAGTGCCAAGGGGTGGGTGGTGCCGACTGGAACCCAAAGAACGACTCGGGTACCTTCGAGGGCCCAGTGTCGGTTATCACCGCCACGGAAGCCTCCATCAACTTGGCGTACATTTCGATGGCCCTGAAGCTCGATCTCTGCGACATTAAGCAAACCGCCGAGGCCTTCGGTGTGCACCGCGCTGACGGCAACGTGCTCGGCGAGGCACCCTCAGACGTCCTCGGAACGCAAGAAATCTCGCCGCTCACGATGGCCACCGCTTATGCCGGAATGGCCAACCAGGGCCGCGTGTGTACCCCCATCGCCATCGACAAAGTCCTGGACCAAAACGGCGTGGAGATTCCGGTGCCCAAGACCACGTGCACCCAAGCCGTAACACCTGACGTGGCCAACGCGATGGTGGTGGCGCTCAAGGCCCCGATCGCGAGCGGCACGGCGACCGCATCAAACCCGCGCGACGGCGTTCCCATCATGGGTAAGACAGGTTCTAATGACGACTACAACCAAACGTGGGTCATTGCGTCAACGACCAGCGTGACCACCGCGGTGTGGGTAGGCAACACTGTGGGCTTCTCCAGCCTGACGGGCCGATCGTTGACCACGGGCGCGGCAAGTACAGCGCGTCACCGAATCATGCGACCCATCATGACGTTGGCCAACGCTCTCTTCGGTGGCACCGATTGGGCGGGTCCGCCTGCCAACCTCCTGGGTGGTCGGAACGCCGTCGTCCCGGATGTTTCGGGGCTCACTCTCGAAGACGGCATCAAGCTTCTCGAAAGCGTCGACCTCGCCGTGGACGGCTCCTGTGGCACGATTGATGGCCGCGAGATCAGCGGCAGGATTGAGTCAACGGTTCCTGCTGCAGGAACGACCCAACCCACGGGCACCGTGGTCAATATTTGCCTCAGCAACGGCCTTCAAGTTGCCGGACCACCGAGCGTTATTGGTCAGACGGAAGCTGCCGGTAGGAGCAGCCTGCTGAGCGGTGGCTGGAACGTCAGGGTCGTCTACGCCGATCCTCCCACGTGCTCGGATGACGGTGGGGGCGGGCCCACACCCACACCCACACCCACGCCAACGGCGTGCCCCAACCCCAATATCGGAAAAGTGATTCGCCAATCCCCCAACGGTGGATTCGCGCGTCCCGGGGCCACGGTGACGCTGACCGTCCAGGGCTAGTTTCTCGTGACAGGCACCGCGGGCGCCATCGGCATCGCACTCGGTCTCGTTGCCGGTGGTGCACTCGCGTGGGGCACGCTCGTCGAGCGCCGCATGTTTACTCTGCGCACGCAACAGGCCCGCATCGAAAGCCTGGGGCGCGCGTCACTTCGTATCCTGCACCTGTCCGACATGCACACGGCGCCTTGGCAACGAGACAAGGCCACCTGGGTTCGCACCCTCAGAGATCTTTCACCGGAGCTCGTGATTGCTACGGGCGATTTCCTCGGACACCCCGATGCCCTCCCGCGCGTTAAAGAGGCCCTCGAGGGCTTCGCGGGCGTGCCGGGAGCGTTCGTGTTTGGTTCTAATGACTACTTTGTTTCGCAACCCAAGAATCCCTTCGCCTACTTCGCCGGGCCGTCGCGCATCAAAAAGAAACCCGCACGCCTCAACACGGATGCCCTGCGGGCGTTCCTCGTCAACGACCTCGGCTGGCACGACATCAACAATGGTGCGAGCCGGCTTACCGTGGCTGGAGTAACCGTCGACCTGGTGGGCGTGGATGATCCGCACATTCAATATGACCGGTGCGATGAAGCATTAACCCAGTTGGACGATCTCCGCATTGACGACGCGTCCAGTAGATCGGGAGCAGCCCGCGAATCAGCGAGCCTCACCATTGGAGTGACGCACGCCCCCTACCGACGCATCCTCAATCAGTTCTCGTCCAACGGGGCAGACATCATTGTGGCCGGTCACACGCACGGCGGTCAGGTGTGCGTGCCCGGGGTGGGCGCTCTGGTGACCAACTGCGATATCCCCCGACGACAGGCCAGTGGATTCTCCACCTGGCAAGGGGGTGGCCATGTTTCGCTGCTCAACGTTTCCGCCGGGCTCGGAACGTCCATATACGCGCCGATACGTTTTGCGTGCCCCCCGGAAGCATCGGTGATTGATCTGGCCGGCCCCGAGTTCATCGCTAACTGAGCTGCCCGTCGGGCGGCGGCCCTCCTGCTCCGTGGCGTCCGTGGGGCGCATCCCTCGTATACTTGTGAACGTCTGACCGGGGTGTGGCGCAGCTTGGTAGCGCGCGTCGTTCGGGACGACGAGGCCGCAGGTTCAAATCCTGTCACCCCGACCAAAGTGAGCAGCCGACCCTTCATGGGTCGGTAGCTCACTTTTTTCGTTGGTGTCAGGGGGTCCCGCCGGTTCGAGACGTTGCCGGGTCAACGCACTGCGTTGACAGGATGCAACGTCGAGCCGTGCGGCGCACCCCGACCAATGAGCCGAGTGGGGCAGGCACCACTAGTCCGAAGGAAGAAATTTAGCCCCCTGCTAATTTCGTGCCACGAGAATCGCGTGAGCAATGAGGGCAGGAAAGTCAATGACCAGAAAACTTTTTGTGGCTGGAGCCGTATCAATTCCCGCCACTTCGCGAAAGAAGGTGACCCCTGTGCGTTCCCTCAGGCTTGTCTCGTCATTCATTGGTGCCGCTCTGGTCGGCGCAACCACATTCGTCGCTTCGCCGGCACTGGCACTGGCTCCGCACGTCCAGAATGTCGCTTGCGGGGTAATTAAGGCCGATGAGTATTACACCGACATTCTTATTCAAGCGGGACAGGATGTGACCTTCATCTTCGACACAGGTACCTGCCGCGAAGCTTATTGGAACGATTGGAATCCTGCCCTGTCCAATGACTTGGCATTGTCGGGCACGCTTTCGCGAACATTCGCCGCCGCGGATGTTGTTTTTCGAAAAACATTTAAAATTATGTATGGAGACGGCGTTCATTTTGTCCACCTGAGGTTCATCACGTTGTCCGGAGGTCACACAGTCTCGTTCAACCCGAATGGTGGCACAGGCGCAATTCCACCTTCAACCGGGCCCGGAAGTCTCACGCTCCCGACAAATACGATCACTCGAGACGATATGACCTTCATGGGATGGGCGACCAGCCAAGCAAACGCTGATGCGGGAATCGTTGCATTCGCAGACGCGGCAACAATTAATTTGACTTCGGATATCTCGCTCTTTGCTGTTTGGGGAGCCCAATCAGGCTCGACCCTGGCTAACACGGGAGCATCGAACGTCTGGCTGAGCGTAGTTCTCGCAGGTGGCATCATGTTGCTTGGTAGCGGGATGGTGTTCGCGCGCAGGCTTGCGAGGCGCTAGCGCGCCAGCGGTAGGAGTGCTTCCAGCTTCACGAGTTCCCCGGCCTGCGTTCGCAACCAGCTCAGGCATAGATCGTCAAAAATCTGGCTACCCAATCCGGGCCGTGGCGATGTCGTTAGCGGTGTACCGTCGTTTTTCACGATAAGCCTGCAGGTGTTGTCACTGTCATCAATTGAGACTTGCACGTAAATGTGCTTTGCCTCACCATGACGTATTGCGTTTCCACACCCCTCGCGAATGAGCTCTACGATGGCGCTCGTCGCAACTGGCTCCTGAAGAAGTCGTGACCGGGTCTCGACCGGAAAGTCGAGTGAAATCTTGACGACCCCATCCCACAACTCGACGAAGTCGCTAATAGCCGTGTCGAGGTCGATGCTGGCTTCGAGCGGCTCATTGAGCAACTGGATTGAGGACGCAATGCTCGCCTGCAAATCAGTTATCCGCGAATCCGCTTCAGAGCCATTGTTGCCGTTTCCTAACCGATGTATGGCTGCTGAAACAATCTGTTGAACCGGCCCGTGGAGCAATCGCGAGATTCCCTTTTGTAGGCGTCGCATCTCGGTGTTGAGCTGAATCACCTCTCGCTTAAGCTCGTCAACGGTCGTAAGTAGCGTTTCGCGAGTGGAGCGCAAAGTGTCGCGAACACTAAACACAAGTGTGACAGTCCAGACCAGGGAGCTACCGAGCACGATCCATCCGACGTATACAGTCGCGGCTGTGAACCCATAGCCCGACAGTGCTTCCATTACCGGCGGGCACATGGCCATCAGTCCTATGGTGATAACCGCAAAGCTGGATGCTCGCGCAGCCACCGGCATTCTCTGAGGCAGAATCGGCCACAACAAACGCACAACGGTGAGGCCAACGAACGTGATGGCGGCGAGTGCGGTCGCAGTGACCAACCCGCGCAGACCCAAAGTCGGCATGAGAAAGGTCCCGACAAGAAGTCCAAGCCAGATCGCAGCAGAGAAGGGATGCGCCGGATTGGTCCTCATTGCTTTGGCCATGAGGACGCGCCACGAGATTCGTGGGCTAGCGACAACAACCGAGCGGGGCTGATAGGTGTTGACCTCGTTCGAGATTTGAAAACTCAATGGCCGTATCACATCGTCGACCAGGTGATTCAGTTCGGCAGAAATGTCGGCGCGACCGAGCGTTTTCATTCTCGAAAGCGATTGCTCGAGTTGCTCGCGCACGGTCGATACAAGTTCACTTTTGCGCTGCTCGATGCGCACTGAGGCTTCGGTGCGTATGGCGATGAGCTCCTCGGCCGTCTTTGCCAGCTCCTGGTTATTTCGTGCCAGTTCACGAGCCAGTGAGATGAGAATTCCCGAGACAAGAAGGAACCCGAAAAGACCGGGGATGGCCACGATCAGTCGTTGTCCAATTGTCCACTGATCGGTGAATTGGGTAACGATGAGTAGCCAATTCTGAGTCACGGAGCCGACGACGGTGGCCACCGCAAAAATGCCAAGCGTGAGGAGCGGCATTGGATGCTTTCGCGCAACCTGTAGCAGGAGCATCTTGCCCAGACCTAAGACGGCGCTGATCACCAAGACGGAGGTGATGCGCACGGCGAGAAACTCGAAAATGCGACCATTGAGGTCGGTGAATGGCGCAACGAGGGAGCCCGAAGCTAATTGAACGAGAAGCAGCACAACCATAATCCAGCTGATTGCATCGGGAGAGCCGAGCCGATTCCATGCGTGTTTCATGCGCGCTACCTTTTTGGAACGCCGTTGATGGCCATGTAGCGGCGTATTGCCTCCACGCGAGGAACGACAACATCACCCGGGGCAATATCAAAAGCTTTGAATATCTCACTGACGCGCTGCTCAACGCTCGAGAGACTGACGTTTCTCTGCTTGGCAATTTCTCTGTTCGAGAGGCCGAGTGACATCATGTGCAGAATTTCGCGCTGCGTTTTGGTGAGCAGATCAAGCGCGCCCTTGCTGTCTTTGTCTTGTCGAAGGTGCTCGGCATGACCTGTGGCCGCCGCGTTGATCGACTCGACGAGTGCGCGGGTATCGTGCACGAGTGATTTGCGCAGGTACGCGACGCCGTCGGGTATGTGAGCACCTTGCAGGCCGGCGCTTGTCGAATCAGCGTGCTTGCTCAGAAGAATTGCGGCAATCGCAGGGTGTGTCTTGCGAACAACCTGTATAAAATCGATGCCGTTGGGACCTTCGCCGAGGTCGATGTCAACCAGTACCACGTCAGGATCGAAAGATTTCAGTTGTCTCTTGGCCGCAACAGCGCTCAAGGCGAGTTTCGCATCGAAGCCTTCATTGTTCAGGGCGCCGGCCATGAGTGAGCCCATGAACGCGTCATCTTCGACGATGAGGATGCGCCGCTGGAACTGCGTCATGAGGACCTGCCTTCGCGTCAAAGTTTGACACCAAACCCTTCGGTTAGCACCTATTTATGTGGGGTGTGCCCCACCTTTATTTTCCCTGAGCTCTCTCCGACCAACCTTCGTTTCGATACGTCAACTGCGTTGACTACTCAACGAGCGAAGCCGTGCGGCGCACCCCGCCATTTCGATACGTCAACTGCGTTGACTACTCAACGAACGAGACGCTCCCATTTCGATACGTCAACTGTGTTGACTACTCAACGAGCGAAGCCGCGCACCCCGATTTCAGGTTTGCTACGTAGAGTGGAAGCACCCCACCACGCCAGGAGTCAGCGACATGGATCGCATCGTATTTGAAAGAAACGTCCCTGCCCGAGACGTCATCGTATCGAGCCTTGCCGACTCCGTCTTGGCACCGTTCTGGCTAGACACGGCTCCCCCGCCCGCGTTCCCCCGGCTCGAGAACGACATCTCGGCGGATCTGCTCATCGTGGGTGGCGGTTACACGGGCCTGTGGAGTGCCGTTCGCGCCAAGGAGCGCAACCCAGAGATGAGCGTTGTGCTCATCGAGATGAATCGCATCGGCTGGGCCGCATCGGGGCGCAACGGCGGGTTCTGCGAGGCGAGTCTCACTCACGGTCGCGAGAATGGCCTCGCCCGATGGCCCGAGGAATTCGATGAACTGGAGCGCTTGGGGCACAAGAACCTCGACGAGATTGAAGAAACAATCGCCCGCTACAACATGGACGTTGAGTTTGAGCGAACCGGAACGCTCAGTGTGGCAACGGAGCCACATCAGATCGCGTGGGTTTCTGGCGAACCCGAGTCGCTCACCGAAGCAGAGGTTCGTCAACAGATCAATTCGCCAACCTACCTGGCCGGCTCGTGGGAGAAAACCGGCACAGCCCTGATTCACCCGGCAAAGCTCGTCTCAGAGCTCGCCCGCGTTGCCACAGAACTCGGCGTGCTCATCTTCGAGCAAACGCCCGCCGATACGTTTCGGCGCGACCTGCGCGTGGTCACACCCCGTGCCACGGTGACGGCGAAAAAAATAATCCTCGCCACCAATGCGTATCCCAGTTTGCTCAAGCGCAATGCCCTGATGACCGTGCCCGTGTATGACTACGTGCTCACCACCGAACCTCTGTCGGCGAAACAGATGAAGAGCATCGGCTGGTCGGCCCGCCAGGGAGTCTCCGACCTGTCGAATCAGTTTCACTACTACCGGCTCACGGCAGATAACCGAATCCTGTTTGGCGGGTACGACGCGGTGTATTACTTTGGCGGTCGCGTCAGCGCTGACTACGAAGACAGGCGGGAGAGTTTCGAACTCTTGGCCAGCCACTTCTTCACCACGTTCCCGCAGCTCGCCGGCGCCAAATTCACGCATCGGTGGGCTGGCCCGATTGATTCCAGTTCTCGCTTTTGCGCCTTCTTCGGAACGGCCCGCAAGAATCGCATCGCCTACGCCCTCGGCTTCACCGGCCTCGGGGTGGGTGCCACCCGTTTTGCCGCTGACGTGATGCTCGACCGGTTAGACGGAATCGAAACAGAACGAACGCGCCCGAAGATGGTCTCGTCGCGCCCGACGCCGTTTCCTCCCGAGCCGCTTGCCTCGGTGGGCATTAACCTCGTGAGGTGGTCAATGAACCGGGCAGATCACAACCGCGGCAAGCGCAACCTCTTCCTGCGCACCCTTGACGCCATGGGAATGGGGTTCGATTCATGAATGGTGCGAGGAAGCTTGCGTCGGCCACGGACGCGCAACTTGAACGGGCTGCCGTCCCGGCCGATCAAATCGAATCCGGATCACCCGAAACGGGAATTCTCGAGTTGGCCGACTTTGCCGGCCTGTCGATGGGGATTTGGGAACACACCGAAGGGGTGAGCACCGACACCGAGGGGGATGAGGTCTTCATCGTGATTTCGGGTGGGGCCACCATCGAGTTTCTCAGCGATGACACCGCCCCGCTAGAGGTGAAACCGGGCGACATCGTGCGTTTGGCGGCTGGCGCAAAGACACGCTGGATTGTGCGCGATCAACTTCGCAAGGTCTATCTGATTCCGACTAAGCCGTAAGTCCCAGCGATTTTGCCGTGGCCGCCAGGCTCGCCTTGGCTTTCTTGGCGTCGGTGTTCAGCAGCGTTCCGAAGTGGGGAATCATGGCGTGAATCTTCTTTTCCCATTTCTGGAATTTGTCGGGGAAGCAGCGGTTGAGCAGATCGAGCATGATGGCCACCGACACCGAGGCGCCAGGGGAAGCACCTAGCAGCCCGGCGATGGTTCCGTCGGCACTGGTGATGACCTCGGTGCCAAACTGCAGCACGCCGCCCTTGGCATGATCCTTCTTCATCACCTGAACCCGCTGACCTGCCTTGATGAGGTGCCAGTCTTCGGGTCGCGCATCGGGCATGAACTCGCGCAGCGCATCGAGCTTCTTCTTGGGCCCGGCGAGCACCTCACCAATGAGGTACTTGAGCAGGTCGAGGTTTGTTACGGCCACCGCAAGCATGGGAATGATGTTGTGAAACCGCACAGAGAGCGGCAAATCGAAGACCGACCCGTTCTTCAAAAAGTTGGGGCTGAAGCCCGCATAGGGCCCGAAAAGCAGCGATGCCTTTCCATCGACCATGCGGGTGTCGAGGTGCGGAACCGACATGGGCGGTGCACCCACGGCAGCCTTGCCGTAAACCTTTGCCTTGTGCTTGGCCACAAGCTTGGGGTTGGTCGTGCGCAGGAATTCACCGGAGACCGGAAACCCGCCGAAGCCCTCAATCTCGGGTATACCCGATTTCTGCAGGAGCGTCAGTGCGCCACCGCCGGCACCCACAAACACGAAACGAGCGTCGAACGAGCCCGGAGTATTTCCCACCGTGTTGCGCGTGCGAATTCGCCAGAGACCTTCGCCGTGGCGACGGATTGACCGCACGTCTGTCTCCATCATGAGCTCGGCTCCACTACTCGTCAGAACGCTCAGCAGCTGACGCGTCAGTGCGCCGTAGTCAACATCCGTGCCGGAAACAATTCGCGTGGCCGCGATGGGCTCGTTGCCAACGCGGCCCTTCATGATCAACGGAGACCACTCGGCAATAACCTCAGGGTCTTCGGTGTACTCGAAGCCGGCAAACAGCGGCTCGTTCTTGAGCGCCTCCGTGCGACGGCGCAGGTAGTCAACGTTCTTTTGGCCCCACACAAAAGTCATGTGCGGCGTGGAGTTGATGAAAGACGTGGGAGTGTCGAGCATGTTGGTGTCGACGAGGTGCGCCCAGAACTGGCGCGATAGCTGGTACTGCTCGTTGATCACCACGGCTTTAGACGACTCAACCGAGCCGTCGGCTGCTTCGGGCATGTAGTTGAGCTCGCATAAACCAGCATGCCCGGTGCCTGCGTTGTTCCAAGGGCTTGAGCTCTCCTGCGCGACATCCGAAAGCTTCTCGACAATGCGAATGGTCCACGACGGTTCAAGCTGCTTGATGAGCACGCCGAGCGTGGCGCTCATGATCCCGCCGCCGATGAGGGCAACGTCTATTGGCTTCGAAGTCACCGTGTTAGTTTACGCGCGCATGGAGCCCGGGCGCGTTTTTGGCCCTACCACCCAACGGGAAACCCGAAGGGTTCTAGAGACGGGCGGCCGCGATGATTTCTGCGATTTGCACCGCGTTGAGTGCGGCGCCCTTGCGCAGGTTGTCGTTACTGAGGAAAAAGGCGAGTCCTCGGCCGTCATCGACTGTCTCGTCTTGGCGGAATCGGCCCACAAATGTGGGGTCGGCTCCGGCCGCCTGCAGTGGTGTGGGCACTTCTTCGAGTTGCACACCCGGTGCTGTGACCAACAGGTTGCGGGCCTCGTCGGGGGTGATGGGTCGCTCAAACTCCGCATTGATGCTCAGGCTGTGTCCCGTGAAGACCGGCACGCGCACACACGTGCCCGACACCTTGAGGCTGGGCAGTTCGAGAATCTTGCGACTCTCGTTGCGCAGCTTTTTCTCTTCGTCGGTCTCGTTCGAGCCGTCGTCAACGATAGAGCCAGCGAGCGGAATCACGTCAAACGCAATCGTGCGCACATATTTCACGGGAGCCGGGAACGTGATGGCCGCCCCGTCTTGAACAAGGTCGATGAGGTTGCCCTGATCAACGGCCGCGGTCACCTGAGTGATCAGCTCCTCGGCGCCGGCGAGACCGGATCCCGAAACGGCCTGGAACGTGGTGACCACCATTTTCGTCAGCCCGGCGGCCCCGTGCAGCACCTTCATCACGGGCATGGCAGCCATGGTGGTGCAGTTGGGGTTGGCGATGATGCCCGTGACGGCCTCATCGATGGCGTGCGGGTTGACCTCGCTCACCACCAGGGGCACGTCCGGGTCCATGCGCCACGCGCTCGAGTTGTCGACCACAAGACAGCCGGCCTCGGCAAAACGGGGTGCGTGCGCCTTCGATCCGGTGGCTCCGGCAGAGAACAGGGCAACATCTAGTCCGGCGGGGTCGGCTGTAGCAATGTCTTCCACCACAACGTCGTGTCCGCGATAAACCAGCGTCTGCCCGGCCGACCGCGAGGTGGCAAAGAAGCGAATCTCTCGAAGAGACATGTTGCGTTCATCGAGCAGAGCTCGCATGACAGTGCCCACCTGTCCGGTGGCACCGACAACGCCAACACTGATGCCCGTCTCGGCAATAACGGTCATCGTCCGGTTCCTGCGTGGACAATGGCTTCGGTATCCGAGTCGAGTCCGAAGGCCGAGTGCACGGCGAGCGCCGCAGTGTTGAGCATGTCAGCACGCGTCACAACGGAGATACGAATCTCACTGGTCGAGATCATCTCGATGTTGATGCCGGCCTCAAACAGGGCAGTGAACAATTGAGCCGATACGCCGGAATTTGTCTTCATGCCCGCGCCCACAACCGACAGCTTGCCGATTTGATCGTCGTACTTCAGGGAAGCGAATCCGATGCCTTTTTCGTCGGCGCTCAGAGCGGCCAGTGCCGCCTCGCCCTCGGTCTTGGGCAGCGTGAACGAGATATCGGTCTTCCCGGACTCGTCGGCGGAGACGTTCTGCACAATCATGTCGATGTTGATATCGGCATTGGCGATGGTGGTGAAAATCTCGGCGGCCTTGCCGGGTACGTCGGGAACTGCGACAACGGTGATCTTGGCCTGACCGAGGTCGGTGGCAACTCCGGTGATGATGGGCTCTTCCACTTCGACTCCCTCCTTGGGGTTATAGACAATTGTGCCCTCGTTGTGGTTGAACGAGGAACGAACATGGATGGTGACGCCGTGGCGGCGCGCAAACTCAACGGCACGAATGTAAAGAACCTTGGCGCCGTTGGCCGCGAGCTCGAGCATCTCTTCGCTCGTGATTCGGTCAATCTTGTGGGCACGCGGAACCGAACGCGGATCGGCGGTAAAAATGCCGTCGACATCGGTATAGATCTCGCACACCTCGGCATCGAGTGCCGCGGCAAGGGCAACGGCGCTCGTGTCTGATCCGCCGCGGCCCAGCGTGGTGATATCTCCCGAGTCACGATTGAACCCTTGGAAGCCGGCAACAATGGCGATGGCCCCTTCGGAGAGGGCGTCTTTAACCCGACCGGGGGTAACGTCAACAATGCGCGCGGCACCGTGCTGGGAATCCGTGATCATTCCCGCCTGGCTGCCGGTGAACGACCGGGCATCGTGACCGAGCGATCGAATGGCCATGGCCACGAGCGCCATGGAGATGCGCTCGCCAGCGGTGAGGAGCATGTCCATCTCTCGCGGCGCCGGCGTCTCGGAAACCCCATTTGCTAATTCGAGAAGCTCGTCGGTGGTGTCACCCATGGCCGACACCACCACAACCACATCGTTACCGGCCTGCTTCGTCTCAACGATGCGCGCAGCGACACGCTTGATGCTGGCGGCATCCGCAACGGATGAGCCGCCAAACTTCTGCACGATTAAGCTCACGCTTTTCCTCGATTACTAGGGGGGAGAAAGCCGAAAAATGGGCGTCGAAATACCTATTGTATTGCGCGCCGGCCCTCGAATGCGCGGCCGAGGGTTACCTCGTCGGCGTACTCGAGGTCGCCACCCACGGGAAGGCCGGAGGCGAGTCGCGTCACGATGAGGTCCATGGGTGAGAGCAAGCGTGACAGGTAGGTGGCCGTTGCCTCGCCCTCGAGGTTGGGATCGGTGGCGATGATCACTTCGGTCACCGTGCCACCCGCAAGGCGCGTCATGAGCTCTTTGACGCGCAGGTCGTCGGGGCCAATGCCGTCGATGGGGCTCAGCGCTCCGCCGAGCACGTGGTAGAGACCCTTGAACTCGCGCGTGCGCTCGATAGCAACGACATCCTTGGCCTCTTCGACAACGCAAATGGATGCGGGATCGCGGCGCGGGTCGCGACAGACCGCGCACTGCGCCGACTCGCTCACGTTGCCGCACACCTCGCAGAAACGAACCTTGGCGCGCACTTCTGACAGCACTGCTGCGAGGCGCGACACGTCGAAGGTCTGGGTTTGCAAAATGTGAAAGGCGATGCGCTGCGCCGACTTGGGGCCGATCCCCGGCAGGCGACCCAGCTCGTCGATGAGCTCTTGAACGATGCCCTCGTACAACGGTTACGCCTCGCCCGCGTCGGGCAGAACCTGTGCACCCGTGTCGGCAGGGGGCACCGTCTCAATCGGGCCGGTGCGCTCCTCCTTGAGCAGCGTGGCTCCCAGTAGGTCGCGCACCACCGACTCACCGTATCGGCCGTCGTCACCTGAACTATCGCCGGTTGAGCTTGTCGGAACCTCGCTGGCTGAGCTTGAGTTATCGTCGGCTGAGCTTGTCGAAGCCTCATCCGCCCCCGGAATATCCACTACGGCCCAATCGTCGCCCGGCGCGTCTGGCACGACCACCGGAGAGGGTTTTTCCGGTGGCACGGTATCGATGGCCGCCGTGGGTGTGCCCTCCACCGAAACACGAAACTTGGGGCTCTCGCCCGTCACCGCGATGATGCTCTCACGCAGCTTCTCGTGCACACCGCCCGGCACCCCCTGCTGTGGCCGGAAGCTCGCCGCATCGTTCTCGCTCGGGAAAACGAGCGTGATCACGTCGCCGTCATATTCGCGAACCGAGGCGGTGGTCACCACAATCCAGGCCATGCGATTAGCGTTCTGCAGATGCTCGAGCACAGCGGGCCAGGCCTTCGTGAGTCCTGCCGTAGTTGGCTCGATTGGGTTCGCCTTCGTCGCGGGCTGAGCAGGCGGGGACGCCGCCTTGTCCGCTGGTTGAGTAGGCGACGCTGTCTTCGCCGCCGGTTGAATAGGCGACGCTGAACTCGCTGTCTTCGCCGCCGGTTGAGTAGGCAACGAAGTCGCCGTATCGAAACCAGCCGAAGCTCCGACACCAGCCCCTGCCTCCACGAGCAACCGCGCCACCATCAACTCGAGGTGCAGCTTGGGCGACGTGGCGCCGATCATCTCGGTGAGACCCGCATTGGCAATGTCAGCGGCGTGCGAGAGTTCGCGACTGCCAAAAACGCGCGCTTGCTTCTCCATGCGATCAACTTCTTCGGCCGTTGTTCCACGTAAAACATGCACGGCATTACTCCCGGTAGCCGCAACGACAATCAGGTCGCGCAGGCGCTCAAGCAGATCCTCGACAAAACGCCGGGGATCTTGACCCGTTTGGATAACGCGGTCTACCGAGGCAAACGCTGCGCCGGCATCGCGGGCCGCGAGCGCTTCGACCACTTCGTCGAGCAGGGCACCGTGCGTAAAGCCCAGCAGGGCGACAGCACGCTCGTAGGACACCGTGGATCCCTCAGACCCGGCAATCAGCTGATCAAGCAGAGAGAGCGTGTCACGGGCGGAACCACCGCCGGCGCGAACGACGAGCGGAAGCACGCCAGCATCGACGGTGACGCCCTCGAGCCGGCACATCTCTTCGACGTATTCGAGCATCGTGGAAGTAGGAATGAGACGGAATGGGTAGTGGTGCGTGCGCGAGCGGATGGTGCCAATCACCTTTTCGGGCTCGGTGGTGGCAAAGATGAACTTGACGTGCTCGGGTGGCTCTTCGACCAGCTTGAGCAGCGCGTTGAACCCCTGGGGCGTCACCATGTGCGCCTCATCGAGGATGAAGATCTTGAAACGGTCACGCGCGGGAGCAAAGGCGGCACGCTCACGCAGATCACGGGCATCGTCGACACCGTTGTGGCTCGCCGCATCGATTTCTACGACGTCGAGACTTCCCGAACCATCGCGCGCGAGCTCGATGCAACTGGCGCACTTTCCGCACGGCGTATCGGTGGGTCCCTCGGCGCAGTTGAGGCAGCGGGCCAAGATGCGTGCCGAAGTGGTCTTGCCGCAGCCTCGGGGGCCGCTAAAGAGGTACGCGTGATTGACGCGATCGGTGCGCAGCGCCGTCATGAGGGGGTCGGTGACCTGGGATTGCCCAATCATTTCGGCAAACGTCTCGGGCCGGTAGCGGCGATAGAGAGCGGTGGTCACTTCTCAATCGTACTTCTACTCCCTGACGCCCGACCGGTACGTGCTCGGGGACATGCCGAAACTCTCACGAAAGATGTGGCTAAAGTAGGACGCTCCCAAAAAACCGTTGCGCACGGCAATGGCCGCGATGGGCATCTCGGGATAGAGCGCAAGATCAGCGCGGCTTCGCTCCAGTCGACGTGCACGAATCCACGTCGCTATCGACACGCCCGCTTGCGCAGCCCATTCGTGCATCGTTCTGACAGAGACAAAGAATGCCCCGGCCACCATTTTTACGTCAAGAGCGGGATCGGCCAGGTCCTCCTCGATGAAGAGCAATACCGGAGCCATGCGCGAATTACCCCCCGCGGCTGAGTCCCCTGAGGGGGCCGTCTCATTCAAGCGCGTCCAGCACAGAGTCTCGAAAACCTGCACCATGTGATGGGCAAAACGACGTCGAGCCGAAACGGGCATTTCGGCCAGGCCCTCTTCACTATCGACAATCACACGAGAAACCGTCCGAACAACAGGATCGGCGGCGGGCATGAATGACGCCACGAGTCGGCGTGAGACTTCTGGTGCCGGGGCGATGCTTCCCCACGGAACAACCATTCCCACGCATTCAGCCGTGCCGTCGAACTCAAGTTCGAAGGGCATGCTGGTGTCATAAACGGTGAGATCTCCGGGGCCGAGAATTGTTTGCCGTCCGTTTTGAATGACGGTACCGAAGCCGGAGACCTGGGCGCACAAGACCAGTTTCGGCGACTCCGCCGGCGTGATCTGATCAGCGAGGCGTTGCAGACGATGCTTTCCCACTCGAACCCGAGAGACGTTGACTCCCCCCACATCTACATTGCGCAATCGGCCAGAAAACGACCGATCCGTTTCGCGCACATGAACTCGCGTGTAGACGTCACCCACTAGTTGACCCCAGTGTCCGGAGCTCAGAACTTGGGTCTCGGGTACGTCGCCATCCACAACGAGATGCTCAGTCACAAGGACCTCCCTCTGAGATGTGGGACCGTACGCCGACTCTAATCTGATT
>JAIOXH010000075.1 GCA_021741765.1 Aurantimicrobium sp. | reverse complement strand
CATCACGTGGTCAATGGGAGTTCCGGCGAGGGCGGGAAGCCAGGTGGGCCACGTTCCGAGCGCGGCACCGCCGGTGGCAAACGCGGCATCCACGCAGTTGCCGAGGTTCTTGGCCCCGAGGCCCTGCATGTTGTCGACCGTGGCATTGAGGTCTCCGGCGAGAATAACGTTGGGTTCTGTACACAGCGCAGCCAGCATGTCGAGGTCGGCTCGCCACTGCGGCATGGTCAGCGGATCGGGATGCTCAGTACTGGCTGCCACGATGACCGGACCGCCATCGGAGGAGACGGCCACGACGATGGGCGACACCACCGTCTGTGCCACGCCCTCTTGCGCGCGATACGTGCCCAGGCTTCGGGCAATTAGCAGCGACGTCGAGTGGGCGCGATAAATCTCGTCGTAGGCCACTGTCAGGGTCTGCATGTCGATTCCGGCCTGCCGCAGAATTCGAGTCACGTCCCGGGCCGTGGCCGCTGTCGTTTCGGGCAGAGAAATTATCTGCGCGCCCGATTCGAGAGCCACTTGGGCAATGGCCGCCGGTGCGGGCGCATCACCATTCGTGTTCCATGTGAGCACGCGCAGGGTGGAGGTGTCTGCGACGGCGGGCGCCGGGGGCATCGGCGTTCCGAGGCCACGGAAGAAGAGCAACACACCCGTGGCGACAGCAAACACCAGAAGCCACGATCCGGCTGCCATCAGCACCCGACGCAGCGGGCGGCCAAACCGACCCAGAACGACCAACACGATGAACGCGAGAACGGCGATGCCGAGCGCTAACCCTCGCGGTGCCACTATGAACGACCACGGGCTCAATCGCTGCCAGCCCAGCGGCTGGGGCCAAAACGCGATGACAACCAGAACCATGCTCGCGAGCGAGACGACGAAGGCGAGCAGGCGTGAAAACATCGTCACTAGCATGGCATTATGGAGTCCTTTTTACGTGCGCAATCCCCGATAGACCTGCACATGCACAGCAACCGGTCGGACGGCACGGATTCTCCCGCCGGCGTGGTTCGCGAGGCCCATGCCCACGGTGTGCGAACCATGGCACTCACCGACCACGACATGTTCGGTGGGTGGGCCGAAGCTGAGGCGGAGTGTCTCGCGTTGGGTATGACGTTTATTCCGGGAACCGAACTCTCCACGACCGGGGGTCCCGGGGTTGGTGGCATGCACCTGCTGGCCTACCTGTTCGACCCGCTTGAGCCCCAGCTGGCGAGCGCCATGCTTCAGGTAACCGGCGGCAGCGAGTCGCGCATACGCCAGATTGTCGAGCGCTTGCAAGAGGACTTTGACATTGATTTTGATGATGTTCTGGCGGAGGCAAATGGAGCACCTCCTCAGCGCCCCCACATTGCCGGCGTGCTCGTGAGGAACGGCTACGTGCCGAGCGTGGATCACGCTTTCGCAGAAATCCTCAGCTCGTCGAGTCGGTACTACATCCCCAAGACCGATCGGGGAAACATTCTCGACGTCATTCGGCTCGTTCGGGGAGCTGGTGGTGTGCCCATCATCGCTCACCCCGTGGGCAGATCCGGTGGCGTGATGCCCCTCAAGAATCTCGAGATACTTCTCGAGGCGGGTCTGGCGGGATTCGAACTCGACCACCGCGAGAATTTGCAGAATCCCGAAGGTCTGGCGCGCCTGCGCGAATACGCCCGCGACTACGACCTCATCGTTACGGGATCAAGCGACTATCACGGCGAGCGCAAAGAAAATCGGCCGGGCGAAAACACGACGCAGCCAGAGATGCTCGCGCGCATCATCGAGCAGGCAACGGGCAACGAGCCTCGGTATCCGGCCGAGACCGACGCCGCAGATGAGGACAGCGCGGTTGGGGACAGCGCGGTTTAGGTCGACGCGAGCCCGGGCCCCCGCCGACGCGTTCTACTGCGCGAGCGCGAGGGGTTGTTGCCGTCGTGGTGTTCGTTGCCGCCACCGTCGTGTGTTCCACCGGCTTGCTCGGGGGTTCCGTCGGGGGTTGCGTGGCGCGGGGGGTTGTTAACCCGGCGCTCGCTTCCTGCGGCATGTCCCGATCGGGTGTGGCCGCCGCGCGAACCTCCACGCGAATCGCGTGATCCGCTGTCGCGCGAACTTGCCGCCCGTGAACTCGGTGCGGCGCCGCGCTCAGCGCCCTTGGCGGCCGGAGTCGACCGAAGGCGGCCCTTGGCGCCGACCGGAATGTTGAGGTCGGCAAAAAGGTGCTCAGACGATGAGTAGGTCTCTTGCGGTTCGGGTTTGCCAAACTCAAGCGCACGATTGATCAGCGCCCACTTGTGCAGGTCGTCCCAGTCAACGAACGTGACGGCGATGCCGGTCTTGCCAGCTCGGCCCGTGCGGCCCACGCGGTGCAGGTATGCCTTGTCGTCTTCGGGGATGGTGTGGTTGATCACGTGCGTGACATCGTCGACGTCGATACCGCGAGCTGCCACATCGGTGGCAATGAGGATTTCTTTCTTGCCGGCCTTGAACGACGCCATCGACTTCTCGCGCGCCTCTTGGCTCATGTCACCGTGCACGGCCGCGGCCGGGAATCCTCGGTCTGCCATTTCCTCGACCAGACGCGCGGCGGCACGTTTGGTGCGCGTGAAGATCACGGTCTTACCGCGGCCCTCGGCCTGCAGAATGCGCGCGATCACCTCGTCTTTGTCGAGGGAGTGGGCGCGATAGACGATGTGCTCGATGTTGGCCTGGGTGAGGCCTTCGTCGGGGTCGGTGGCACGGATGTGAATGGGCTTCGTCATGAAGCGCCGCGCCAAGGTGACAATGGGCCCCGGCATGGTGGCCGAGAAGAGCATGGTGTGACGAACCTCGGGTAGCCGAGAGAAAATCTTCTCGATGTCGGCGAGGAACCCGAGGTCGAGCATCTTGTCGGCTTCGTCGAGCACGACCTCGGTGACGTTGCCGAGATTTAACAGACCCTGACCGGCGAGATCAATCAGGCGACCCGGTGTGCCCACGACAATCTGGGCTCCGGCCTTCAACTGCTCAATCTGTCCTTCGTAGGCCTTGCCGCCGTAAATCGACACGACCGAGGTGGGCCGATTCGACGCGGCCAATTCGAGGTCTTCGGTAACCTGGACGCAAAGTTCGCGGGTGGGAACGACGACGAGAACTTTGACGCCCGGTTCGGGGGCGATGCCGAGGCGCTGAATGATGGGAAGACCGAATCCGAAGGTCTTTCCCGTGCCCGTCTTGGCTTGGCCAATGATGTCTTGACCACTCAGGGCAAGCGGAATGGTCTGCTCCTGAATCGGAAAGGGTTCGTTGATTCCCTTGTCGGTCAGTGCCTGTGCAATGTCGGGCTCAATACCCAAGTCAATAAAAGTCATAAGTCTGTGATGAGTCTAGCGGGCGTCGCAGAGGCACCGGTTGAGGCATAGGCTGAAGGGGTGTTCGAATGGTTCCGACGTCGCTCGCGCAAGGGCAAGCCCGCAGCGGTCCTTGGCCAACGCGAGACGATTGTTGAGGCTAACCGTTACGACCTCGCCGATTTGGCCCCGAACACGGTCTCGTACCTGGGGCAGGTTGCCTACTTCGAACTCGCCGTCTTCGAGACGCTGAGTCGGGCGGTGAGCGAGTCGCCCACTCTTGCCTCGAAAGAGGGTTTGAGCGCGGTCGCGGGTGATGCCCTAGCAAAGCACCACGGCATTGTGGCCGAGTTGCGCAAGCTCAAGGTCGACCCGGCCTCGGCCATGGAACCTTTTGCCGCCTCGATCGACCGTTTCAAAGAGCTCACGCGCGGCAACGATTGGCTTGAGACGCTCGTTTCCGTGTACGTCACCGGCGGATTCCTCGACGATTTTTTCCAGCGCATCGTGGGCGCCCTTCCGAAGGCGTTGGCGAGCCGGGTTCAGCAGTTGATTGAACCCGACCGCGAGGCGGCCATCATTGTGGAGCAGTTGCAGGCGGCTATCGATGCGGATCCCCGAGTGGCATCGCGACTGGCCCTTTTCGGCCGCCGACTTCTGGGCGACGCGATTCTGTTGGCACGTAACGCCATCGCGGGTTCGGGCGACAGGGCTCACGACGAGGCGCGCATGGAACCCGTGTTTACCGATCTGATTGCCGCACACTCGCGCCGAATGGACGCACTCGGCTTTACTGCTTAGCGGCCCGCGATCTTTCCGAAGACCTTATTGTCTGACGCGATGCGCGCGCGCACGAGGCGCAGGTTCACAACGAACGCAACAACACCGCTCAGGGCAAAAGTGAGGAGCCAAATCCACGGCTCGGTCGAGGCTAGCCCGGCCCAGGTGCCCGCGACCCAGACGATCGCACCGGTGGCGGTGGCGATGGCGGGAATCATGGCAGCACCGACACGGTCACGACCGGCCATGCTGTAGCGAACGCTTAAGCCAATGGCGAGCGCGGCAAAAACCGCAAACATCATCTCCACGGCTACGCCACGAATCCGACGCGTCGGCCCTCGTCACTGCCAATTTCGACGAAGCCAATCGTGGCGGTGGGAACGAGGTAAATCTTGCCCTTGTTGTCCGAAAGCTTGAGGAACGCGTCGTTACCGGTGAGGGCTGCGCTCACGGCAGCTTCGATGTCACCGAGTGACGCATCCGACTCAAAATTGAGTTCACGGGCGGTGTTGACGATACCGATGCGGATTTCCACGGCGGACACTCCTTTTTGCGAGATTGCGGGAACACTGCAACACTAACTCACCCACCGAGGCACTGTCGGACGGTGCCGATAGCGTTGACGCCATGACCGCACTCCGAGGGCTCGTTCCGCCACGCGAGGCATACGTGCGCCACGAACTGGACGCCTCGCAGCAGGCCGTCATTCAGCGCGCAGCGAGCGAATCTTTCGTTGTTGTGGGAGCTCCGGGTACCGGCAAGACAACGGCCCTCGTCGAGCTTGTGGCCCACCGCGTGGAGGTGGGTCGGGTCGCGACCAACGACATCATCGTGCTCACCGGCCAGCGCTTGGCGGCCAACCGTCTGCGTGAGGCCCTGGCCGCCCGACTCCGCCGGCCCACCAACGGCCCCTTGGCCCGAACACCCATTTCCCTCGCGCTGGCCCTCGCGACAGAGGGCGCCGAGGCTCGTGGCGACGTTATTCCCCGCCTCCTCACCGGGGCCGAGCAAGACCGCATCATTGCCACCCTGCTTGAGGCCGAAGCGGCCGAATCAGGCTCGCTCGAATCAGGCGTGGTGCGTTGGCCCAGCACGCTCGGCCCCGAGGTGCGCGCGTCGCGCGTGTTTCGCAACGAGCTTCGCGACCTCATCGATCGCAGCATTGATGCCGGCGTTAGTGCGCACGAGTTAGAGCAGCTCGCCGGGCGGCACGGGGTGCCCGAGTGGCAAGCTGTCGCGCGCTTTTGGGCCACCTCGCTCACCGATGTGCTCGACGCCATGCGCTACGGCTTTGCGGATGCCGCCGAGGTGATGCGTCAGGCAACTGTGGCGGTGGGCGAGGGTGTCGCCCTGAGTGGCGTGAAAGTGATTGTGGTCGACGATGCTCAAGAACTCACGGCCGGGGCTATTGCTCTTCTCGCGGCCGCCGCCGGCCGAGGAATTCCCCTGGTGATGTTCGGCAATCCCGACGAAACGGCCACGGCTTTTCGCGGAGCCGTTCCTCGCATCTTGGGGCGCTTCGACACCGTCGTGGGCACGCCGGCTCAGCCGATTGTTCTGCACCACGTCCATCGACACGGCTCCGCCATCCGCGCTGCCGTGGCCCGACTCGAATCGCGCATCGGTGCCGCCGAACTGGGCACGCAGCGCAAAGCAGCATCCCCGGAGAGTATGCCGGCGGGTTCCGTCGTGGTGATCGAGAAATCACAGCGCGCCACCGAACTCGCAGCCGTGGCGCGCGCCATGCGCGAGGCGCACGTGCGGGACGGTGTGGGGTGGCATCGCATGGCCGTGGTGGTGCGCCAGGGCGCGCTCGTTGAGAGTGTTGCCCGACAACTCGCCATTCATGAGGTCCCCACGCGCACGCTCGTGAGTGATCAGGCGCTCCGTGATCAGCCGCTGGTGCGCGAGTTCATCCAGGCGTTGCGTTTGTCCGAACCGGGACGCGCCATCACGACGGCCGAGGCAGAGACGTTCCTCTCGGGCGAGATCGGCGGCCTGTCAGCCGTCGACGCGCGCCGCCTGCGCTTGGCCCTCCGCCAGCAAGACCTGCTGACCGGAGGCGATCGCACCGGTCCCGAACTTGTCCGCGATGGACTCACAAATGTTGCCGAGTTCGCGGTGATTGATTCGGCACCCGCGCGTGCCGCCACGCGCGTAGCCACACTGCTCGAGCGCCTGCGCGAACAGCGCGCGACGGGTGCCACCATCGAGGAGCTCCTGTGGACGGCGTGGAACGGATCCGTGCTGCCGCGCGAACTTGCCTCCGCAACGGAGGGCACGGGTCTCGTTGCCGAAGAGGCCCACCGCAAACTTGACACCGTGCTGGCCCTTTTTGCGTCTGCCCGGCGATTTGTTGAGCGCGAGGCTGACCGCACTCCGGAAGACTTTATCCACGACCTCCTCACCACCGATGTGCCCGAAGATACCCTTGCCCCCTCGTCGAGCTCCGACGCTGTGCTCGTGTGCACGCCACCATCGGTTATCGGGGCCGAATACGACGTGGTGGCTGTGGTTGCGGTTCAGGAGGGGGTGTGGCCCAACCTGAGGTTGCGCGGCCAGCTACTCCACGCCGGTCGATTTGACGGCCTCGTTGGCGGCCACTCGTCGGCCCACTCCGGCAACCCGTCCGCCGACCGCGCTTCGAGCACAACCGACGCGCGTCTCTCCGTTCTGCACGACGAACTTCGCATGTTCGTGCTGGCGTGCTCGCGGGCCCGCCACACGCTCATTGTCTCCGCCACGAACAGTGCCGATGTGATGGCTTCGCCGTTTCTCGGCCTGGTGAAAGAGCCGGAGGTTGTTACGTCAGCCGCTGACACGCCGCGAACCGCCCACGCCAACGAACCCCAAGGGTCCTCGGGTGATTACCCGCTCTCCCTGTCGGGCATCACCGGCTACGCGCGCCGAGAACTCGTGCGCCAGTTTCCGGGCTCAACCGAGTCGTCCGCGCCGAGCAATGCTGCTCACGCGGAGGGGTTGGCACGCGCACTCGCACGACTTGCGCAGGCCGGTGTGGCAGGAGCTCATCCCGATGAGTGGTACGGACTTGCCGGGCCGTCCACTGCGCGAGACATCGTTGACGAGGCGGATCGAGCCGACGGCATCACCGTGCACGTATCCCCATCCCGACTCGAAGCGTGGGAACGAAATCAACTCGGCTGGTTCATCGACTCCACGGTGGGGGGCGACCAAACAGTCGCCACCGGGCTGGGCACTCTGGTGCACAAGATCTTCGAAGACGCGGGGAACGAGCTCCTCACCGACCTTTCGGTCGACAGCCTCTGGGCAGCGCTCGACAAGAGATGGCACGAGCTGACCTTCGAGGCGGAATGGCTCGGCGAGCGCGAGCGCACGCGCGCCAAGACCATGGTGAAGAACTTGGCAACGTACCTCGGTGATCTGC
>JAIOXH010000074.1 GCA_021741765.1 Aurantimicrobium sp. | reverse complement strand
GGTAGGCCAGCCGATCGCCCGTGTCGTGGCGCGATCCGCGGTACACGATTCCGAGAACGCCCGGTGAATCGGATTGCGCGGCCAGAGTTTGCAGCGCGTCTGTGAGCTGGATCTCTCCGCCGCGGCCGGGAGCCTGATGCTCGAGAATGTCAAAAATTTCGGGGGCCAGCACGTAGCGGCCCACAATAGCCAGATTGGATGGCGCCTCGCCCGCAGCGGGTTTTTCAACGAGCTCCGTGACCCGCACCACATCCGGGGAATCCGTGGGTTCCACGCGCACGACTCCGTAGGCGCTCAGTTCGTCCTCGGGAACCTCCATGAGCGCCACCACACACGAACCCGTGGTGGCATTAAGGGCAAGCATGCGGATGAGAAGATCTTCGGCCGCATCGATGATGTCGTCGCCGAGGAGCAGCGCAAACGGCTGCTGGCCCACGTGAGCCCGCGCCTTAAGCACGGCATGACCCAAGCCCTTGGGGTCGCCCTGGCGCACGTAGTGGATGTCGGCAAGGTCGGTGGAACGCGTTACGCGCTCGAGGCGCATCTCGTCGCCCTTTTCTTCGAGCTTTACTTCGAGCTCAAAGTTACGGTCGAAGTGATTCTCGAGGGCGTTCTTGTTGCGCCCGGTAATCATGAGAATGTCGGTCAGCCCCGAATTCACGGCCTCTTCCACCACGTACTGAATCACCGGCTTGTCGACGACCGGCAGCATCTCCTTCGGGAGGGCCTTGGTTGCCGGCAAGAAGCGGGTTCCCAAGCCAGCCACCGGGATGACGGCTTTAAGCGTGTGAGTTGTGGGCACGAACCGAGTCTACCGAGGCGAATGTTTCTAGGATGAGACCGTGACGGTTCACGAACTCAAAACTCGGATGCGGTCCGAAGCGCGCGCACGACGCGGCGCCCGCACGAACGCGGAGCAGCGAAAGTTGGCATCGGGGGTGACCGAAGCACTGGGCGACCTCATTGCCGATCTCGGTGCCACGTCTGTGGCCATTTTTCTCTCAACCTCGAGCGAACCTGAAACGCGGGAAGCAATCGGTGCGCTTTCGCCGCGCGGAGTAAAGGTCTTCGCGCCCGTCAGCCACGCCGAGGGTGTGATGGAATGGACCCTCGTCGACGCCAACACGCCGGAGCGCCCCGGCCCGGGCGGAATGCCCGAGCCCGATATTGGCGCCGGCGCCACGTCGACATCGATCAGCGTTGACGTGGTGATCTGCCCGGCCGCCGCCGTGGATGACACCGGCACACGGCTGGGCTGGGGTGGGGGCTACTACGACAGATTTCTTGCCGAACTCCCGGGCGAAACGCCCGTATTCGCGCTGGTTTTCGACAACGACGTAATCACGGACCTACCGCGAGAAGCACACGATATTCCCGTGACCGGTGTCGTCACGCCCAGCGGCTGGCGGCGCTTTACTCAGCGCTGAGGCTAGCCCCAGTGCGGGGGCTTGTCGCGACGCAGACGTTCGTCGTTGTTGTCGTCTCCGTCGCTAACAGTTTCAGGGTCTGGCTCACGAGCGGCTTCTGGTTCGGCGCTGCCTTTGCCCGGCACACTTACGCGGCGATGCGGTCGACGAGCGCCGCGATCGTTACCCGAACTATTCGTCGTCGAGGGCATCCGCGCGGGGAATGTCGGCTGATGAGCGATGCGGTGGGGAGTCCTGTCTCGGCGCGCGTCGCTCAGCAACGTCGAGCTGGGGAATATCTAGCTCGGGAACATCCACCTGCGGAACATCGAGCGGTGCGGTGAGCACATCGTCTTCACTGTGGCCGGCGGGGAAAGCAGCCACCTGTGCGGCGGGAGGTTCTTCGTCCGCGAAGCGGGCAACGTAGCTGGGAGCCGCGCCAATCGGCGTAACCGAGTCAATAGCCGCATCGATGGCTTCGGTCGCACTCAGCTGAGCACGGGTTTCGACAGGCCGGTGTGCTGAGCTTGTCGAAGCATCAACCTGCGATGCAGTTTCGACAGGCCGGTGTGCTGAGCTTGTCGAAGCATCAACCTGCGATGAGGCTTCGAGAGTCTCGACTTCCATCGTGACCTCACTCGAAAGTCCCGCGATGCCGGCAATGCGCGCAGCCACGGCCTCGGGGTCAGCAAAGAGTTCGAAGGTGTGCACGCGCACGTAGTGCCAGCCGAGTCGGCGCAGGGCAGCCGGGCGCAAGCGCAGCGATTCGCGCAACGTGCCGCGGCTCAACACCGCATCCGTTTCTACGGCCACGGCGACCCGACCGTGTGATGCGACGAGGGCGATGTCACCGCCGTAGCCCAACTCAACCGCGAGCCCGCGATGACGCAGTCGCTCGGCCAAATCTCGCAGCATGGGATCGTTCGTCGATTCTGAGCCCTGTTCGCGAACGGGGGCATTCACTTCACGCACGATGTCGGCGAGGAGCCGCGCGCCGTTTTCGAGGGTTGCCGTCTCGAGGTGCTCCGGGCCAAAGCACGAAACTACATCAAGGTTGCGTCGCGCTCGGGTGAGCCCCACCGCAAGGAGTCTTTCGCCGCCCGGCTGCGACAAGGGGCCGAAGTCGTTGAGCAGACGCCCGTGTGGTGTCAGTCCATAGCCAGCCGCAAAAATCACGCGGTCACGCGTGAGGCCAGCAGATTCGGCCAGCGTTCGAACAGCGAACGGCTCGGCGTTATCGGCCAGAAGGAAGTTGACCAGTTCATCGCGGCGCGCGATTGCTGAGGTCACGCTCGCCTGGATCATCGCGGCCGTCTTGCGGCTCGGACTCACCACCATGAGCGATTCGCGTGAGCGCGTGGAGGCGTGCTCGAGCACCATATCGGTCACTCGGGTCACTTCGGCGTGCGTGGCCTCAATCGTTCCCGAGGTGGGGTCGGGCGCACCCATACCGTCGGCAACAACGTGCAGGCGTACGCTCCTACTGCCCAGGAACGACCCCGCCCACGGCAGATAGTTAATGCGGCCCGCGTAGAACCGACGATTGATGATGCTCGTGAGGTCACTGCCGCTCGTGCGGTAAGAGCGGGTCAGGGAGACTACCGGGACGATTTCTGACAGCTGCGCCAGGGCGGACGCGCCGTGCAGTTCGTCGACGCTCTCACCGAGATCGCCCCCGTCGTCATCGGCCATGTTGGTGGTGAATCGTCCGGGCGTTTCCACAATGGGGTCACCGAAAGCAACAACCTGTTTTCCGCGCTTGATGGCACAGGCGTTTTCGGCCACGGTCGTCGCGCCAGCATCGAGAATCATCGTGACGTCGAAGTCGTTGACCGGCAGCACGTGCGCCTCGTAGGGCGACACCACCCACACGGGAGAAATCGCACGCGCCAAGCGCGGGGCGATGGCAAACAGTTCACCCACAGAGACGTGCCCCGACTTGAGGGCGTGCCGCAAGCGGTCAGACTCCTCGGGAAAGTCGACGAGCCCGATCTTCCACAGTTCGGCGAGCTTGGCCGCCAGCAGAGAACTGTTGGCACCCGCGTGCGCCTCGTCGACCATGCGGAAATCTGATTCGAGACGATCGAGGATGCCCGTGTTGGCGCCCAGAAGTGCCTGCTCACCGTCGAGCATGCTCTCGAGCACCGACTGCCACCACGCCAGTTCAAACTCATCGGCCACTCGCTCGGTGGGAACGTGTCGCATCGACAGGTCTTCGAGCAGCGTCTCGAGGTTGAGTTCACGAAGGCGATCGATCAGCGTCATGCGCTCCTGCAGGTTGGCCAACACCTCGGAATCGGCTGCGAGCGCGCTGACCGTATTGGTGAGTTCGGCAATCGGCAGGGTGTTGAGTGGCGCCGTGGATCCGGCCGCCTGGAGGGGAGCATCGAGCAGCGCCATGTCATCCATCACACGCTGATACGCGGCACTGAGATCGCTCACGCCCACGGGCACCTCGGGCAGGGCACCGGCAACGGTGTACCGCTGCCACAGCAGACGCTGCTCCTGAATGCGCACGAGTGACGTGTGCATGTCGGAAACGCTGGCTCCGGGGCGAACAAACTCGGTGGCAAGTTTGCGCAGGTTCTTACGTGCCGCCGGTGGCATGTCGTGCCCGCGTCTGCTGGCGGTGGCCGCAATCACGTCGTCGAGCGGACGGTCAAAAACGTTAGGAACAAAAGTGTCGAGGGTGTCGCGAATGTCGATGAGAAGGCGAATGTACAGGCCGAGCTCGATGAGGTTCTCAAACGAGCGCATCCGCGTTTGACCCACCACCTCGTTGGCACGCTCGAGCAGGCGCGGTAGGTCGACGGTGTGGATGCGCTTGGCGAGATCGTGGCTCGCCTGGGATTCCGCGTTGTTCGCGAAGGTGACCCCGTACCACGGAGAGTCGTCGGGGCCGTAACGGAACTGCCCCAGTTCGGCCGCTGAGATGAGCATCGCGGTGGCCGGTGAGCGGTCAAACGCCAGCGCCTCGACGGCTCGGCGCGGCAGGCGCGCTGTCGTGGCCGGGGGTTCGGTCAACAGGGCCAGCCGCGACAACTCTTCAAGGGCATCCAGCACGGAGACACCCAACACGGCGTCATGCTTTCCCAGCGCATCGCGGTAGTTGAGCAGAACCTTGCGCAAACGTGTCAGCGCATCGTCAACCTCGGTCACGTCGGGACGCGACGCCCGCTCGTTGCGCAGGATGCCGGAAATCAGATCCTTGCGGAGTGTGCGCGGCGAGGCACAGAGCCCGCCCAGACCGGCCTGATCGATTCGCTGCCGGACGGCGTCGGCGCTCGCACGACGTGGGGTGACCACCAGCACACGTTTCCCCGCGGCCGTGAGTGCGCCGAGCGCGTTGACCACGGTTTGGGTTCGGCCCGTGCCCGGGAGCGTTTTCACGACGATGCTGTTGCCGGCGATGATGTGCGCCACCACTTCTTCTTGTTCCGCATCGGCGTCGAGTATCAGGGTGTCTGACGACGGTGGTCGCGTATCCTGCGAGGCGGGATCGGGAGTAGCCAGAGACGACACCAGACGGTCGCGCGCTGACGCATTCCCGGCGAGCGCATCGAGCACGGGATGTGCGAGCTCGCGGGCGTCTTCACCCATGCGCGTGGCGACATCGCCAAACGAGGAGCAGACAAGTCGATTCTCAATCGAAAAACCGGGAACGTGCCCGGTGAGGCCGGTCAGACGCTCGATCACCGGTTGCGGAGCAAAAGTGTCGTTGGCCTGCGCTAACCCCACGAGCGCACGGGTATCGAGCGAGATGTGGAACTGTTCCTCGAGCGCCTGAACGAGTCGAGGGTTGACCACGGGGCCCCCGCGCAACACCAACTCGAAGTCTTGGCCCAGGCGGCGAAGGGACATGGGGCGTAGCATCACCGGTGCTGAGTAGGTGGTGCCGCCAAAGGTCCAGGCGGCCACGCCCACTGCCAAGAAGACCGTCTCGATGCCGCGCATCACGCGAAGCGATGAGGCCAACGATTCGAGGGCGCCCGCGGCGAGACGCGCGTTGCGCAGTGTGAACTCCTCGCGATAGAGGTGCGTCAAGCGCGTGGGCTCTCCCGCCAAGAACTTGGGCAGACCGCCCGGATGCGTCGTGGTGAGGTCAAGTCGCGTGCGGGGTGTATCCGAGAAGAACAGCAGCGGAGAGGGGCCGCCCAGTTGAGCAATCTCGGCGCGCCACGCTTGTCGCGCCGGCTCCGAAGCATTCATGGCACCGGCCACATCGACAGCGCTCAAATCCGCCGTTCGCGCGAGGGAGTCTTCGAGATCAGAATCGTTTTCCCACCCGGAAATGTCGTGCGCAACGGAATCGACAAAAGGGTCGACATCACGAAAATCACCGCTTCGCACGAGGCCCACACTATGCGGAAAGGGCCAAAAAACCCGGGATTTACGCCGGAGAGGCTCATCTTGGACTTCGGAACTCGAGGAGAAGTAAAGTTTGACAATGGAAATCAGTCGGCGCACAGTGATCGCGAGCGGTGTTTCCGTGGGCCTTACTCTCGTCCTTTCGGCGTGTGCGCCGGGAACGGGGTCGGGTTCGGCTCGTCACAGTGCAACGGGAACGACACCGGCCGGCCCCACCGCCTTTCGTCGAACCTCGTGGTCAACAGATCCGTTTGCGTCCGGGTCGTATTCCTACCTCGCGCCCAGCGACATGGGCACGGACGCGCGATTGGTGCTGGCAGAAACCACCGGACGACTTCACTTCGCTGGCGAGGCCACGTCTTCGGCCGCTCCGGCCACAACGCATGGCGCGTATGAATCCGGTCGGCGAGCGGCGGCGGAACTCGTCGATTCGACGGGAACAATTCTCGTGATTGGTGCAGGTTTTGCGGGTTTGGCGGCTGCTCGAACGCTCACCGACGCTGGGCGCGGCGTGATTGTGGTTGAGGCGCGTGACCGCACGGGCGGTCGTGCCCATACGGTCACACTCGACGGCATCCCCGCTGACCTCGGAGCTTCATGGATTCACGGGATGGACGACAACCCCATGGTTGATCTCGCCGCCGCCGCCGGAGTGGCAACCATCCCGTTTGACTACGACAACGAGGTCGGCGGCAGTTCATCCGCCCAAGAATTCGTCGACGACATCTTTGAGCAGGCGCTCGACGCCGAGGATCCCGAAGGACGTGCCCTCGCGGAGCTTCTCCCGGCCCAGCTGTCGCCGGAGCAGCAGTGGGCGATCGCAGTGAACGTCGGTGGCGAGTTTGCGGCCGATCCTGCTCAGCTGGCCATGGCCGCCCCCGACGAAGGAGACTCTCTGGGTGGCGGAGATGCTCTACTGAATCTCGGCTATTCCCAGATCACGGACCATCTCGCTCAAGGTCTCGACATTCGACTGAACTGGGCTGTGGCCGATATCTCATACGACGATGCCGGCGTGACCGTCAGGTCGGTCGACGGGCAATCACTCCGTGCCGACCACGGCATCGTGACTCTGCCCGTCGGCGTGCTGCACGCGGAGTCTGTGTCGTTCTCGCCGGCCCTGCCCCCCGAGAAGTGGGAGGCCCTCGGCGCCCTGCAGAGCGGTCTGCTGGACAAGCTCTGGCTGGTCTTCGATGAGGTCTTCTGGGACCCGGATGTTGACGTTATCAATTGGATAGACCCCGTGAATCCGGGACACTGGCCGTTCTGGGTTAACGGCTACAAGATCTTTGGTGAGCCGATTCTGCTCGGATTCAACTCGGGAGACGTGGCGCGCGAGTTCGCCAAGATGTCAGATGATGAGGTTGTTGCGAGTGCCATGGCAGCCGTTAAGGGAATGACCGAATGAGGAAGAGAACGCTGTGAGATTTGTTGATCTGTCTATGCCGCTCGACGACGTGATTCCGGTCGATCCCGATTTCTTGCGCCCCAAGATTGAATACATGGATCACATCGGTGGCCTCAAGGGAATGTTTGACCAGTTCGGCATCTTGCCGGAGCAACTGCTCGATGGCCAAGGGCAAGCGGCAGAGCGTGTCAACATGACGACGCACTCCGGCACGCACGTCGATGCCCCCTGGCACTACCACCCCACCATGAACGGCGGCGAGCGGGCCTGGACCATCGACGAGGTTCCGCTCGACTGGTTCTTTCGGCCCGGGGTGAAGCTCGAC
>JAIOXH010000073.1 GCA_021741765.1 Aurantimicrobium sp. | reverse complement strand
GAGCTGAACCTGGCTCGACAACGGCCCGATCACGGTTTCGGGGTTCAACGGGTCACCAACGGGAACCCCGGGAACGGCTTGGCCGAGGATGCCGAGAACGGTCTCATAAAGCGGACGCTCAACCAGCAGGCGCGGGCCGGCCATGCAGAACTGGCCAGTGTTGAAAACAAAACCGCTGATGATCGCACCGATGGCCTGATCTAGGTCGGCGTCGGCAAACAGGATGTTGGCGGCATTGCCACCCAGCTCAGCGGTGACCGGCTTGAGGGTCTGGCCGGCGAGGGAGGCCACGTGCTGTCCCACCTCGGTCGAACCGGTGAACGCAATCTTGTTCACATCGGGGTGCGCCACGAGCTGGTCGCCGAGTCCCGAACCCGATCCGGTAATCACGTTGAAGACACCGGCGGGAACTCCAGCGGCCGTCAAAATGTCGGCCATGATCAGCGCGGTGAGCGGGGTGTCGCTGGCCGGCTTGTGCACCACGGTGTTGCCTGCGGCCAGTGCCGGAGCAATCTTGGTGCTCGAAAGAATCAGCGGGAAGTTGAACGGCGTGATGGCGCCAACAACACCGAGGGGTTCGCGCCGCGTGAACGCGAACGCCGGCAGCGGCGTCTCGCGGGTTGCTCCGTCGAGGTGCTGAGCCATGCTCGCCACGTACTCGTACTGCTCGATGGCGGTGTTCACATCAACGACGTTGGCGAACGTGATGGGCTTGCCCACGTCGACGCTCTCGGCGTAGGCCAGCTCGTCGGAGCGCTCACGCATGATCTGTGAAACACGAAGCAGGATGCGCGAACGTTCGCGCCCGCTGAGACCCGACCACTCGCCCTTGTCGAAGGCCGCACGTGCTGCGGCAACCGCAGCGTCTACATCCGCAGCCGTGGCCCACGCGATGCTCGACACCACGCTGTTTGTCGCGGGGTTGATCACGTCACGACGTTGGCCGTCGGACGACTCACGCCATTCACCGTTGATGAACAACTTGCCGGGAAGAATTTTGGGCGTGGTGGCCATGGCGAAGAACTCCTTGTGTCTGGTAATTCAATGGGCTGCGTAATTCAATGAAAATACAAATGATTGAATTCGTCAACTATTTTTTCTATTGTGTACCTACAAGATAGTTATGAATCCGCCCGAGCAACGATGCTCGGCAAAAAATCAAGGAGATGAGCATGGCCTCGACGTCCCCCCTCACCATCACAACCTTTCTCAGCAGCGATGCGGGCCTCAACTCGGTCTGTGCGCTCATCCAGGGTTCGACCGACTCCGTCTTGGTTGACGTGCCGTTCCTGCTCAGCGATGCCCGCAACCTCGTGCAGATGGTCAGAGACTCGGGCACCCGCCTCACCACCATCTTTGTCACGCACGGACACCCCGATCACTGGTTCACGCTCAGCTTGTTCGCCGAGGAATTCCCCGAGGCCAAAATGGTCGCGCACCCCAAAGTTGCCGAGCAGATTGAGGGCATCCGGGAGAAAAAATTCAAGCAGTGGAAGCCCGTTTTTGGCGACGAGATTGGCGAGAAGCTGGTTGGCCCCACAGCCATGAGCGAGATGTTCCTCAGGCTCGAGGGCAGGGAACTTCCCATCATCTACGTTGCCGTGGCCGATAGCGAGGAGGCAACGCTTGTCTGGGTTCCCGAACTCGAAACCCTTATCGTGGGCGACCTCGGTTCCAGCGATACGCACGTTTACATGGCTGAGCACGACGCAGCCCTCCGCGCTGAATTCCTCAAGAGCGTTTACGCGATGGGTGACCTGTCGCCGAAGACGATCATCCCTGGGCACATGGACGCAGGCTCCTCAATGGATGCCGACTACGTGATTAAGTGGACGGCCGACTACCTCAAGAAGTTTGAAGAAATTGTGTCGGATAACCCCACCGAAGAGGAATACAGCAGGCGCGCCGCTGAGGCCTGGGGCGAGATTCCCGTTGCCTTCGCGGTTCCGCTCAACGCCGCGGCCGCACTGCGCGGAGAGTACTTCTAGCCCGTCAGCTAAACCAGGGGCATCATGGCCGCCAAAACCGTGATGCCCCTGAGCTTTTTCTCCTGAGCGCCCGAGCCTGCGGTGGGCTTGCATCAGGACGAGATGATTCGCGATGAACGCAGATGAAGACTTTGTAGGAACATGATAGCTCAGTTTTGGTAAGACTTACTAAACGTGCTACCCGTGTCTGAAGTCGCCGAGGAGCGCGCGCCGTGGTGCTACGAACCTGCCCGCATTTTCGGCGTGGCATGACGGACGGTGCTTTCGACACGTGACTTTATAGACTGGGCAACATGGGTGACAATCAGCAGGCTGCACGGCCAGCTGCACGGCCAGCTGCGCGGCGAGCTACCCGGCGAGCTTTGCGGGAACCGGGCGGTCGTCAGGCCGCCTACACCGCCCGCAATCGGGCGGCCCTCATCTCGGCGGCACAGCAGGTGCTCGCAGACTTTGGTGTAGAGGCCACCGTCGAGCAACTTGTTGCCCAAGCCCAGGTTTCGCCAGCCACGATCTACAACTACTTCGGCAGTAAAGAGGCACTTCTCACCGAAGCCCTGAGTCAGATGTGGCAGGAGTGGCTTGCCGAGGCCTATGACGGCAAGAAGCCGGGCGAGAGTTTTGACGACATGATGGACGTGTGCCGGAAACTCTTCCGGGTCGGGGAATCGCACCCTCTCTTTGCCCAGGTTCTGAACAAGACTCTAAAAGACCCGTCGTTCATTCTCGCAGCGGTAGGAGACGAAAGTTTGTCGACGTTGAGGCATGCCGCCGGACCAGGAGGACTCGCGATGTCAGACTTTGACAAGCGGGTAAGTCTTTTCACCCACGCACTTGCCGGAATTATGCAAGACGTTCACATTACCCGGGAACTCACACCAGCCGAGGCCGATGTCTCCCTCGCCATTGCCCTGTCGCTGTGGAACCTCAGCCCCGCCGAGGCGAGCAGGCTCACGTCGCGCCCGCTCAGCTCTTAGTTGACCGGTCCGGTCCACTTTTCGCCCGGGCCCTTGCCGATCGGGTCGGGGAAGGGGCTCGCTTCGCGAAACGCGAGCTGCAGCGAACGCAGTCCATCGCGTAGGGGGCGAGCGTGAGAATCCGAGATCTCGGGAGCTGCTGCCGTGATGAGTCCAGCCAGAGAGTTGATGAGTTTGCGTGCCTCATCCAGATCCATGTGAGAGGCGCCGGATTCGTCATCAGCCAGGCCGCACTTGATGGCGGCGGCGCTCATCAGGTTCACGGCAACCTCCACAATCACCTCAACGGCAGGCACCTCGGCGATGTCACGAGTGGCGTTATCGATGGGGGATTCGCTCACAGCAGGGTCCTCTGGTAGTCTGATGCAGGTTCGTCGGGCTTGCCCGGCGGCTCATGAAGAGGAGAAATCCCACCCGCAGCCTTCAGGTTACCGGGTCTTGCACTCCGCCTCGTGCTTCGGCAGGTGGCAGGTCAGGGTGTAGCGCACGCAGCAGGTCAGTAAAAAATGCAGCGTGTGTGTGAAAAGTGCGCGAGCTGGTATCGGCTTGGGCGTCGCTCACGATGACTCTTCTTCGCCCCGGTGGGAACACCCCCGGGATGACGTTATAAGAGGAGCATCAGTATCAGCGATCCACGTACTAACGACAGAATCCGCGTACCCGAAGTACGCCTGATTGGCGCCGGTGGCGAACAGGTGGGGGTCGTGGCAATCGAGATTGCCCTGCGAATGGCGCAGGAGGCCGATCTCGATCTCGTTGAGGTGGCTCCGGAGTCCAAGCCCCCCGTGGCCAAGATCATGGATTACGGCAAGTTCAAGTACGAAGCGGCGCAGAAGGCCAAAGAGGCCCGTCGCAACCAGGCAAACACCGTCCTCAAAGAGGTGCGCTTCCGCCTGAAGATCGACGACCACGACTACGAAACCAAGCGCAAACGCGCCATCGGTTTCCTCGGTCAGGGCGACAAGGTCAAGGCCATGATTCTGTTCCGCGGCCGCGAGCAGTCGCGTCCCGAGCAGGGTGTGCGTTTGCTTCAGCGGTTTGCTGAGGATGTTGCCGAGTTCGGTTCGGTGGAGCACACACCTCTCATCGACGGTCGCAACATGGTCATGGTGATTGGTCCGCTCAAGAGCAAGACGGATGCCAAAGCCGAGCAGAACGCTAAGCGCAACGCCGCCAAGGAGGCCGCCCGCGAAGCACGTATTGGTGAGCCCGCTGCGGCTGCGCCTGCCGAAGCCAAGCCTGTCGAAGCCAAGCCTGTCGAAGCCAAGCCTGCTGTATCGCCGGTTGACGCTTCGACAAGCTCAGCGCAG
Source organism: Aurantimicrobium sp. (assembly GCA_021741765.1). Taxonomy (GTDB): domain Bacteria; phylum Actinomycetota; class Actinomycetes; order Actinomycetales; family Microbacteriaceae; genus UBA963. The sequence goes on along the minus strand of JAIOXH010000073.1, from coordinate 3,459 downwards.
CGGCTTGTCGAAACCTCGCCTGTCGAAGCCGCCCCTGTTTCATCGCCGGTTGAGCCTGTCGAAACCAAGCCCGCCGCCAAAGCACCGGCAGCCAAAGCCGCACCGGCAAAGGCACCCGCCACTAAGGCTGCCCCGGCAAAGGCCCCGGCCACCAAAGCGCCGGCAGCAAAGCCCGCTGCAGCTAAGGCACCCGCCGCCGCAAAAGCGGCCGCAGCAAAACCAGCCGCAGCCAAGCCAGCCGCAGCCAAGGCACCGGCCAAGCCCAAAACAGAAAAGCCCGCCGAGTAGCAACTCGGTTCAGACCACAAACCACGCATTCCCTGTTCGGGGTGCGCCACCTAAGGAGAAACAATGCCCAAGCAGAAGACCCACAGTGGGTCCAAGAAGCGCTTCAAGGTAACCGGTACCGGCAAGATCATGAAGCAGCAGGCCGGCATGCGCCACAACCTTGAGGTCAAGGCCAGCAAGCGCAAGGCCCGCCTCAACCAAGACCAGGTTCTCGCACCCGCAGACGCCAAGGTCATCAAGAAGCTTCTCGGCCACTAGGCCCTCAACCTCACGTAAAGGACAAAGAAAATGGCACGTGTAAAAAACGCCGTCAACGCCGCGAAGAAGCGCCGCGTTGTACTTGAGCGCGCCGAGGGCTACCGCGGGCAACGTTCGCGCCTCTACCGCAAGGCCAAGGAGCAGGTTACTCACTCGCTCGTTTACGCCTACCGCGACCGTCGCGCTCGCAAGGGCGAGTTCCGTCGTCTGTGGATCCAGCGCATCAACGCCGCTGCTCGCCTCAACGGCATGACCTACAACCGCTTCATCCAGGGTCTGGATGCCGCCGGTGTTGTGGTTGACCGCCGCATGCTGGCCGAGCTCGCCGTCAACGACGCAGCCGTGTTCGCCACGCTCGTGCAAACCGCAAAGAAGGCTCTCCCCAAGGATGCTGCCAAGGCCGTCGCCGCTCAGGCGCCCGCCGCCGAGGCAGAGTCAAAGGAGAAGGCGGCTGCTGCCGCCGAGTAGGTTCTGATGCTCGACAACCCTCGCGCTCCGCGCGTCAAAGCGGTTGCCAAGCTTTCACAGCGGGGAGCCCGGTCTGAGACCGGGCTCTTCCTGTTGGAAGGTCCGCAGGCTGTCGCCGAGGCGCTCGCTTATCGACCCCAAACCATCGTGGAGTTGTATGCCACACCCACGGTGCTCGAGCGCTACACCGACATCGCGGCCACGGCCGTCGATGCAGGCGTCGACGTGGAGTTCGCCACCGAAGAAGTGATTGACGCCATGGCCGACACGGTCACGCCGCAGGGCATCATCGCGGTGTGTGCGCAGTTTCCCACCGCACTCAAAGACGTCTTTGAAGGTCGGGATGGGGGAGCACCCCAGCTGGTCGTCATCCTCGAAGAGGTGCGCGACCCCGGCAACCTCGGCACGATCATCCGCGTGGCCGATGCCGCCGGTGCCGATGCCATCATCATTACGGGCCGCTCGGTCGACCTGTACAACCCCAAGGTGGTGCGTTCCACCACGGGCTCGCTCTTCCACGTGCCGATTGCAGTGGATGTGGAACTCGACGACGTGCTCGTGCGCGCCCGCGCGGCCGGCCTCAACATTCTGGCCGCCGACGTCAAGGGCGACGACCTGCCCGGCGTGGCCGCCGACGGCACGCTGGCCAAGCCCACGGCCTGGCTGTTCGGCAATGAGGCCCGCGGCCTCACCGACGAGCACCTGGCCCTCGTAGATCGCTCCGTCAAGGTGCCCATCTACGGCGACGCTGAGTCGATGAACCTCGCCACGGCGGCCAGTGTGTGCATCTACCAAACCGCGTTCGCTCAGCGGCCTGCCGCGTCCTAGTTGCGCCACTGAGCCTCACGCGCTGCGAAACGGGTAAAACCCCTGTGTTTTGAGTTTTCCCCGAAATCTTGCCTGCGAGGGGTTGACCGGGAACCTGTCAGAGAGTACAAATAGGTTAGCACCTGCTTTCCTATTCACATTCTCAACGAAAGGTTCAATCGTGAAACGTCGTATCTCTATAGCGGCTTTTGTCGCTGCGGCAGCTGTTGTCGCAACACTTACGGGATGTTCAGCTTCGGGAGGTGAACCTGCCAGCACCGAACCGCTTCCCATTGGATTGCTCACTGACCTCAGTGGAGCCGCGGGTATCTTCGGTCCGCCCACCCAAAACGCAGCCGAACTTGCTGTTGAACAGATCAACGCCGCCGGTGGCGTGAACGGGCGTCAGGTCGAGCTCTTCGTCGCCGACGAAACCGGTGTTCCCACTGCCGGATTGAGCGCAGCCCAGCGCCTCATCGAAGAGGACAAGGTTGAAGCGCTGTTTGGTCAGCACAACAGCGCAACTCGCGATGCTGTCGCCCCCGTGACCACCACAGCGGGAATCCCCTACTTCCACACTCCGCTGGCAGAGGGTAACTTCTGTGTCGCAAACGTCATCTCGAACGGTGAGGTTCCTGCACAGCAGCTGGCACCGGCGATTCCCTATGTTCAGGAAGAGACGGGAAAGAACAAGTGGTTCCTTCTCGGCGCTGACTACATCTGGGGTCAGACCGTTGTTGCTGATGCCGCAAAGTACATTGAGGCCAGTGGTGGCGAGGTAGTTGGGCAAGAACTGGTTCCCATCGGAACGACCGACTTCCAGAGTGTCATCACCAAGATCAAGGAGAGTGGCGCTCAGCTCATCATCCCGGCTATCTTCGGTGGCGACGCAATCACCTTCGAAAAGCAGGCGTTCGATGCTGGCGTGGGCAACTCTGCCGTGCAGCGACTCGCTGTGATCTATGAAGACGGTACCCTGGGCGCCATGGGCGCAGAGGTGAGCAGCGGAATGTACGTCTCCATGGCCTACAACCAGGCACTGGACACCGCCGAGAACACCTCGTTCCTCGACGCCTACTACGCCAAGTTTGGTGCCGACGCACCGCCACAGACGGCGCTCTCTGAGCAGACGTATGTAGCGATCCACGCGTGGGCCGATGCGGCCAACAAGGCCGGGTCAACCAAGAGCGACGCAGTCCTCAAGGCACTCTCCGGTCTGACCTACAACGCTCCCTCGGGACCAGTTACTTTCGGTCCTGATCACTTCGCAACACAGTCCATCGTGTTGACGCAGGTTCAGCCGGATGGCGTGTCGGTCGTTGTTACGACGTTCGACTCCGTTGACCCGGAGCAAGACTGCAACGAACCCATGGGCAGCTAGGACACTTCCCACCCCATGGATTTCGCATTCATCGTCGACCAGGGCCTGGGTATCTTGGCAACAGCCTCGGTATCCGCCCTGGTCGCGATGGGTCTCGCCATGTCGTTCCGGCTGATGGGTATCATCAACCTCGCCAGCGGTGACTTCATGATGATCGGGGCCTACTCGGTCCTGACCTGCTTAGCAATCGGGCCCCCCTACATCGTGGGGGTGCTCGTTGCTTGCGTTGTCGGGTTCTTGCTCGGTGCGGTCACGGA
>JAIOXH010000072.1 GCA_021741765.1 Aurantimicrobium sp. | reverse complement strand
GCGTGCGCGGCAGTGACGTCTTCGTCATGCAGTCGCACTGTGCTCCCATCAACGAATGGTTGATGGAACAGCTCATCCTCGTTGATTCGCTCAAGCGCGCCTCAGCCAAACGCATCACCGTTGTTGCGCCGTTCTACCCCTACGCCCGTCAAGACAAGAAAGGCCGCGGCCGCGAGCCCATCTCGGCCCGACTCGTTGCCGACCTCTTCAAGGCAGCTGGCGCCGATCGCATTATGAGCGTCGATCTGCACGCCGCCCAGATACAGGGCTTCTTCGACGGCCCCGTCGATCACCTCTTTGCCATGCCCGTTTTGCTCGAGCACTTCCGGGCCAAGCTCGACCCCAGCACGCTCACTGTCGTTTCGCCCGATATGGGTCGCGTTCGTGTAGCCGACATCTGGAGCCAGAGGCTCGGTGTTCCGCTGGCCATCATCCACAAGCGTCGCGACCCCATGGTGCACAACGAGGTCACCGTTCATGAAATCGTAGGTGAGGTTAAGGATCGTGTTTGCCTGCTGGTCGATGACCTGATCGACACGGGCCGCACCATCACGAAGGCCGCAGAGGCACTCAAAGCTGCGGGAGCAACCGGTGTCGTGGTCGCGGCCACGCACGCCGTGTTTAGCGATCCGGCCACCGAAATGTTGCAGTCGGCCGCCATCGACTCTGTCGTGGTTACCGATACGCTGCCGTTGCCGCCCGAGAAGCAGTGGGATCGACTCGAGATCCTGCCCATCGCGCCGCTTATTGCCCGCGCCATTCGTGAAGTGTTTGATGACGGTTCGGTCACCAAGCTGTTCGACGGCGCGGCCTAACTCTCGGTAGCGCCCGGTTCGGGGGCTCGGTGTGTGTGGCGTTAAAAACTCTTGACCTCTGTCTTCGGCGCTGAATAAACTCTGGGGCATCTCACTTGCCCACCCAGCACGAGGGGTCTCTCATGCCACGCAAGATTATTGCCACCATTGCGTTTCTTGCCGGGGCCTGCGCACTCGCCATAGGCGGTTCGAGCGCAGCACTCGCCTCGCCCAATGACGGCACCTGGGCGACGTGGAGTGCCACGAATCCGCTGAATGCCCCCTCGGGCCGCATCGCGTTCGGCAACGCTGCGGTGGGCGGCGCCAGCTTCACGTTTGTGCTTAACTCAGGGTCGTCGACCGCATCCATCGACAGTGTCACGTCGGCCGGGGAGTGGTTCACCGCCGAGACGCCACCCGGCGCGTGGCGGGGAGCTAACGGGCCCTCGTCGTCCGAAAACGTGCTGACCCTCTCTGGTGCGGCTGCCAACGCAACAACCGCCATCACCTTCGACAATCCCGTGCCCGCCGACTACCTCACGCTTGTGGTCAGCGACCTCGATTCCACCAATGCCAGTGACCCGCTCTACTCAGACCGCGTCACGATTACCGCGACGACGAATAGTGGCAGCAGTCTCACGTCGAGCCAACTTCGGGGTTCGGCGAACGGATCCGAGGTGTTCAACTTCTGCAACGTCACTGTGAACGCCGACATGCCCAGCGACTGTGGGGGCACTGTGGCCACGGCCGTGCCCGTGATGCAGACGCCCTCGGCGACCTCAATCTATTTCTTCGGAGACATCGCCGCTTCCAGCGCTGTGGGCAACAGCGGCTGGCTGGCACCGTCGGGCGAGGTCAAGACACTCACCATCGTGTGGGCATCGTACGCGGTGCTGAGCGATGTGCGAATTGCTCTGGCTGTGAAGCAAGACCCGAAATTGCCCGACACCGGTCTTGACGTTGGTTCCACAGCCCTGACCGGTCTCGTCCTGGGTCTGCTCGGTGCGGTCGCGCTCATCGCCGTTCGCCGCCGACGCGCTTAGTGCGTGCTGGGCTCGGTAGCAATCTCCGAGCGGTCACCCGACCACAGTGTGTGAAAAGTGCCTTCGGAATCGATGCGCTTGTAGGTGTGAGCGCCAAAGAAGTCGCGCTGGCCCTGCACGAGGGCGGCCGGGAGGCGTTCAGCGCGCAGACCGTCGTAGTACGAGAGAGACGACCCGAACGCGGGCACAGGGAATCCGGCCAGCGCCGCCTGGGCAACCACGCGACGCCACGAGCCAAGCGATTCGGAGATGGCCTTCGTGAAGTAACCATCGACCAGTAGCGTCACGAGGCCCGCATCCGTGGCGTACGCCTCGGCGATGCGGTTCAAGAACTGCGCCCGGATGATGCAGCCACCGCGCCAAATCTTGCTCACGGCGCCGAGGTCGATCTTCCAGTTGTGGGTGGCCGCCCCGGCGCGAATGGCGTCGAAGCCTTGCGCGTACGCCACAATCTTCGACGCGTAGAGGGCTCGGCGCACATCTTCAACGAACGCAACCTTGTCGTCGATGATCCACGCAGTGGTGTGTGCCGGAAGGTTACCCGCCTTGGCCCGCTGGCCGGCCTGTGACGACAGCGAGCGAGCAAAAACCGCCTCGGCAATGCCAGATACTGGCGTGCCCAGATCGAGGGCGGTCTGTACGGTCCACACGCCGGTGCCCTTGGAGCCGGCCTGATCGAGCACGATGTCGACAAACGGCTTGCCCGTTGTGGCATCCACCTGGGTGAGCACCTCGGCCGTGATCTCGATCAGGTACGACTCGAGTTCGCCCACGTTCCACTCGGTAAAGATGCCGGCGATCTCGGCCGGGGTAAACCTGCCGGCGTGACGCAGGATGTCGTAGGCCTCGGCGATGAGCTGCATGTCGGCGTACTCGATGCCGTTGTGGATCATCTTCACAAAGTGCCCGGCCCCGTCGGTGCCCACGTGCGTCACGCACGGTTCACCCTCGGCAATGGCCGCAATCGATTCGAGAATCGGTCCGAGTGTTTTGTACGACTCATCACTGCCGCCGGGCATGATGCTCGGTCCTGTGAGCGCGCCCTCCTCGCCACCCGAAATTCCTGCACCCACAAAATGAATTCCCGACGGGGCAATGGCCTGCTCCCGACGAATGGTGTCGGTGAAGAGAGCGTTGCCGCCGTCAACAATGATGTCGCCCGGCTCAAAGCGCTGCGCGAGTTCTGAGATGACGGCGTCGGTGCCCGAGCCTGCCTGCACCATGATGATGGCGGTGCGCGGAGTCGCGAGCGAGGCCACAAAATCGTCGATGCTCTCGGCCGCTACAAACCCCGCTTCCGGGTGTTCGGTCACGAGGGTATTCGTGCGCGCAAACGTGCGGTTGTAGATGGCAACGGTGTTGCCTGCGCGACTAGCGAGGTTCCGCGCCAGGTTTGATCCCATGACGGCCAGGCCGACAACACCAATGTTTGCTTTCGCCTGTTCGCTCACGTGCGCAGTAGCTCCTTATGTCGCCTCGTCGTCCCGTGTGGGATTTTCCGCACCTTCAGGATATCGCCCGATTGGCGACGCACCCCCGGTCGTGGCTAAACTCAAGTGCAGCAAGACTTCGGCGAGGAATGCGTGGCCCCCGGGAAACCGTGCCCACACATTCGTTATCGACGCGGTGGATGAGCGAGACCCTCGGTTCTCACAGTTCCTCACGCTCGTAATGCGTTCGAGTTGAACACGACGAGGCTCACGGTCTCACTACCCCAAGGAGGAGCGTCATGGCTCACGAATCAGGAAATCATGTAATTGGCGAGACCCGCACGGAGTTCGGCAAGGGCTTCGCCCGTCGTCTGCGCGCATCGGGCAAGGTGCCCGCAGTTATCTACGGTCACGGGTCGGACGTGCGTCACGTGTCGATGCCCGCCCACCAAATTGGTCTGATCATCCGCAAGAAGAACGCGGTTATCGAACTCACCCTCGAAGGCAAAGACCTGCTCGTGCTCGTCAAGGAAGTTCAGAAGGACCCTGTTCTTCAGATCATTGAGCACATGGACCTCGTTGAGGTCGTCAAGGGCGAAAAGGTTCTCGTTGAGGTGCCCATTCACGTCGTGGGAACGCAGCAGTCCGGTGCGATTCTTGAGCTCGACGTGAAGATCATCGCTGTTGAGGCAGAAGCGACGCACATCCCCGAGTACCTCGAGGTGAGCGTTGAGGGAGCCGTACCCGGTTTCAAGATTTTGCTCGGAGATATGGTTCTGCCCGCCGGCGTCACGCTCACGGGTGACCCGAGCAACGTTGTTGTACACGTGCACTCGCCGAGCGCCGCGGACCTCGCGGAGACGGCTGCCGAGCTTGCCGGCGAGCTGGCAGATGACGCCGCTCACGCCGAGCACAAGGCCGAGATCCACGCAGACCAGCACGACGCCGAGAAGTCGGCGGCCAAAGCTGACGCCGAGCTTTCGGGTGCTGACGCTGAGGCCGAGAAGTTCTCGGAGTAGCACCTGTCTGAAGACACCTGGCTGGTCGTCGGGCTCGGTAACCCCGGGCCCGACTACGCCGGTCACCGCCACAGTGTGGGCCACATGGTGGTTGACGTGCTCGCCGATTCGCTCGGCGCCACGTTCAAGACCCACAAGGCGCGAGCCACGGTGGCCGAGGCGCGTGTGCGCCCCGGTGGTGCCAAAATCATTCTGGCCAAACCGATGAGCTTCATGAACCTCTCGGGCCAGCCCGTGGCAGCCCTGGCTGCGTTTTATGACATCCCGCCCGAAAGAATCGTTGCGGTGCACGACGAGCTCGACATTCCCTTCGATGACGTGCGCATCAAGTTTGCCGGCGGACACGGTGGCCACAACGGACTTCGCGACATCATGGCGGCCATTGGCACGCAAGAGTTTGTTCGCGTGCGCGTGGGGATTGGTCGGCCACCGGGCCGGCAGGACGCCGCCGAGTTCGTGTTGCGCAATTTCTCGAGCGCGGAGAGAAAAATTCTGCCGCACGTGCTGCAGGCATCATCCGATGCCATTGTGTCGATTGCCGACGAGGGATACCTCGCCGCGCAGCAGCGAGTGAATGCTCCCGCCTAGACTGACCACGTGTTATTTCACGGGCTTTCGCGCGCCATTTCGCGCGCCCCGTCGGTGCAACAAGCGCTGGAACACTCCGCAGCATCCGCAGCTTTTTCGTTGCCGGAGGGCCTGAACGCCCCCCTCTTGGCCGCTCTGCTCGATGAGCGAACGCGGACCGGGCTCGGCTCTTCGCTCCTGCTGATCACCGCCACCGGCCGCGAGTCGGAATCGGTGGCACAGGCGCTGCGTGCGCTGGTGCCCGACGTCGACACCGTGCACTTTCCTGCTTGGGAGACTCTGCCGCACGAGCGACTCAGTCCGAGCCCCGAGATTGTGGGCGCGCGTTTGCGGGCGCTGCGGCGATTGAAGGCCGGAACAGATGGTCGACCGCTGATTCTCACCACGTCCGTTCGCGGAGCACTGCAGCCGATTGCCGCGAATGTGTTGAGCGTGGATTCCGTTGCGCTCGAGGTCGGATCGCGGGGTATCGACCTTCGCGCCCTCAGTGCTCACCTCGTCGACCTGGCCTACACGCGCGTCGACATGGTGGGACGTCGCGGCGAGTTTGCCGTTCGCGGTGGAATTCTCGACGTCTTCCCGCCGGATGCCGCACACCCCGTGCGCGTGGACTTCTTTGGCGACGAGATTGAGTCGATGACGCCCTTTGCGGTGGCTGATCAGCGTTCGCTGGACGAACACCTCACCAGTCTTGAGCTGGGAGCGAGTCGCGAACTTTTGCTCACAGATTCGGTGCGTCAGCGCGCGCGCGAGATGGTGCTCGAGTTTCCTAACATCTCAACAATGCTCGAGAAGATTGCCGAGGGCATTCCTGTTGAGGGTATGGAATCGCTCACGCCAGCGCTGGTCGACCAGCTGGTTCCCCTCACGCACTTTGCTCCTGCCGGAACGGCCGTTGCCGTTCTCTCCCCTGAGCGCGTGCGCACTAGGGCCGCTCACGTGGCCCAGACCAACAACGAATTTCTCGATGCCGCCTGGCACGCCGCGTCGGTCGGCGCCTCGGCTCCCATCGATCTGAGTTCGGGAGACTTTCTCGAACTCGACGACCTGCGCGCCGGATTCCTGGGCCCGTGGTGGACCCTCTCGAGCTTTATCTCGGGCGACGATGACGAGGTGCGCATCCCGGCCGATCCGGTTCCGCTCACGGCCGGCAACATCGACGCCATGGTGCAGCACATTGGCATTCGCCAGAAGGACGGCTGGAGCGTTGTCGTTGCTGTGGAGGGTGCCGGACTCGTTGAACGCGCGGGGCAGCTTCTCGCCGAACACGACATCGGATCGCGCGCGGTTGACGCCGTGCCAGACGTGTGCGAGCGGGGAGTCATCTATCTTGTGCAGGGCACTCTCGAGCACGGCTTTCAGTTGCCCGACATCGCCCTCGAGGTGGTCGTTGAGTCAGAGTTCTACGGCCGATCCGCCTCCTACGACGCGCGCGCGCCACGCAAACTCGCCGCTCGGCGCCGCACCGTGGTTGATCCGCTACAGCTCACCTCAGGCGACATCGTTGTACACGAGACACACGGCATCGGCCGCTTTCTCGAGCTCGTGCAGCGCGAGGTGTCATCGGGTGGTCGAAATCCGGTGAAGACCCAGCGCGAGTATCTGCTCATTGAGTACGCGCCGAGCAAGCGGGGGTTCCCGGGGGACAAGCTTTATGTGCCCACCGACCAACTCGATCAGATCACGCGATACGTGGGTGGCGAAGAGCCGGCACTGAGCAAAATGGGCGGCAGCGATTGGTCGGGCGCCAAGTCGCGCGCTCGTCGCGCGGTGCGCGACATCGCGGTGGAGCTGGTCAAGCTTTATTCGGCACGTCAGTCGAGCCGCGGCCACGCCTTCGCCCCCGACACGCCATGGCAGCGCGAACTCGAAGAGGCGTTCCCGTTTGCCGAGACGCCCGATCAGCTCACGACCATCGACGAGGTGAAGGCCGACATGGAGAGCCCCATTCCCATGGATCGCCTACTCTCGGGCGATGTGGGTTTTGGTAAAACAGAGGTGGCTGTTCGCGCCACGTTTAAGGCCGTGCAAGACGGCAAACAGGTGGCTGTGCTGGTGCCCACCACACTGCTCGTGCGCCAACACATGGAAACGTTCCTCGAGCGATTTGCCGGCTTCCCTGTTCACGTGCGCGCCCTCAGCCGTTTTCAGTCAGACAAGGAGGCGCGCGAGACCAAGGCGGGTCTCGTCGACGGCTCGGTAGACGTGGTCATTGGCACGCACCGCATTCTGGCCGACGGCATGGTGTTCAAGGATCTCGGCCTCGTGATCATCGACGAGGAGCAGCGCTTCGGTGTCGAGCACAAGGACGCCCTCAAGAAATTTAAGAACAATGTTGATGTTCTGGCCATGAGCGCCACCCCCATTCCGCGAACGCTCGAGATGGCGGTCACCGGTATTCGCGAGATGTCAACCCTTGCCACGCCGCCCGAAGATCGCCACCCGATCCTCACGTTTGTCGGGCCCTACTCCGACAAGCAGTCGGCCGCGGCCATCCGGCGTGAACTGCTGCGCGAGGGACAGATCTTCTTCGTGCACAACCGTGTGTCGAGCATCAACGCTGCTGCGGCTAAGGTTGCCGAACTTGTTCCCGAAGCCCGCGTTGCGGTTGCTCACGGCCAGATGTCTGAGACCGATCTCGAGAGGGTCATCGTTGATTTTTGGGAACGCAAGTTTGACGTGCTCGTGACCACGACCATCATCGAGACCGGCCTCGACATCGCCAACGCCAACACGCTCATTATTGATCGAGCCGAAAAGTTTGGCTTGAGCCAGCTGCATCAGCTGCGCGGGCGCGTGGGTCGCGGGCGCGAACGCGCTTACGCCTACCTGTTCGTGGATCCCGAGAAGCCGCTCACCGAGACGGCCCACGATCGCCTCGGCGCCCTGGCTGCCAACAACGAGCTCGGCTCGGGCACGCAGATTGCACTCAAAGACCTCGAGATTCGCGGTGCCGGCAACCTGCTCGGCGGGGAGC
>JAIOXH010000071.1 GCA_021741765.1 Aurantimicrobium sp. | reverse complement strand
ACCCACCACGGGACGAGTCAAGCGCGGCAAGACAGTTAAGGTGGCCATGCTGACTCAGCAGCTCTTCGAACTCGATGACATGGCCAATGACCGCGTGAGCGAGGTGGTGGGCCGCAAGAAGTCGACCTACCAAACCGAAGGCAAAGAGATGACGCCCGGGCAGTTGCTGGAACGACTCGGCTTCACGAGTGCGCAACTGTCGACGCCGGTCAAGGACCTCTCGGGTGGCCAGCGTCGCCGCCTGCAGCTCATGCTGATTCTGCTCGACGAGCCCAACGTGCTCATCCTCGACGAGCCCACCAACGACCTCGACACCGACATGCTCGTGGCCATGGAAGATTTGCTCGACACGTGGCCGGGCACCCTCATCGTGGTCTCGCACGACAGGTATCTACTCGAGCGCGTGACCGATCAGCAGTACGCCATCATCGATGCGCACCTGCGCCACCTCACCGGCGGAGTGGATCAGTATCTGGCGCTGCGCGCGGGCACGTTGAGAGATGCTGGCACAGGTTTCGATACGTCCGCTGCGCGGACTACTCAACCGGCGGGTTCTTCGGCTGAGCGCCCCCGTGGATTGAGTAGCGCGGAGCGCGTATCGAAATCACCGACAGCGGGTTTCGATACGTCGGCTTCGCCGACTACTCAACCAGCGGGTTCTTCGGCTGAGCGGGCGCTCCCGCCTGGCAGCGCCGAACGACGCGCGGCCGAAAAGGAAGTGCAGGCGATCGACCGCAAACTGGCCAAGCTCGAAGCGTTGCGTGCCGCCGTACACGAGCGGCTGGCGCAGGCGGATCAGAGCAACTTTGCCGCGTTGACCGAGTTGACCAACGAATTGCGCGACCACGACAACGAGACCGCTGATCTCGAGGCACGCTGGCTCATTTTGTCGAGTCAACTCGAGGCGTAGAGCTTGCGTTCGCTTGCTGGCGCGAGCGGGTTCGGTCGCTGTTGTTCCCCACGCTTTCGGGGTTACGATAAGGCGTAAGAACATGGCTGGGCAACGGCGCCCTCTGTGAGGAGATTCCGCAGTGACGAAGAGCTTGAAGAGTAGCCCGCAGTCTTTTGTGCTGGACGCCGACATTCCCGACAGCATTGGCAAATGGCGCGCCGAGATGGATCGGGCGTTTCCTCCGCTCGACATCGTTCCGCGCGACCCGAACGGCTTTCGTGCTTCGTACCGCGCCGCGGGCACAGACGAACTGCAAGTGAGTGATCTGTCGGCCAACGCGCACACCGTCGAGAGGCGGCCCGGCAAGGTCACCGAGCACGACCTGGGCTTCTACAAGATGAGCCTTCAGGTCTCGGGCACGGGCATCATGATGCAGGGCAATCGCGAGATCGTGCTGACCCCGGGAACCATCGCCATCTACGACACCGCACGCCCCTACACACTCGAGTTCACCGAGGACTACCGCTTCATCGTCGCCATGTTTCCCAAGAGCGCGCTCAGTCTTCCTGATGGCCTCGCCGGTGACCTCACGGCCCACGCCATCACGAGCGATTCGGGCCCGGGGTCGGTTCTGTCTGCCTACGTGATGGGGCTGGCCACCAACCTCGATACCCTGTCGGGTGCACCCGGTCAACGCCTCGCGCGCACCGGGCTCGATCTGCTGTCGACCGTGATTGCGTCGGAGGCCGGCGACGAAAACGTGTCAACGCAGGCGTCGCGCCGAGCAATGCTCATCACCGTCTGCCTGTACATCAATGAGCACCTTGCCGACGACGACCTGACACCGGAGTCGATTGCCGACGCGCACTTCATTTCGGTTCGCCAGTTGTACAACGTCTTTGCCGACGCCGGAGTGACGGTGGCCCAGTGGGTGCGCACTCGTCGTCTCATGGAGTTCCGTCGTGACCTGGCCGATCCGCTCATGTCGGGGAAGTCGATCACCCAGCTCGCCACCCATCGCGGGCTCTCAGATGCGGGCTACTACTCGCGCATCTTTAGAGACACCTTTGGCATGACGCCCACCGATTGGCGCAACACCTCGGGAAACCTCGGTCGTTAGCGTCTTGACGCGTGCAAGAAAAAGCGCATGGAGTGCGCGCCGGGGCTAATGCCACGACGGTGGGATAAACGAGCATAGGCATACAGTCGGTTACAGGACTCACTTACTCATCCCTTGAAAGGAAACGACGATGACGTCAGACGAATTGGCCCAGCTGCGCGGCATGCTCGCCGCTGCCCCCGTAGATTTCTCCAGCCCGGCACTCGAGGTGCGCGCCATGTTCGATGGCATGATCGCCACGTTCCCGGTTGACGAGTCGCACTCCTTCGCCGAGAAGACCATTGGCGGGGTCACTGGTCACTGGTTGGACGCTCCGAAAAAGAGCGCCAACGTCATGCTGTACATCCACGGTGGCGCCATGCTCGTGGGCACCGCCTTCGGTTACCGCGGCCTTTCGGGCAACCTGGCACAGGCATCCGGCGTCAACATGTTCTCGATCGACTACCGTCTCGCTCCAGAGCACACGTTCCCGGCCGCACTCGACGACAGCCACGCGGCCTACGAAGGTCTGCTCGCCGAGGGCTACACGGCCGAGAACATCGTGGTCGCCGGCGACTCTGCCGGTGGCAACCTGGTTCTCTCGCTGCTACTCAAGCTCAAGGCCGCCGGTAAGGCGCAGCCCGCCGCCGCCGTGGTTCTCTCACCGTGGGCTGACCTCACGCACAGCGGTGCGACCATGAAGTCCAAGGGCGATGTCGACAACTCGCTGTCGCACAAGGGCCTCCAGGCCGGTGCCGACCAGTACCTCGGTGGCGCCTCCGCAACCGACCCGCTGGCCTCTCCGCTGTTTGGTGACTACGCGGGCATTGCCCCCCTCCTCATCGAGGTCGGATCCGAGGAGATCCTGCTCGCCGACCCCACGCGTCTCGCCGCTGTTGCCGGCGAGGCCAAGGTCGACGTCACGCTGCACGTATGGCCCGAAATGCCGCACGACTGGTCGCTGTTTAGCTTTATGCTCAGCGAGGGTCGCGACATGATCGTCGAGGTGGGCACCTGGGTGTCCGCTCGTCTCGCAAAGTAGGCGCGGCATGGCAAAGAACGTAGACGTCGTCGTCGTCGGTGCTGGCTTCGCCGGCCTGATGGCCGTGCACAACCTGCGCAAGCAGGGGCTGAACGTGCAGGGTCTGGAAAAGGGCCCCGAGGTGGGCGGCACCTGGTACTGGAACCGCTACCCCGGTCTGCACTGTGACGTGGAGAGCGTGGAGTATTCCTACTCGTGGGACAACGAGCTCCAGCAGGAGTGGAACTGGACGGAGCGCTTTGCTTCTCAGGCCGAGATTCTTAAGTACGCCAAGCACGTCGCCGACCGCTTTGACATTCGGGGCCAGTTTGCCTTCAACACTGAGGTGACGGGCGCGGTCTTCAACGAGACCGCCAACGAGTGGACGGTGACGACCTCCAGCGGCGACGCCTACGTTGCTCGCTGGGTCGTGATGGCCACGGGCGCGCTCTCTTCGCCCAAACCCATCGACGTGCCGGGTGCTGCATCGTTTAAGGGCCAGACCTACAACTCCACCGATTGGCCCACCACGCCCGTCGACTTCTCGGGCAAGCGCGTAGCCATTATCGGCACGGGTTCGACGGGCATCCAGCTGTCGACGCACATCGCCAAGACGGCCACAGAGCTTTTCGTTCTGCAGCGCACGCCCAGTTGGAGCGTGCCGGCAAATAACGTGCCGCTTACCCCGGAGTACCTCGCCGAGGTCAAGGCCAACTATCCGGCCGAGCGTGAGCGCAAGAAGCACTCGATGGACGGACTCGGGCTGCCGGGCACCGGCAAGAGCGCTCTTGAGGTCACCGATGCCGAGCGCACCGCGTACTTTCAGAACATCTACGACAACATGTCGCCGTTTACGTTCTTCGGTTCCTACACCGACGTGCTCGTGGTGGACGAAGCCAACAAGACAATCTCGGATTTCTTGGGCGCCAAGGTGCGCGAGCGTGTGAAAGACCCGGCCATTGCCGAGAAGCTGATTCCGAAGAGTTATCCCTTTGGCACCCGCCGCACGTGCATCGACATGGGCTACTACGAGATCTATAACCAGCCCAACGTGCACCTCGTTGACCTGCTGGAGAGCCCGATGAAGGCCATCACCGCAACCGGCTTCTCCACCGAGGCCGCCGACTACGAGGTCGACGTGATTGTCTACGCAACCGGTTACGACGCCTTCACGGGAACGTTCAAGAACATGGACGTGATTGGCGAGAAGAGCGCCAACCTGCGTGAGGTGTGGAACGAGGGCGCCAAGGCCTACATGGGCACGATGTCGGCGGGATTCCCCAACCTGTTCATCGTGACCGGACCGCAGTCACCCTCGGTGCTCTCCAACGTGGTGGTCTCGATTGAGCAGCACGTGCAGTGGATCACCGACTGCATCGCCTACCTGACGGGTCAGGGTTTCAGCCGTATGGAGGCAACGCAGGAGGCGCAGGATGCGTGGATCGCTATGAACAACGAGATTGGCCAGATCACAGTTCACCGCAACAGTCACTCGTGGTACATGGGCGACAATGTGGCCGGCAAGCCGCACGTGGTGCTGCCCGCTCTGATGGGTGTTGGACCGTTCCGCGCCGCGTGTGACGAAGTGGCTGCCGACGGCTACCGCGGATTCGCGCTGGCCAAGTAGAACGGGCGGAATCGCCGTCTTGCCCGGCGAACGTCATGAAGGTGCGGGCTGCTCTATGAGCGGCCCGCTCCTTTTCGTATCAGCACGACACCGGGCAGGTCCGCCCACGCGGTGTCGGCAGTCAGAACATCGCAGCCAAGACGTCGACCGACGGCGAGACAGAGGCGGTCGCCGAGCGAGAGGCCGTCGCGGGGTTCTCCAATGGTGGCCGACGCCTCGGCATCAGCGGCGGTCACCGGTGCAACATTGAGCCCTAAGGCCACGAGCGCGTTTCGCAACTGAGGCCAATCAGTGCCCTTCTCCGTCACCTTTCGCGCGAGCTCCGCCCAGTTGGCGGCGCTCACCACGGCACGTGGTCCTATGGCCTGGCGAACAGTGTCTGCTCCCGGTTCGCCCAGAAGCCAGGCGAGCAGGGCTGAGGTGTCGAGAACGACCGGCTTAGGCATCGGGTCTAGGCATCCGGTCTAGACATCCGAGCGAGCTTCGTGGCGGCGCTCGGCGAGGAACTCATCCACGGTACCCAAGCCGGACATGCTTCCCTGCAGGCCATCGAGCAGCGCATCGCGGGGCAGAAGTTGAACGCCGTGCGCAGTTTCAAGAGCGATGAGCTCGGTGCCCTGTTTCCAGTTGTGTCGGGCGCGAATCTCTGCCGGGATCACCACGCGACCTCGCTCGCCCAGGTTAAGCACATATGTGTCACTCATTTCATAAGTTTCCCACAAAAAAGGCTGATGTGGCACAACAACGGCCGTGGGCGCAGTTATTCAACACCCGCTGCGAAAATCGTCGCGCCGGAGCCCACCTTCTGTTGACTACTCGCCGCCCTCGTCCATGTGCAGGCTCAAGCGCTTGAGGGCATCGGCCAGGCGCTTCTGCTCTGTCCGGGTGAGCGGCCCGAGCATGGCTGCCTCGGCATCAACAAGTCGTGTGATGGCGGCGTCGACGCGGGTGAGTCCGCCCGTGGTCATCTCAACCAATACTCCACGACCGTCGTTGGGATCCTCGCGCCGTGTCACTAGGCCACGCGTGACGAGCCGGTCGATGCGGTTGGTCATGGTGCCACTCGAGACAAGGTTCTGCTGCAGCAACTGCTTGGGGCTGAGTTGGTAGGGTGCACCCGCGCGGCGCAGGGCAGCGAGAACGTCGAACTCCCAGCCCTCGAGCTCTGAGCGGGTGAACGCCTGCCGGCGAGCTCGATCGAGCAGCTTGGCGAGGCGACCCACGCGCGACAACACCTCGAGGGGCGAAAAGTCGAGATCGGGTCGTTCGCGCTGCCACGCATCGACAATTCGGGCCACTTCGTCGTTGCTGCTCGCCATGTCCCCATTATGCAGGGCTAACTTCTGGCAGACTTGATACCGGTGGGAGCCTAAAACCTCGCGCCGGTCCGCCTTGGTGTAATGGCAGCACGACAGCCTTTGGAGCTGTTAAGTCTAGGTTCGAATCCTGGAGGCGGAGCGCTCGAGTTCGAGCACAGAAACTTTCCCACCTAAAGGAGCACGCTCATGGCCGATGCGAATCTTGCCATCGTCGTGCTGGCCGCCGGCGCGGGCACGCGCATGAAGTCGGCAACGCCCAAGCTGCTCCACAAGCTCGCGGGTGTCACCATCGTGTCGCACGTTCTGGCCACCGCGCGTCAGCTCGCCGCCGCACACGTCGTTGCCGTGGTGCGCCACGAGCGCGATCGCCTGGTTGAGGTGATCGAGGTTGACCTGCCCGAGGCCCTCATCGTTGATCAGGACGACGTGCCCGGAACGGGTCGCGCCGTTGAGCTGGCCGTTGCCGCCCTGCCCGCCAGTTTTGCCGGCGAGGTGCTGGTGCTCAACGGCGATGTGCCCCTGCTCGATTCCGACACCCTCACGCGCATGATTGCCCGACACCGTCAGGGCAGCGCTGGTGCCACGCTGATGACCACATCGCTGGATGACCCTTCCGGATACGGCCGCATCGTTCGTGGCAACAGCGGAACGCTTGAGGCAATCGTGGAGCACCAAGATGCCAGTGCCGACGTGCTGGCGCTGAGCGAGGTGAACGCCGGCATTTACCTGTTCTCGGGAGCACACCTGCGCGAGTCGGTCGGCAAACTCTCCACTGACAACGCTCAGGGCGAGAAGTACATCACCGACGTGGTGGGGCTGTTGCGTGAATCCGGCGCCACGGTTGAGGCTTGGGAAGTCTCGCACTCGTGGAAGGTCGAAGGCATCAACGACCGCGCTCAGTTGGCCGCCGCCGCTGCTCGTCTCAATGCGCTGATCGTGCGCGGCTGGCAGCTCGAGGGCGTGACCGTGATCGATCCCGCATCCACCTGGATTGACCTGCAGGTTCAGCTCGCACCGGACGTGGAGATTCGCCCCGGTTCGCAGATTCTGGGCGCTACCGTGATTGGTCCGGGTGCCATGATTGGCCCGGATACCACGCTTCTTGATTGCGAGGTGGGTGCGGGCTCCACCGTCAAGCGCACCGACGCCACCCTGTCGGTTATCGGCGAAAACGCATCCGTGGGCCCGTTTTCGTATCTTCGTCCCGGAACCTACCTGGGCGACGACGGCAAAATCGGCACGTTTGTCGAGACCAAGAACGCGCGTATCGGCACGGGCAGCAAGGTGCCTCACCTGTCTTACGTGGGCGACGCCACGATCGGCGAGCAGAGCAACATCGGTGCCGGCACGATTTTTGCCAACTACGACGGCGTGACGAAGAACAGCACCGATATCGGCTCACACGTGCGCTCTGGTTCTCATAACGTCTTTGTTGCGCCGGTTAGTATCGGAGACGGAGCGTATACCGGCGCCGGTGCGGTAATTCGCAAGGATGTTCCCGCGGGATCCATGGCGCTGAGTGTGGCACCACAGAGAAACATGGACGGCTGGGTTGAGAAGAACCGACCCGGCACTGCGGCTGCTGAAGCAGCTAAGGATTCACTCGGCAAATAGCTCCACCTACTCACAAGGAACCCCATGGGCGAGACCGACATCACCACCAAGAACAAGAAGAAGCTCGTGCTCATGTCGGGACGCGCTCACCCGCAACTCGCCCACGATGTTGCTGCCGAGCTCGGCACCGTGGTCACCGGCAGTGACCTGCGCACCTTTGCCAGCGGAGAAATATACGCGCGCCCCGAAGAGAGCGTGCGCGGCAGTGACGTCTTCGTCATGCAGTCGCACTGTGCTCCCATCAACGAATGGTTGATGGAACAGCTCATCCTCGTTGATTCGCTCAAGCGCGCCTCAGCCAAACGCATCACCGTTGTTGCGCCGTTCTACCC
>JAIOXH010000070.1 GCA_021741765.1 Aurantimicrobium sp. | reverse complement strand
CCCAAGACAGGAAGTGTGGCCACATTCCAGGTGAAGTCGCCACCGATGAGAGGTGCTCCCGAGGCCGACGCGTCCGGTCCGAGCGTCTGGCCGGGAGCGGTGAAGAAGCCGTCAAGTGCTTCATCGCCTTCGTCCACGAGGGAGGCGGTTTGGGCTCGTGACGGACCGGTCGTTTCCCGCTGGGCTGCGGGTGTCGAGCGGGGAGACGTGGTCGCAGAAGACGACGATTGTGGCACGGCCCGCGGGGTGCTTGTTCCTACGGGGGTGGGTGGGGCCGTTGCCGTGGCAAGGGGATCAACGTCCGCGTAATTGATGGTGCGCGCCGCGGCTACAACCGGGTGCGTCGCGGTAACAACCAGCGTGTAGACACCGTCGTCGAGACTGCCGAAGGGCAGCTCGACCACACGCCCCGCAGCAATCGTGGACTTGACCGCCACGGGCTTGCCGCTCACGCCGTATGCCGTCACCGTGACCGTGGCGTCGTTCTCGCCGGGCACTCCAATGCGAACCGCCGGCTCACTATCACTGGTGACCATGCCGCCCTCACTTGCATGCTGACTGGCCATTCCCGACAGGCGAATGCCGGGAATCACCAAACGCAGGTTGGGGCTCGCACCCTGAGCGATTAACTCCACGCCGTCCGGCAAAAGTGTGCGCACCACAGACTGCTGAAGAGTCGGCACCACCTGACCACCCGTACTCGAAACACGCACCACGGGATTGCTCACGTTAGGTGCCAGAGCGGCCAGCGAGACGATGCGCTGACTGCCCGGTTCCACGGTGATTCCCGATGACCCCGGTCCTGATACCCAGCCCTTCTCCCCCAGCACCGTGACCTGGACATTAGCGGAGACCTCGGTGGGATTGGCGAGAAAGAGGAGGGTGGTGCGACCCGTTTGGGTTGATCCGCCAACCAGCCACGCGTCGGTCGACGCCTCGCCACAGGCGGCCGTGGCCAGCCCCGCAATTGATTCGGACACAACCTGCTGAGATTGCACGCCCGCAATCTGGGGCGAGACGTCCGTCGTCGGTGCGGGAGCGAACAATTGCTGAGGCTGAGTCAGAGAGTCGCCGGATGAGGCATCGGGAGCCGAGAGCGCCGTCTGCGTGAGAGCGGTATCTTGCGCCGACGTGACGTACTCGGGAACACCTACCGCTCCGAACGATGTGGCGTCTCCGTCCAGGCTCAACACATCAACAACGCTGCCCGGGCAGATCAGGTGCTGATCAGTCGGCGTCGGCGTGACCAGTTCTGACCGCGCGTTTGCCATGAATTGCGGCAGCGGCACGATACACAGAAAACCCACCACGGCTGCCGCAATGGCTGCCCCCACCAGTCCGGCAGCCGATCGCAGCCCGTATCTCAAAAAGTTCTTACGCTTCGTCATCGTCACCTCCCAAAAGATCGATGGGTTCGTCATCGACATCGTCCTCAACGGGATCTTCGCGCCGACGACCCTCAACACGGGGTGGTCCGGTAGGAATCGCCACGAGCAGCGTGAGGATGATCACGAGCGACTGTGCCGCCAGGATGATGGTGCGCCACGGTTGTGTTGCCGAAGCCGGGGTAGCGCTCTCAACGTCGACCGTTGTCACGTCGGGGTAACTCCAGAGCAGCCCCACATCCGTCTCGCCGATGGGAGTCAGGGTGGGGTTTGCATCGAGCGACGATCGCACGCGTGAGCTGGCGGTGGCGGCTTCTGCCGTGGTGCGCGACGCGTCACCCGTTGCCGACGGGGCAAGCAAAATGTAGCCGATGCCCCACTGCCGCAGTTGCGGTTCGGCTTGAGCTCCACCGGTCGAGCTGAGGTCGCCGGCGAGGAGTGCCAGTTGTTGCTGCCCCTCCCCCGTGCCAACGCTCGTATTGATGAGTGTCGAGGATTGATCCAGCGTCAGTCCCTGACCCCGAACCACTACCGCAGCAATACCGCCCTCGGGTTGTGGCGTGATGACGAGGGTGCCCACGTGTGGGTTGTTCGCCGCCGTGGCAACCACATATGCCGGTAGCGTCCGGCCTGTGGAGGCGGCCACTTCTCCGGTGCCCCCAAGGAGCGCCCCCACCAGCGGAACGGCAAGCAGAACAACCGCACCGGTCCCGGCGATAGCGGGGTAGAACGAGAAACGCCGAAGAACTGTCATACCCGTGCTCGCGGCAACGATCAGACCGAGCGAGGCCAGGCTGAGCCCGGCACCCGGCCAGAGCGCTACGGCCGTCTGTCCCTCAAACGCCACCCTCAGTCCGGCCGTGGCCACCGCAGATGCCAGACCCAAGAGCGCCACGAAAAGGGCCAGCTGCGCGCGTACGGGGTGGGCCGAAAAGAGCCCGGCCACGGCGAGTGCAGCTATCACGGCGACGAGAACCAACACGACCAGACCGGCTGCGACGGTAACACCCCAGTCGATCGAACCCGTCAGATCAAGCCATCCACCGAGGCCCGAGGTGGGGTAGCCCAACGCCATTTCCCATCGCGTGGCGTCCGAAAACGGAACGACCGGTCCCGGATCGGCGAGCATTCCCAGAGGATTTCCGGAAAAGAGTTGAACCACCACCACGGGTGCAAAGAGCACGATTGCCGGAATGGGTATAGCCAAGAACCGACCGATGTAGCGTCCCGTCAAGACGACCGTGCCCAACCAGACAACGAGCAGTGCCACCCCCAATGACGGGGCACACGCCACAACCGCGGCAAAGAGGAGCGCGGCAATTGCCGAAGCAGACCACGAGCGCGGTGCGCGAAGACCAGCAGCAAACAGCCACGGCAGCAGAATGTGCGCCATGACCGCGGCGGGTCGACCGTCGTGCAGGGCAATCAACAGCGTGGGCGCGAGTCCGTAGGCGAGACCCGCAAAGACCCGAACGCCCGCCCTGTCGGTAAGTCGCGCCATCACCACCCACGCCCCCGCACCGGCGAGTGGTAGAGCAACGAACCAAAGTAAAACCAGTGCGAACGAGGGTTCCCACCCCGTGACGGTGCCCATCAGGGCCAACACCCAAGCAAACGGATCGGCCGGGTCTAGTTGCGCGAGCGCCAGAGAGCGCCAGCCAAATCCGACCTGACCCCAGAGGCCGCCCACCGTTGACGACAGAGGCAGAAGCGCTCCACCGCCGATGGCGTGCGCGCCGAGCAGGGGCAGATTGATAACAAAAGAGACGATTGCCAACGCGATCGTCGTCCAGGCTCCGCCGGACGTGAAGAAGTGCACGGGGCGGCGAGCGCCCTCGTGATACAGACGTGCCTGCTCCCGCTCGAGCGCATTGCGTCGCCGCACCGCGTCCGACGACATGCGCAACGCTGACAGCGACCACCAGCCGGTGGTACTTGCCCGAGCTCGCTGGGATCGAGAGCGGGAGATACTCGGCAACGAGAATGCCACCGTGAGCGCAGCGCGAAACTCTCCGCCGACCTCGTAGGGACGCTTGGCCAAAAGCAACCACACAGAACGAGAAACGGAGCGGATGCCGAGTGCCCACCACAGCCAGAAGGCCGCGAATGCCGGAGCGTAAGCCAGACCACGATAGAGCTCGGCCGTGCGCATAAAACGCGCGCGGCGCACTCGAGCACGAAGCCGGACGGACATGTTGGGACCAATGGCACCGTCACCAGCCGTGAGAACGCGGGCGTCCGGTACGACCGACACGCGATGCCCGGCCAGGCGAGCACGAACACACAGATCAAGGGCGTCGTCGACCACCGGGAATCCCGGGTCGAACCCGCCCAGAAGTCGATACACGGGTTCACGAATGAGCAGTCCGTTGGCTCCGACGGCGAGCACATCCGACACCGTGTCGTGCTGACCTTGGTCGAGCTCCTCGCTGACCAACGAGATCGTTCGGCCGCGCCGCGTCATGGTCAGACCGTATTCGGCGATGTAGTCGGGGCGATCCCACTCCATCTGCTTCGGGCCCACAATGGCAACCGACGGCGACACCTCGAGAGCGCCGAGGAGCCGCGCGAGTGCCGTGGGCGCCGGGGCGCTGTCTTGCCCCAAGAACCACAGAACTTCGTTGTCTCCGCGCTCGAGAGCAGCCGTTCGGGCGCCGGCCCGGGTCGCCTCGCCGAAGGGCACGGAACCCGGCATGGTGATGAGCTTGTGTGCGGGAGCACCCCGCAGATCTGCGGCTACCGACCCACGTGACCCGTTATCAACGACAACGAGCACATCCGGCTGGCGCGTCTGCGAGCTCAGCGCGGTGAGCGTCTGGGAGAGATGTTCCCCGCCCGCGCGGGCAACGAGAATTGCGGTGACTGTGGGGCTCATCGCGACCAGCCTAGGTCGGCTGCCGACACGTATCGGTTAGGCGCGACGACGGAGCTTGCGGCGCTCGCGCTCGCTCAGGCCACCCCAGATGCCGAAACGCTCGTCGTTGGCGAGTGCGTACTCGAGGCATTCACTGCGAACCTCACACGACGTGCAAATCTTCTTGGCGTCGCGTGTGGATCCACCCTTTTCGGGAAAAAACGACTCCGGGTCAGTCTGGGCACACAGGGCGTCGGCCTGCCAAGAAAGCTGGCCTTCGTCTTCCGTCTGCAGGGGCCGCGCGCCAGGTACACCCAGCGTGACCGGGTCGGCAAACCAATTACTCGGGACACCGGATGTGTAGGTCGACATACCGGACCTCCGTCTTTCTTCTGCTCAGCGACACACTCGAATCAGCGTCTCTGAAGATAATTACACCGTTGTTATTCATTTGCGTCAAGTCCGGTGCTAAAGAAGTTTCATGATGGGGTCGAGGGTTTGCCCTCATCTCTGGGCGTTTTACCCCGTTGCGACGACGGCCCGGCCGCGACCGGTGAAGGTCAGAGGGAACTCGTCGGCCGACACGTAAAGCGCTTCACCACGTTCAAGCACCGTGTGCGACTGAGATCCCGCCACGGCCAACGCCCCGTCGAGAGCCAGCACAATGCCCGGGCCGTGCGCCACGACTGCCGCGGAAGGCTCGGGATCACTCACACTAAAGAGCACAAAGTCATCGACCGGCGGACGGAACGCAACAACGCCAGGACCTTCCGGAGTGGCCGGCCACACGGGGGCGGCCAGTGGTTCCCACGACGCAACGCGCAACAGTTCGGGCACGTCGACGTGCTTGCTGGTGAGCCCTCCGCGAAGAACATTGTCGCTGGCGGCCATGACCTCGATCCCGATGCCCCGCAAATAGGCGTGCACATTACCGGCACCCAAGAAAAGCGCTTCGCCTGCGCGCAACGTCACTCGGTGAAGCAACAGGGAAATGAGGATTCCCGGGTCGGCACCGAATTCCTGCGCCAGCCAGATGACCGTTTCGCGATCACGCGCATCCACCTTCGATGTTTCGCGCTGTGCCACGTCAACCACCGCGCGCGTTACAACACGCGCGTCGGAATCGGTCAGGGCAAACGTGGCGGCGGCGGCCAAACCGTGTTGGGCAACGCGCAGGGCGAAATCAACCAAGCCGGCTGCCCCCACCTCATCTCCCACGGCCGTGGCCGCTTCAGAAAAATTGCGCAGCGTCGTGAGACTCTCACTCAGCTCACGAAAACCACTCAGCGCCTCAAAGCCGTCGGCGAGCGCCATGATCAGTTCGGGTTTGGCCGAGGCGTCGCGATAGTTACGATGGGGGGCATCGAGCGGAATGCCCGCGGCGTTCTCCCGAGCAAACCCGTCGCGCGCCTGTTCCGTCGTGGGGTGTACCTGAAGCGACAGCGGCCCGGCGGCGGCCAAAACCTTGAGCAAAAAGCCCAGTTGGGGTTGTCCGCGGCTTTCAAGGTACGCATCGAGCGTTGTTCCCGGTGTCACGTCCGGCTCACTCACCACACTCGGAGAACCCGGATGAGATCCGAGCCACAGTTCCGCCTCGGGCTCGCCCGACGCGGTTCGCCCCAAGTGGTCGGCGATGGCCGTGCGTGAGCCCCACGCGTAGTCGCGCGGTGCATTGTCGATGAGCAGAAACATTCTGAGCGCCACGTTAGCCTGAACGCGAGAGAATGCCCGTGAGGCGCGAAACCAACGGCGCCGAACATCAAAGGAGATGTCATGACACTCACCCAGCTCCACGGAGACTTTTACGGACTCGAGATGTTGCTGACCGACCAGGAGAAGGACTTCTTGGCGCACCTACGCACCTACCTTGAGACAGACGTCAAACCGCACGTTAACCGCCTCTGGGAGGCAGCCGAGTTTCCGCAGGACATTGTTGCCGGGCTTGCCAAATGCGGCGTCATGGGCATGGCATTTCCCGAGACGCGACCGTTCGAGACAAGCGCCGTCTTTCGCGGATGGGTTGCCCTCGAACTCGCTCGCGTCGATGCCAGCGTGGCCACTTATGTGGGTGTCAACAACGGTCTCGCCATGGGCTCGATCGGCGAACTCGGTTCGCCCGAACAGCGCGCCGAGTGGTTGCCTCCCCTGAGCGATGGATCCCTGGTGGGCTGTTTTGGTCTCACCGAGCCGCTCAGTGGATCGGATTCAGCCCAGGGCCTGCGGACCACGGCAGAGCGCCGCGGTGACGACTGGGTGCTCAACGGCGAGAAGCGGTGGATCGGCAACGGCACCTGGTGTGACGTGTGTGTGGTCTGGGCAAAAGACGTTGCTGACAACAAGGTCAAGGGGTTCATTGTGCCCACGTCGACGCCCGGATATTCAGCCGAGCGCATCGAGGGCAAAATTTCACTTCGAATCGTGCAGAACGCTCACATCACCCTAAAGGACGTCGTCGTGCCGGACAGCAACCGACTGCCGGGCGCCAACTCCTTTGCCGACACGGCCAAGGTTCTGCGACTCACCCGTGCCGAGGTGGCCTGGGCTGCCGTGGGTGTTGCCGTGGGAGCCTATGAGGCGGCGCGCACGTACGCGCTCGAGCGCGAACAGTTTGGCGTGCCCATCGCCCGGCATCAGCTCGTTCAACACCACCTGGTGACCGCGCTGGGGCTCATCACCTCGGCACTCACGCTGGTTCGCGAACTCTCGATGATGCAGGACCGCGGCACCATGGGCGACGAACACGCCTCCCTTGCCAAGGCGGTCACCACGATCAACATGCGCGAGGCGGTCGCGCACTGCCGCGAAGCCCTGGGCGGCAACGGCATCGTGCTCGAGTACGACGTGGCGCGTTTCTTTGCCGACGCCGAGGCTCTGTATAGCTACGAGGGCACGCGCGAGATGAACACGCTCATCGTTGGTCGCGCCGTCACGGGGCACGCGGCATTCGTCTAGCCTTATCGCATGGTGAACAGAGCGCGACAGAACGCGCACACGGGCCTCGTTGGCCTGACCTTCTTCACGCTGTTTGCCTCTGACGCCTGGCGCAACCTCATCGGGTGGTGGGGATACCTTGCGCTCGGCGTTGCCCTGCTCATCACGTGGCTGATCATCGTGCTACGCGCGCGGCGAAGCCTCTACTGGCGAGCACTCCCCGCGTCGTTCGTCATCTTTCTCATCTGGGCCGGCCTCAGCATCACGTGGTCTGCCTACCCCGGGGCAAGTGCCCTGGGCTGGGGGTCGACTCTGGCAACCGCGTTCGTGGCCTATGCCATCGTGCTCACCACGGATCGCGCCGAACTCGTTCGTGGCCTCGGATTTGCGCTGCGCTGGATCCTCGCCGTCTCACTCATCTTCGAAGCTGCCGTGTCTCTGTTTGTTCGGCACCCCGTTCTTCCCCTCTGGGTCAACTGGGGTGGGGCCAAGATCCCCGACGCCTTTTACTGGTCTCAAGACAGACTTCTGTCGTTGGGCCCAATTCAGGGAATCGTGGGTAACCGCAACCTGTTGGGCTTCATTGCTCTCCTCGCGCTGATCATTTTCTGCGTGCAGTTGGCCGATCGTGCTGTGTGGCGCGGCTCGGGGATCATGTGGATTGTGATTGCTGTGGCCACGCTGGTTCTCACCCGGTCGAGCACGGTGATTGTGGCGCTCGTGGCCGTGGCCCTGGTCGCCGCGGCAGCACTGTGGGCGCGGTCGCGTCCGCCGT
>JAIOXH010000069.1 GCA_021741765.1 Aurantimicrobium sp. | reverse complement strand
GTGTGGTTGACCGATTTGTCGACGGCAACAAAACGGGGCAACACCTGAGGAATCTTGAGCCGCGCAAACTCCTCGGTACCCGTCTTCGTGTTGCGAACCCGAACCGCGAGGTTGAGCGAGAGTCCTGAAATGTACGGAAAAGGATGAGCCGGGTCAACGGCGAGGGGCATGAGGACCGGAAAGATTTGGTCAGAAAAGAATCTCGTGAGCCGCTCGTGGTCGCCTACCGCGAGGTCGTTCCACGCGACGATGCGAATACCGGATTCAGACAGCGCCGGTTTAACCAACTCTTGGTAAGCCAGAGCGTGGCGCTCCTGCAGCGTGTGCGCGGTCTGCGCGATCTGGGTAAGAACGTCGAGAGGAGCCGTGCCGAGAACGTTGGGGACGGCAAGACCGGTAATGATGCGTCGCTTGAGACCCGCGACGCGCACCATAAAGAACTCGTCAAGGTTGCTGGCAAAGATGGCCAGAAAATGAGCCCGCTCCAATACCGGAATGGTGGGATCCTCCGCCAGTTCGAGCACGCGCTGATTAAAGGCCAGCCAGCTCAGCTCGCGGTCAAAGTAGCGATCGACCGGAAGGTGATCAGGATTCGCCGAAGGCGTGAGGTCGAAGTCGTCGTCGACGTCGGCGCTGACCTCGTCAACATCGCCCCGGCTGAAGGCATCCATGTGCATATCTTGGCACGAGTAAGAATCGCACGCTTACTCAAAGATTACGGGCGGGTGAACGACCGAATCTATGACCGTCGTTGAACTTGGGCGTTCGAGGCGTCATCGGCCACGTTGAATCGGTAGCCCACGTTGCGTACTGTACCGATGAGTTGCTCCATGTCACCGAGTTTGGCGCGCAAGCGTCGCACGTGAACGTCGACCGTTCGGGTGCCACCGAAGTAGTCGTATCCCCACACCTCACTCAGCAGCTGTTCGCGCGTGAACACGCGCGCGGGGTGCGTGACCAAGAACCGGAGGAGTTCGAATTCTTTATAGGTGAGGTTGAGCGGGCGATCGTGAATCTTCACCGAGTAGCTGGCTTCGTCAATGACGACGCCCGCGGCAGAGATGCGCCCGGGAGACTCATCAGCCTGGGTGGCTCGGCCAGCCAGAAGCCGAATTCGCGCGTCAACCTCGCCTGCGTGTGCGGTATCGAGTACGACGTCGCCAACACCCCAGTCGGGCGTAATTCCGACGAAGCCGGCCTCGGTCACCACGAGCAGAAGGGGAGCTCCGGGGCCGGTGGCGACCAGAATTTTGCAGAGGCTCTTGACGTTGGCGAGGTCGGTGCGACCGTCGACCACAATCACATCGGCAGCCGGCGCATTAACGAATGCGGCGGGCTCTGCCGGAATCACGCGGACCCGGTGCGAGAGCAGGTCGAGTGCCGGCAGGAGTTCGGTTTCTTGCGCGCGAAGAACAAGTACGTCGACCATGGGGCCTCCCGATCTTACTTTCCGTCTCAACAATCGTAACCTGCCCTAAGATAGGAGCATGCTCGTAGCCCTCGAACTCTTCTTTATTGGCCTTTTGGCGCTCGCTGGTTTGGCCATCGCGTGGACTGCCGGTGTCGTCATCTTTAAACTCTTCAAGGGTCAGCGCTAAACCGCTCGAACGGTATCGCTGTCATGGCAATAGCCAACGCAAACCCCTTCGTGCAACAGCGTGACCTGCACACGGGTAAGTCGTGCGTGCGTCGCCCCGACCGGGGTGTTATCTGCCTCACCGGAGCAGACCGCTTGACCTGGCTCGACGGTTTGGTGAGCCAGCAGGTTCGCGCACTGGCTCCCGGCGAGTCGGTCGAAACGCTCATTCTCACGCCGCAAGGCAGGGTGCAGCATCAGGTCTCGGTCGTTGACGACGGAACGAGTTGCTATCTGGTTCTCGCTGCCGACGCAATCGCTGAACTTGCCGAGTGGCTCGACGCCATGATTTTTTCGGGTGACGTGTCGGTTCGCGCGGAGCCAGACCTGTCTGTCTGGGGTGTTTTTGCCGGAACCGCAAACGATGTGATGGCGTCTGCCCTTGCAGATTCCGCAGCCGTCATCGTCTGGCACGATCCGTGGAACGCGCTGGTCCCCGGCGGCGTGCAGTATGCGCCCGAGCCGCATCCCGCACGTTCGTGGACCTATCGTGAGTATCTCGTGCCCCAAGCCGTTGCGTCGGGCGTGGCATCGGCACTCGAGAATGCGGGTTGCGGGAGCTGCGACCTCAGTGCCTGGGACGCTCTGCGCATTGCCGCCTGGCGTCCGAAACGAGAGACCGAAGGCGATGACGCCCTGCTGCCTCACGAGGTCGACTGGATGAGATCTGCCGTGCACATGTCGAAGGGCTGCTACCGAGGTCAGGAGACCGTGGCCAAGGTGCACAATTTGGGCGCGCCACCTCGGCGCCTCGTGTTGCTCCACCTCGATGGCATGTCGGACACACTTCCTGAGCGGGGCAATCCGGTGCAGCTCGACGGCGACATCGTGGGTCGCATCACGTCGGCGGCACGCCACGGGGAAGACGGTCCCATTGCCCTCGCCCTGGTCAAACGAACCACGAGTGAGACCGCCACTCTCGATGTACTGACCGAAGACTCGGTTGCGCGCGCCACCCAGGTGGTGGTCGTCCCGACCACGGCCGGTCACGCGGTGACGGTCGAGAGGCTTCCCCGCCTGCGCGATCGCTAGCGGGCCGAGAGCGGGGCGACAGCTTGCCACCCCACGGTGATTTCACCCAGTCGCCAACGGCCTCTGCCACCCACAATGGGCCAACCCGAAGTGGCCAGTGAGTGCACGGCGGCCTGCCAGCGCTGAACGGCGCCAAAGGTTGACAGTGGAGCACTGGCGCGCCACGCGGAATCGAGAGCGGCGAGGAAGGCGTGCACGGGTTCGCCGGGAACGTTGCGATGAATGAGCACTTTGGGCAGGCGCTCGGCGGCGATCAGGGGACTCTCGAGGTCGTTGAGGCGCAGCGACAGCGACAGGGTCTGCGGACCCTTCGGCGTGAGTGCTACCCACGTGCTGACTCGGCCGATCTCGTCACACGTGCCGTCGATCAGAACGCCCTCCGGGTCGAGGCGTGCAAGCATGGCGGCCCACGCTGCGGCAACCTCCCCTTCGTCGTACTGCCGAAGCACGTTGAACGCGCGAATGGCCACGGGGGCAGTTCTTTCGGGCACGGGAATCTCGAAGCCGCCATAGGCAAAGGTCACGTTGGTGACCGCGGGAGTGATCTGGTCTAGCTCCTGCTGTGCGGAGGCAACCCGCGCGGGATCGATTTCGATGCCCCAGACGTGAACGTCGGGGCGCGCTTTCGCCAGGCGGGTCGCGAGTTCACGGGTGGTTGCCGAGCTCGCCCCGTAGCCCAGGTCGACCACGTGGGCCGAGGCAACACGCCGCAGGCCGGGCCAGGTGGCAAGCCAACGGTCGGAGCGGCGCAGGCGGTTGGTGTTGGTTGTTCCGCGCGTGATGGCACCCTGAGGCATGACCCTAGTCAACCGCACCAACACCCGGGTTCTAAACTGGAAACATGACGCACACCCTGATTTTGCTTCGACACGGCCAGAGCGATTGGAACGAAAAAAACCTCTTCACGGGCTGGGTCGACTGCCGGCTGAGCGAGAAGGGCTTACGCGAAGCGGCCCGCGCCGGCGAACTCATGGTTGAGCACGGAGTGCTGCCCGACGTGGTCTACACGTCGCTGCTGTCGCGCGCTATCCAGACGGCCAACATTGCCCTCGATACCGCGGACCGACTCTGGATTCCGGTAGAGCGATCGTGGCGGTTGAACGAGCGGCACTACGGCGCCCTGCAGGGCAAAGACAAGCAGCAGACTTTGGCAGAGTACGGCCCGGAAAAGTTTCAGACCTGGCGCCGGTCGTTCGACGTGCCCCCGCCCCCTATCGACCACAGCGACGAGTTTTCTCAAGCCACGGATGCACGGTATGCGGGTATCGATGGAGTTGTTCCGGCAACGGAGTGCCTCAAAGACGTGATCGACCGCCTGGTTCCCTACTGGTCGGGAACCATCACTCAAGACCTTGCCGCGGGGAAGACGGTGCTCGTTACCGCGCACGGCAACTCCCTGCGCGCGCTTGTGAAGCACCTTGATGGAATATCAGACGACGACATCGCCGAACTCAACATTCCCACGGGAATCCCGCTGGTCTACCAACTGGACGATAACTTTATGCCGGTGAGTAAGGCCGTATACCTGGATCCTGCTGCCGCGGCGGCGGGTGCCGCTGCCGTCGCCGCGCAGGGCAAAAAGTAAAGCGTTCTAGTTGGTCGCTTCGCCCTGATCGGCCCAGTCGCCGGTTGACAGGTACTTGACCTTCTTCGAGATGGACACGGCGTGGTCGCCAAAACGCTCGTGATAGCGACTCGCGAGTGTGGCATCAACGGTGTCGGCGGTTGTTCCGCCCCAGGCGTCATCGAGAACCTTGCCGAACACCTTGAGGTGCAGCGCATCGATTTTGTCGTCGAGGTCGCGCATCTCATCGGCGCGGTCATTGTCTTGCGTGCGCAGGAGTTCTACCAAACGCGTAGCAATCTCGACGTCGAGTTCGCCCATTTCGCGGAAAGTACTGCGGAGCCCCTTGGCAACCACGCGCTCGGGGAATCGGTAGCGTGTGAGCGAGGCGATGTGCTCGGCAATGTCACCCATGCGCTCGAGCGACGCGCTCATACGCAGTGCGCTCACCACTACCCGGAGGTCGCGGGCGACGGGCTGCTGCCGGGCCAGAATCTGAATCGAGAGCTCGTCGAGGCTGAGCGACAGTTCGTCGATCTTGGCGTCGTTCTCAATAACCTTTTCTGCCAGCGGGAGGTCGCTGTCGTTGAAGGCGGCCGTCGCATCGGTGATTGCAATCTTCACCAGTTCGGCAATTTCGACCAGTCTGTCCTGTACTTCACTGAGTTCTTGCTGAAAAACTAGACGCATTTTTTTGCTTCCTACCGTTGAGAAGAGACAGTGTTCAGGCAACTCGCCCGTAGCGACCTCTGGGCAACGCAAGGGTAAACAGCGGTCGACGTGAGCGTGAACACTTGTTGCCGACACTTTATACCGGGCATGTTGCTTTTGTCGGGAGGCAACGTGGGGCGTTACCGTTGAAACAACATGTCCGTTTCTCTCGTCGTCCTGTGGGTTGTGCTTGGCGCCATCGCCGGAGCACTTATTTGCCTGCTCGTTTTTTGGGGTGTTCAGCTTCGAAAGCGTGAGGCTCGAGTAACGCGCGACAACGAATCGACAGACCTCACGTGGGGAATCGTCGATACCTTCGCGATCATTGATATTCCCACGGTTCTGGTCGATCAGCAGATGAACGTCAAAGCGGCATCCGAGGCGGCCCTCTCGCTGGCAATGCTTGGTGCCGGTCGGGTAACAGCGCCCGAACTCGTCAGCATCGTCAAGGAGGCGTTTGCTTCGGGCGAGGCTGTGGCACGCGACATTGAACTTGCCCGCGGACCGTTCGCCGAAACCACCATTTCGGTGGAGGTGCGCGCCGCCCGAATGTCAAACAATCTGGTTCTCATTTTCATGGCGGATCGCAGCGACAATCAGCGCCTCGAAGAGGTGCGTCGCGACTTTATCGCAAACATCAGTCACGAACTAAAGACTCCGATCGGCGCGATTTCCCTGCTCGCAGAAGCCCTCCTCGAAGCTTCGGACGACCCAGAGATGGTGCGCAAGTTTTCCCTTCGGCTGGGCGGCGAGGCCGAGCGCCTCGCGGGAATCACGCGTGAGATCATTGAGCTGTCGCGGTTGCAGGCAGATGGAGCCATGACGGAATTTCAGCCCGTCGAACTGAACGCTGTCGTCGCTCAAGCGGTCGATCAGCATCGAATCTTTGCTGCCTCGAAAGGAATCGACATCGTCGCAGGGGAGAACGCGAGTGTTCGCGTTCTTGCCGATGAGGCGCGCCTCGTTTTGGCCATCAGCAATCTCGTCTCGAACGCGGTGCAGTACTCGCCCGAGGGCTCCCGGGTGGGCGTGGGTGTCACGCACACCGATGGCGAAGTTGAGATTTCGGTGACCGACCAGGGAATCGGAATGACCAAAGAAGAGTCCGAACGTGTATTCGAGCGCTTCTATCGAACTGACCAGGCGCGATCACGAACAACCGGTGGCACCGGGTTGGGGCTGAGTATCGTCAAGCACATCGTGGCAAATCACGGCGGAGACACGAGGGTGTGGACGAAGCAGGGACACGGATCAACATTCACCATCCGTCTCCCGGAGATTCGCGAGTCTGAAGCCATAGATTCCGGAGAGGAACAGGCCATCGCATGACCAACATTCTGCTCGTCGAAGATGAGGCGTCGCTCAGTGAACCCCTCGCGTTCCTGCTCCAGAAAGAGGGCTACAGCGTCACCATCGCCGAGGACGGTCGGCGCGCGGTCGATCTCTTTACGCAGGGTGAGTTCGGCCTCGTCTTGCTCGACCTCATGCTGCCCGAGCTGTCGGGTGTCGAAGTGTGCCGGGCCATTCGTTCAACGTCGCAGGTTCCCATCATCATGCTCACGGCGAAAGACTCCGAGGTCGACATCGTTGTCGGTCTCGAACTGGGCGCCGACGACTACGTGACGAAGCCGTACTCATCACGCGAACTCCTGGCACGCATCAAGGCGGTCCTACGGCGGCACGTTCCCTCAGACGCCGGCGATGAAGCCCTTCTCAAGAGCGGTCACCTCATGCTCGACGCCGACCGACACACGCTCACAGTCAACGGCACGATGACGGCGATTCCATTGAAAGAGTTTGAGCTCTTGGAGTATTTGATGCGCAACGCCGGGCGAGTTCTCACGCGCGGCCAGATCATCGACCGCATTTGGGGTTCCGACTACTTTGGAGACACCAAGACCCTCGACGTGCACATCAAGCGCATTCGATCGCGTATTGAAGTTGATCCCGCTAACCCCGAACTCATCCTCACGGTTCGTGGGCTCGGATATCGCTTCGAGGACGCAAGCTCGAAGTAGCGATGCGCTGACAGTTACGGGGTAGTGGTCGGCGTGGGAGTGGGCGTGAGCGTCACCGTGGGAATGGGTGACGGCGTGAGGCCCCGGTATTCGGGCAGGTTGGTGTTGAGCACCGGCACGATGGTGACTTTCGTGTCACCGTCTCCCGCCTGAAGTGTGAGGGTGAGTGTGCCCCCGGCGGCGACGTCGAAGTCGCGAAGAACAATCTGAGGTTGGTCTGTGCCGCCGTAGCTGATCACGCGCTCGCTGCTGGGAATCACGGCAACGACGGTGGCCAGAGCGCCGTTCGACGTGTAGGAGATATTGAGCGAGATGGGCGACCCTGAGGTGTTGACGGCACCCACAACGAGGTTGGCGGATTCACCGCCGTCGTCTGAGAGCAAGATCATGTTGTTGAGGTCGAGCTCACCGAGGTTGACCCCCACACCATCGCTGGCGTCGTACTGCTTGGTGGTTGCTTGCGGCTGGATGAGGTTACACCCGGCCGTTCCCGTGGTTACGGCGAGGGCGAGGGCGATGGCGATAATAGCGCGAATCTTCACAGTCAAAACTCTATCGCAGGCCCGCCGGCACTCGGCAGACAAGTCGCCCGATGAGCGGTAAGCCGGCAGAAATCGGTGTCTGTTCGCCGTGGTAAACTGGAGAGTCTTTGGGAAGGAAAAAGTCAATATGCAGTTTGTCGTCGGAGAAACAGTCGTCTACCCGCACCACGGGGCCGCCACCATTACCGAGGTAAAAAAGCGGTCGGTTCGGGGTGAAGAGCGCCTCT
This sequence comes from Aurantimicrobium sp., assembly GCA_021741765.1. Lineage (GTDB taxonomy): Bacteria > Actinomycetota > Actinomycetes > Actinomycetales > Microbacteriaceae > UBA963. The sequence continues at coordinate 247 of JAIOXH010000069.1, read as the reverse complement.
ATCTCAAACTGCACGTGACCCAGGGTGATCTCACCATCGAGGTGCCCGCCGAGAACGTCGACCTCGTGGGCGTTCGCGACGTCATCGACCAAGACGGACTCAACCAGGTGTTCGACGTGCTGCGCGCTCCCTTTATTGAGGAGCCCACCAACTGGTCGCGTCGCTACAAGGCCAACCTCGAAAAGCTTGCCTCGGGTGACGTCATTCGGGTTTCCGAGGTCGTTCGCGACCTTTACCGTCGCGACAA
>JAIOXH010000068.1 GCA_021741765.1 Aurantimicrobium sp. | reverse complement strand
CTCGATAGAAGTCGGTATTGGGCACGTGGTGCGCCGAGGGCACGAGGGGCTCGAACATCTGCTTCATGGCCGGGATTCCCGTGAGCGAGAGTGCACCCTGAGGCGTGCCGTGATACGCCACGGCCCGAGAGATGGCTTTGGTCTTCATGGGCTTGCCCTGAAGTTTCCAATACTGCTTCGCCAATTTCCACGCTGTCTCGTTGGCCTCGCCGCCGCCGGTGGCAAAAAAGACGCGGTTCAGGTCACCCGGAGCGTAGTCGGCAAGTCGATCAGCCAGCTCGATGGCCGACGGGTGCGCGTAAGACCAGATGGGGAAGAAGGCCAGCTCTTCCATTTGCTTGGCGGCAGCATCGACGAGACGACGACGCCCGTAGCCGGCGTTCACGGTGAACAGTCCGGAGAGTCCGTCGATGTAGGAACGACCGTGGGTATCGAAGATGGTGTGTCCCTCGCCGCGCACAATGATGGGAACACCCGTCTCGTGCATGTTCGACTGGCGGGTGAAGTGCATCCATAGATGGTCGTTCGCTTTGGCCTGCAGGTCGTCGTTGTCGTGGCGGAAATCGCCAGACAACAGCCCGTCGTGGTCACGGGCAATGCCGGGGTGGGTTTCGAGGCTCATATCTCTCCGGTGGCCAGCGTTGTTGGCGGGGGCCGTTGTGCTTCCCCTTGATTCTGCCAAGCCGCGCGATGGCAAGCAAATAAACGCGCGGGGTCAACGCACGGTGATCGTCGGCATAATGGGCACATGACGGCCGACGGCGTGGACGACGAGACACTGCTCAGTGCAGAAACGACACGTTTGAGTATCGCCGACGACACCGTCGCTGACGTGACACGCCTGAGCGTTGAGCACACTCGCACGCTAGCTGGCGACGACACCGTCATCATCGAGGAGTCCACCATCATTGTGGGGGCACCTCGCGGAGGTAAGAAACTCGTCGACGACCTCGCCGATGTTCGCCTCGTTCCCCGCATCTCGAGCGCGCCGAACCCCGACACGTGTGCACGACTGCGGGAACCGGGCGGTCAGGAGTTCACGCTCCACCGGCCCGTCGTGCTCGGACGAGCACCGCGCACTCCGCTCGGGCCGACTCAGCGGGTATTGCTCCTGACGTGGCCGGGGGACGATCGCGAAGTGTCTGCCTCTCACGTGATGCTGGAGCAAACGGGCGCCGGCGTGGTGATTACCGACCTCGGCTCGGCTAACGGAACGCGTGTTCGCGCACCCGGTCAGACCCCGCGGCGCCTCGGCCCGCGAGAGACGTACACAACGGTCGGCGAGGCGACCGTGGAATTTGGTCACAGCGGTAGAATCATGGTTATCCCCGCTCGGCCGCATTCTTAAATGTGAGGCCCGCGCAGCGGGAGAACTTATCTGCAGGGAGTGCTGGGTCGTGACCGCTATCGGAGTCAACACCACGGGACACACCGTGCGCGATTCCGCTTCCGGCGCAACAGTCACCATCGCGTGGGCTGTGGCCACTGACGTGGGACTGCACCGCTCGGCTAACGAAGACAGCTTTGTTGCGGCGTGTCCCGTTTTTGCTGTGGCCGACGGCATGGGCGGTCACTCGGCTGGAGACATCGCCAGCGGAGCGGTGGTCTCACGGCTGGCGGAACTTCAGAGCGACGGTTTTGCGAGCATCGACGACGTTCAGCCTGCCCTCGAGCGCGCCGTCACCGATTTGGGCGCACAGGTCACCGATGCCCAGCGGTCGGCCGGCACGACGGTGACGGGTGTCGCTCTAGGGCTCGCCGACGGTGCCCTCAACTGGGCTGTGTTCAATATTGGCGACTCTCGCGTTTACGGACTCGTCGACGGCACACTCGAGCAGCTCACCCGCGATCACTCCGTTGTGCAACAGCTGGTGGATGCTGGTTCGATCACCCGCGACGAGGCGGATATTCACCCGCACGCCAATGTGATTACGCGGGCTGTCGGACTCATGGAGCCCCCGGTGCCCGAGATGTCGACCTTCCCCGTAGCCCCGTCATCGCGACTCCTGCTGTGCTCCGATGGTCTCACCAAAGAAATTACCGATGTGGGCATTGAGCACTTTCTCGTCTCGACCGCTACGGCCGAGGAGGCCGCGAACGAGCTCCTCAAGAACGCGCTGGGCAACAGCGGGCGCGACAACATCACCGTCATCGTTATTGACGTGCTCGCCGTGACCCCGCCCGGTCAGACGGGCTAGTCATATGGCCCGGCGCATTCCCACCGAGCCACCGGTTCTCAACGGGTTTTCGTTTGTTCGTGCCCTCGGCTCGGGTGGTTTTGCCGACGTCTTTTTGTACGAGCAGGATCTCCCGCGTCGTCAGGTGGCGGTCAAAGTTCTCCTCTCGGATGCGGTGAATCCACGGGCAACTCAAATGTTTGTGGCCGAGTCTCGTCTTATGGCACACGTGAGTACACATCCCGCCATCCTCACCGTTTTCGACGCGGGGGTGGCAGCCGACGGACGGCTCTACCTCGTCATGGAGTTCTGTCCCGCCGGTTATGGCGATTCTTATCGCACCACGCGCATTTCGGTACCCGAGGTGCTGCGCACGGGTGTTCGCATGGCCTCGGCGCTTGAGACGGCCCACCGAGCCAATGTGCTGCACCGGGATGTGAAACCGGCCAACATCCTGTTCACCACATACGGACACACCGTGCTGAGTGACTTTGGCATTGCCGCCACGGTGGCCGCGTCAGATCGGGGCGATGCGCAGGGATTGAGTGTGCCGTGGTCGGCTCCCGAGATCATCTCGCAGGACACCACGGGCACCGTTGCCACCGACATCTTTTCGCTGGCTGCCACACTGTACTCACTGCTGGCACAGCGCACGCCGTTCGAGCGACCCGGTCGTGAAAACACACCCGGTGTCATAGCGGGGCGCATTCTCAAGGGCAAGCCCGCCGACATCGACCGGGTGGATGTTCCCGACTCACTGCGTGAACTACTCGCGCGGAGCCTGTCACGAGATCCGATGACGCGACCGCTCTCGGCTCTGGCGCTGGCGCGTGATCTGCAAGCGGTCGAGGCCGAACTGGGCGTCGCTCAAACGCAGATTGATGTTCCCCTCTATCTCGATGCCCTGTCGCCCTCCGGGGGTGAAACACAGCTCGCCGACATTGTTCCGGACCGGCGCCGTCCGTGGCGTCGGAGAGGGCGAGCGTGAGCGGCGTGGCGGGCCCGGCTGTGAGGCGGGTTCGCGTTCTCGTTCCCGCCGTCATTGCGGTTATGGCCGTTGTCGCATTGATCTCAGGCATTCTTCTCGCCTCCGGCTTTACGGCCGCCCGGGTGAACGCCACCGACGGCGCGGTGTGGGTGACCAGTCAAGATCGCGAGGCCCTCGGGCGGGCCAACACGCGAATCCAGCAACTCGGTAGCATCGTCGCGGCACAGACCGATCTGATCGATGTGTTGCAGTCGCCGACGGCCGCGTTTCTGGTTAACGATGCCAAGCACACCATCACGCCGGTTGATGAGCGCACCAATACCCTGATGACGCCCGTGGCTCTTCCGGCAGGCGCCACCGATGTTGCGCTCATCAACGAGTTTGTGGTCGCCCATGCTGCGGAAACGGGCGACGTGTGGGTCGTGCCACTGAAGTCCATCGGATCGTTTGATGCTCGGGCGCCCGCACGTTTCTCAGTCGGGCCAAAGTCGCAGATTGCCGTGGAACCCGCAGGATTTCTCGTGGGTGTGAGTGTGACGGACTCGACGGTCACGACCGTTGACGTGTCGCAGGCCGCCCCGCCCCGGGTCGAGTCACTTTCGCGGCCGCTGTCGGCGGAGCAGGTCGGGGTCACGGTGGTTGGCACAGCGTGGGCGGTTCTCGACCCCACGGCGGGATACCTTTATCTCCCCGGCCGCGACGTAAATCTGGCCGACAGCTCGATCACCCCGACGCAGGGCGTGCTTGCGCAACCGTCGCGCACCGCCGCAGAGGCAACGTTCGCTTACGCCGACGGTTTGGTTCGCGTGTCCCTGGGCGGAGGGGTCACCCCGCTTCTCGCGCAGGAAGCGCTGGGTCGGCCCGCGGCGCCGCGCGAGCAGAACGGCTGTCTCTTCGCCGCGTGGTCGCAGGGCACGGTCTTCTCCCAGTGCCCGGGCATGGTGGCGACGATCATCGAGGCAGACGCCATGACCAGCGGAGCCCAGCTTCAGATTCGCGAGCGCGGCGGCGTGCTCGCCCTCAACGACGTCACGTCGGGAGCCTCGTGGACCCTTCAAGACGGCGTTCACCTCATCGACAACTGGGATGAGCTGCTGAGCGAGCAGACCGCAGAGCAAACAGTTGTGGCCGACGATTCGGGAACCGAAACCCTCGACCCGCTGCCGCAACCGCCGGTCGCCCGGGACGACGCGTTTGGCGCCCGCGCCGGCCGCATTGCGTTCTTGCCCGTGCTGCTCAACGATTTTGATCCCAACGGAGACGTGCTTGTGGTAACCGCCGTCTCGCCACTTCCGGGCGCGCAGGGAACGGTGGATGTGGCGCCGGATCGAACGTCGGTGCGACTGGTGCTGAATCCCGGTGCCACGGGTACGGCCGAGTTTGGCTACACCATCGACGACGGACGCGGGGGCACGGCGAGTGCGTTCGTTACGGTGACCGTGCGGGGCGCGGGAGAAAACTCGCCTCCGCAACAGGTGCGCCAAACGGAGACCGAGGTGGCATCCGGCGGTCAGGCCACCCTGAGCGTGCTGGGGGATTGGATCGATCCCGACGGCGATCCGATGCACCTCGCGCAAGCCAGCACCACATCCGGTGGGGTGGTGAGTTTTACACCGGGGGGAAGGCTGTCGTTTATCGACTCGGGCGCGTCGGGCACGACGGCGCGTATCGACCTCGAAGTTTCCGATGGCCTCGCCAGCGGCTTCGGCTCGGTGGCCGTAGCGGTTAAGCCGGGTTCGACGGTCGGCCTGCGGGCCGACGCCTTTGCTGTGCTGGCCTATCCCAACGAAGCGCTCACGGTGGCCCCCTCAGAGCGTGTGCGCGGTGGTGCGAGTGCCGTGAGTCTCACAGGTGTGCCGAGCGTGAAGGGGCTCGATATCGTCCCGCACTTTGACGACTTTACGTTTACCGTTACGCCAGCGCGGCTCGGTACGTACTACGTGAGCTACGCCGTGAGTGACGGCCGCAGCAACGGCTCGGGGCTCGTGCGGGTTGACGTTGTTGAGCGCCCCAGTGCTGGCGCGGTCCCGCTCACCGCTCCGCATCAGGTGGTTGTCGGTCTGCAGCAGACACGAACCGTTGACGTTACCGCGACAGACGTTGATCCGGGTGGCGGTGTGCTCGTTGTCACCGGACTCACCTCGGGAGGTAACACCGCTGATGTGCGCGCGGAGGTTGTCGATTACCACCTCATTCGCGTCACGCTGCTGCGCCCCCTTTCGGGGGTGCACGTGATCTCGTACCGGGTGTCAAACGGTGTCGCTTCGGCAGATGGCCAGGTCGCGGTTGTTGAGGCCGCCGCGCCCGCGATGGCCTTGCCACCCATTGCCGTTCCCGATGCGGCCACGGTGCGTGCGGGCAACGTGGTCGACATTCCCGTGCTCGCGAACGATGTTCATCCGTCGGGGGGAGTGCTGACGCTGGCTCCGCAGCTCGACCAGCAGGTTCCCGAGGGCGCCGGACTCCTGTTTGCCACGGCCCAACAACTCCGCTACCTCGCCCCTGAACAGGCCGGAACCTATTCGGCCGCCTATCGCGTTATCGCCGACAACGGAGCGTGGGCCACGGGCGTCGTAACCATCTCGGTGCGACCACGCGATGCGGCGAGCAACCGGGCTCCGCAACCCCCCACCGTGACCGCGCGGGCGGTGGCCGGAACGACGGTTCGCATTCCGCTGCCCCTGGCCGAAGCAGACCCGGATGGTGACAATGTTCAACTGGGCGGACTCGCGTCAAACCCCACGAAGGGGGCGGTGACCGCAGTAGGCGCCGATTGGATTGAGTACGAGGCGGGTCCGTATGCGAGTGAAACAGACGTGTTTGCGTATTCTGTCCTCGACGGATTCGGAGCAGAAGCCAGCGGCACCATCCGCGTGGGTATCGCCCCCGAGGCCACCGGGTCGAGCTCGCCGTCGGCGGCGCCCGACACCGTGGTGGTTCGACCGGGTCGCACCATTGTCGTCGATCCTCTGGCAAACGACAGTGACCCGGCGCGTCGTCCACTCACCATCACCTCGGTCGAGCCCACCACGCCGGGGATCACGGCCGCCATCGTGGCGAACCAGGTGCACATCACGGTGCCCGAGCAACCCGGCACGTATGGACTGGTCTATGAGATTTCCAACGATGTGGCGGGCACGGCCTCGAGCTTCATCACCCTCGACGTGCGCAGTGACGCGCCCTTCAACCCCCCGGTGCTGAGCGATAGCGTGGTCGCTTTGACCGAGATCCTCACCCGCAGCGAGGTTGTGGTGGATGCTTTCGCCAATGCCTTCTGGGCTGACGGCGACATTCGCACGCTCACCCCACGGATTGTTGCCGGGTATCCGGGAAGTGCTCGGGTCGAGTCGGGCAACACGATTCGCATTTCGGTGGAGCAGAAGGCTCAGGTGATTCCGTTTAGCGTTGCCCACCCGGATGATCCCTCCATCGTCTCGTACGCGTTCGTATGGGTTCCGGGCACCGACGACGCGCGGCCGCAGGTCAAGCTCGGAGTCAAGCCGATTTCGGTTGCGGGCGAGAAGACGGTGCGCATCAACATCAACGATTACGTCACGGCGACCGGGGGCAAGCAGGTTCGTCTCACCTCGAACGACACGGTTCGGGCCACGCACGCCAACGGTGACCCATTGGTGATTGACGAACGCACGCTTGAGTTCACGAGCGAAAATCTCTACTTTGGTCCGGCGTCCCTCTCGTTCGAGGTCACCGACGGAGCGAGCGCCGACGATCCCGACGGCCGGCGTGCGGTGATTGTCTTGCCCATCGAGGTGACGCCCCGTGGCAACCAACCGCCGGTGCTACAAGATACGCAGATTGATCTTGAACCGGACTCGACGAAAGTCATCGACCTCGTCAAGATCACGCGATACCCCTATGCCAAGAACGTTGGGGAGTTGACGTTCCGACTGCGCGGCGCCACCGAGGGTGTGACGACGAGCATCGACGGAACAATTCTCACCATCACTGCAGCACCGGGGGCGGTGAAGGGATCTACCCTCGCGCTCGAGGTGACACCGTCCGATGCGGTGAGCGAGGGTAAGGCCGGTACCGTGCTCATTGCCATCGTGCCGTCGACCAGGCCGCTCGCCGTTCCGCAGTCCGACACGGCGACGGTTCGCCGGGGCTCAGCCGTCGAGGTCGACGTCCTCGCGAATGATCAGGCCACCAACCCCTTCCCCGCTACCCCCCTGCGGGTCATCGATGTTCGGGGGACAGACACTGCCGATCTCCCCGATGGCGTGACGGTTTTGCCCTCGCCCGATAAGTCTCGCCTCAACGTGGTCGTGGCCGAGTCTGCCCGCGCGGCAGACGTCACCCTGCAGTACGAGGTGGCCGATGCCACAAACGACCCTGACCGTTACGCGTGGGGCGTGGTGACCATTGCGATTCAGGATGTGCCGGATGCGCCCACCGTCCCCGTGCGCGCCGCGGGCTTTGTGAACGGTGAATTGACGCTCAGCTGGGCCGCCCCTGCGGGCAACAATTCTCCGATCAGCCAGTATGTCGTCACGAGTGACGGCGGGTACACCCGCACGTGCGCGGCAACCGTGTGCACCCTCGACGGCCTGCCCACGGGCGCCAAGTATCGTTTCCAGGTCGTTGCCATCAACGGAGTGGGCACGTCGTCTCCGAGTCCGTGGAGCGAGCCGCTCGGCGCCGACCGCTCACCGCCCGCGCCCGCGGCAGTGACCGCGGCCGTGGTGAGTTATACGAGCGCCCACCCTGCCGGCGGCGGGTTAAACGTGTCGTGGTCGGCCGTTTCTGCACCCGCGGGGGCGAGCGTCGTGAGTGGCTATCGCGTCGAGATTTACGAAGACGGCGGTTTGATTGCCGATCTGC
>JAIOXH010000067.1 GCA_021741765.1 Aurantimicrobium sp. | reverse complement strand
ACGAACGCCTTTCTTTCAGCCGGAAATTCGGCCCTGTGGCGCATTGTCACGGTTCGACAACTCGCCCCCGCTCCGGGCATGCGAATTCTCGACCTGGCCGCCGGAACCGGCACGAGCAGTGTGCCTCTTGCGCGAGCGGGTGCCGAGGTCGTGGCCGCTGATTTCTCTCCCGGGATGCTGGACGTGGGCCGGCGTAAGCACTCCGCACTGACCAACCTGTCGTTTGTCGAAGCCGACGCCATGGCACTCCCGTTCGACGACAACTCGTTCGACGCCGTCACCATCTCGTTTGGACTGCGCAACGTTGTCGAGCCCAAAAAGGCCTTGGCCGAAATGTTTCGGGTAACGAAGCCGGGCGGTCGCATCGTGATCACGGAGTTTTCCTCGCCGCCACACCCGCTCATGCGCTTTGTCTACCGCACTTTTCTCACACAGGTCATGCCGATTATGTCGATTGTCACCAGTACAAACTCGGCCGCCTACACCTACCTCGCCGACAGCATCGAAGCCTGGCCCGACCAGAGTGAACTGGCCAAGGATATCCACGCAGTGGGATTTCGCAAGGTTGCCTATCGCAACCTCACCGGCGGAATCGTGGCCCTTCACCGAGGCACCAAACCTTCCGCCTGAGAGTTTCGCCCGCCGGAGTAGGCTTGCCGGTGTGAGCCTCGAGAAGCCCCCGCGTTCGGTCTTGAGTCTTCGCGAGCGCCTTTTCGCTTCCCCCGACACCAAAAAACTTGCCGACACCATCGACGCGGGCATCCGCGAAATCGAAGAGGGTCTTCCCGCTGAGCTCCACTTTGGCGACGACCTCGCCGACACGGTCGGTCGCTACCTGCTCGATGCGGGGGGCAAGCGCATGCGCCCTATGCTCGCGCTACTAATGGCCCAGTTTGGCGAGGGCACTACTCCCGATGTGATCACGGCGTCGCGAGCCATCGAAATGACCCACCTCGCGTCGCTGTATCACGATGACGTGATGGACGAAGCGCCGCTGCGCCGCGGCGTAGAGAGCGCCCATATTCGTTGGTCAAACTCGGTGGCCATCCTCACGGGCGATCTGCTTTTTTCGCGCGCATCTACTCTCATGTCGCGCCTCGGTGTTGAGGCCATGAGCCTGCAGTCAGAAACGTTTGAACGCCTCTGTGTGGGTCAGCTCCACGAAACTACGGGGCCAGCGGACGGCGTCGACCCCGTCGACCACTACTTCAGCGTGTTGGCCGACAAAACCGGTTCACTCATTTCCGCTGCGGCGCGTGCCGGTATTCGCTACTCGGGCGCACCCTCGGAGTTCGAAGAACCCGCTCGAATCTTTGGCGAGAAAATCGGCATTGCCTTCCAGCTGGCCGACGATGTGATTGATCTCTCCCCAGCATCCGATGCCACCGGCAAGAAGGCGGGAACAGACCTCAAAGCCGGCGTGCCCACGCTGCCCACACTCTTGCTCGAACGCGTGGTTGATACCGACCCCGAAGCGGCATCGCTGCTCAAGCGGCTTCGTGAAGATGCCGCGTCGACGGACGCCGTGGCCGAGGCCGACCTACCCGAGGCCGTGCATGCGCTCTACGATCACCCGGTGACGCAGACCACGCGCGACGAGGCACTGCGCTTTGCCCGCGAGGCCATGGAAGCACTGGATCCGTTGCCCGACACCGCAGCCAAGCGCGCTCTTGGCATGTTTGCCGATCACGTTGTTTCCCGCACGGGATAGCGGCCCAACCGGCGAGAAGTTAGCGCCGAGGCTAGTACCGTAGAAGGCGTGTCAAAACTCCGCCTCGCCATCGTCGGTGCCGGTCCGGCCGGCATCTACGCAGCCGACATCATTCTCAAGTCTGAGCGCAACGTTGATGTGTCGATCGACCTCTTCGATCGACTGCCCGCGGCCTACGGGCTGGTTCGGTATGGCGTAGCCCCAGACCACCCGCGCATCAAGGGAATCATCACGGCCCTGCGCGAGGTTCTTGATCGCGGCGACATTCGCCTCTTTGGCAACGTGAACTTTGGCACCGACATCACTCTGGATGATCTCAAGCGCCACTACAACGCCGTGATTTTCTCAACGGGCGCGATTCTCGACGCCGACCTGAACATCCCGGGCATTGAGTTGCCCGGCTCCTACGGTGGCGCCGATTTCGTGAGCTGGTACGACGGACACCCCGATGTGCCGCGCGAGTGGCCACTCGATGCGTCGAGCGTGGCCGTGGTTGGCAACGGCAACGTGGCCCTCGATGTTGCGCGAATGTTGGCCAAGCACGCTGACGATCTTTTACCCACCGAGATTCCCGCCAATGTTTATGGTGGACTCAAAGCCTCTCCGGTCACCGATGTGCACGTCTTCGGTCGTCGGGGCCCCGCCCAGGCGAAGTTCTCCCCCCTCGAACTCCGTGAGCTGGGCGAACTGCGCGACGTTGACATGGTCGTCTACGACGAGGATTTCGCGATTGACGAGGCTAGCCAGAACGCCATTGAGAGCAACAAACAAGTATTCGTTCTGATGAAGGTGATGAACGCCTGGCGGGAGCGCGAGTCGGGCAAGGCCAGCCGCCGACTTCACCTTCACTTCTACTCCAAGCCCCTCGAGGTGACCGCAAACGAGCGCGGCACGGTGGGTACCTTTCGGTACGAGCGCACCGAGCCCGATGCCGCGGGTGGCGTGCGTGGCACGGGTGAGATTCGCGAGCTCGAGATCGGTGCGATTTACCGGGCCGTGGGTTACTTTGGCTCACCGCTCGACGGCATCCCGTTCGATGAGAAGCGCGGCATTATTCCCAACCTCGAGGGGCAAGTCATGGACGACGACGGCAAGATCATGCCGGGCATCTATGCCACCGGATGGATCAAGCGCGGACCAGTGGGACTCATCGGCCACACCAAGTCGGATGCCATGGAGACCGTTAAGCATTTGCTACGTGATCAGGCTCACTGGTGGGCTCCGGCCGAGCCCGGCGAGCAGGCCGTCGTTGATCTGCTCAACGCTCGCGGTATTGAGTACACCGACATTGCCGGCTGGGCCAAACTCGACGATTACGAAAAAGCACTCGGTGTGCCCGAGGGGCGTGAGCGCATCAAGGCCGTCGACCGTGCCGAGATGATTCGGGTGTCGCGCGCCTAAACAAGCCGGCTAGGCGCCCAGCAACTCGCGAACAATGTCGTCAAAAGCAGCGTGATGCGCAGCCACGTCGGCCAGCGTCGTGGCGGGACACATCAGCGCCATGTTGTGGAACGGGGTGAGCATGATGCCCCGATTCATCAGCGCCACGTGAATGTAGTCTTCGAGCTCTTCATCCGCCGCCGCGTGAGCATCGGTGCCGTTGAGGGGATACGGCCGGGCAAAGCGGTACTCGGCTCGGGCCCCCAACTGGTTGATGCTCCACGGCAGTGTGTAGCGATCAAAGATCTCATTCATGCCGTCGGTAAAAACCGTCGCAGTGGCGATCATGCCCTCGAAGGCATCGTCGGTCAGCACCTTTTCGAGTGTGGCTCTCATGGCCGTGACCTGCAGTGGGTTTCCGGCGAGCGTTCCGCCCACACCACCCATGTCAACGAGGTCGAGGTCGGTGCGCTCGAGCACGCGTTCGGCAAATTCGGCACTCAGACCATACGTGCCGGTGGGGATGCCGCCGGCAATCGACTTACCAATTACCACGATGTCGGGCTCGAGGTTGTCGCGTTTGGTCATGCCGCCGGGGCCGGCCGAGAAGGTGTGCGTTTCGTCGATGATGAGCAGCGCATCGTACTTTCTGGTCAGTTCTCGCACTCCGGCCAGATAGCCGGGTTCGGGCAGCACAATCCCGATGTTGGTCAGTGCCGGCTCAATGAGCACGGCGGCCACATCCCCGTGTTTCAGCTGGCGCTCGAGCCCCGCGAGGTCGTTCATTTCGGCCACACGCGACGTCAGGGTGACGTCGACGGGAGATCCCACGTTGCCGGGACGGCTCATTCCCTCCCCGTCGGGTCCCACCACGATGAGTGACTCGTCGACACTGCCGTGATAGCAGTAAGCGTGGAAAAGAATCTTTGGCTTGCCGGTGATGGCACGTACGAGTCGAATCGCCCAGCGGTTGGCGTCTGTCGCAGTGAGCGCAAAGCTCCACGCATCCATGCCGAAGCGACGCGTGAGCTCGGCACCCACCCACTCGGCGTCTTCGGTGGGGAGCATCGTCGTCAGTCCACCCGTGGTCGAGATGTGCTCGCTGATTGCGGCAACAACCTCGGGCGCTGCATGTCCCGCCATCGATCCGGTGTCGCCCAGTGCGAAATCGATGTACTCGTGACCGTCGATATCCCAGATGCGATTGCCCAGGGCGCGGTCGAGGTAGATCGGGAACCCGCCGGCCTTCTTGTTCATCCAGGTCATAGGCACGCGCCCAAAGAGATGGTCGGCCCGCGCGTAGGCGGCCTGTGAGCGAGGGTTGCGCTCGGCGAACACGGTGCGCTCTCGCACTGCGAGCTCGGCCAGGCGGTTGCGGTCGATGGCGGTGTTGTGGGAAGACGTGTTGTCGCTCATAGTGCTTCGAGCCTAAGGGAGTGCCGCATACCGGTCGCCCCGGGCACTCCGGTAGGTAAGAATGACAACATGGCCCGCCGCGATGTCACCTGGACGCCAGACCTCCTCGGGCGCGATTTTGAGCAGGCAACGCTCGATCTCGGGCGCGACGACGAGGGGGACGTGGTTGCCACGCTGGTGCGCCACACGCCAGCTCCAGCGACGAGCCCGCGGCGGCTTTTTGGCCGCAAGCGCCTCAGCGCTGAGGGCGCCGATGTGCTCTACGTTCACGGCTGGTCGGACTACTTCTTTCATGCCCACGTGGCCGAATTCTGGCGCTCTCAGGGCGCGCGATTCTTTGCTCTCGATCTGCGAAAATACGGCCGCAGTTTGCGTTCGGGCCAGACCCCGGGGTTTGTGAGTTCGCTCGACACCTACGACGCCGATATCGAGGCCGCACTCGAGGTCATGGGCCACGGCGCGGGGGCCGCCACGAAGCGCCCGCTCATCCTGGTCGGACACTCCACGGGTGGGCTGGTGTTGAGCCTGTGGCTCAGTCGTCACCCGGGCCGCGCGCAGGCGCTGATTCTCAACAGTCCCTGGCTCGAGTACCAGCTCACGGCGGCCGGACGTCAGGTGGCAGCCACGGCCCTCAAGATCGGCTCTCGGGTTGACCCCAAGGCCCCCGTTCCCAATCCCGACCTCGGTTTTTACAACAGGGCTCTCAGCAAATCACAGGGCGGCCTGTGGGAGTTTCGTGACGACTGGCGCCCGACCAAGTCATTCACACCGCGGGCCGCGTGGTTACGCGCCGTCCTTGCCGGTCACGCCGCGGTGGCCGCGGGTCTCACCATTGAGGCTCCCGTGCTCACGCTCTTGTCGGCGCGAACACTCTTTCTCACGCGCTGGTCTGACGACATGCGTCAAGCCGACACCGTCATCGATGTCAACACGGTGGCCTCGCGAGCCGTTAAATTAGGACGAGTGGTGACGGTGACGCATTTGCCGGGAGCGGTGCACGACGTGTTCCTCTCAGCGCCGGCGGTGCGCGCTCGCGCCTTCGCAGACATCCAAACGTGGTTGGGAGCCTACCTATGAGTGCATTGGTAAACGACGACATGATCGTGAGTACGACCGCGGGACGTGTTCAGGGCGACCGCGTGGGTCAGTGCGCGCGCTGGCGAGGAATCCCGTATGCCACACCGCCGGTGGGCGACCTGCGCTACCGTTCGCCCGAGCCTGCCAAGAAGTGGCGTGACGTTCGCCCCGCCCTCGAGTTCGGAAGTGTTTCGCCACAGCCCACCACCAAGATGATTCCGATTCCTCAGAACTTGGTGCAGAGCGAGGACTGCCTCAGCTTGAACGTGTGGGTACCCGAGGCTGCTCTCACCGACGGTCGCCCGCGCCCGGTCATGGTGTGGCTGCACGGCGGCGCCTACTTCATTGGCTTCTCGGCACAGCCCATCTATAACGGCCAAGCGCTCGCCGAAGACGGCGACGTGATCGTGGTCACGCTCAACTACCGACTCGGCGCACTGGGCTTTCTTGACTTCCGCGAGTTTTTGGGTTCGTCGGCAGAGACAAATCTCGGCCTGCGCGACATCCTTTTGGCGCTGCAGTGGGTGCGCAACAACATCGCCGCGTTCGGCGGCAACCCCGAAAACGTCACGCTGTTCGGCGAGTCGGCCGGCGGAGGGTGCGTCACCACCCTGATGACGATGCCCGCCGCCAAGGGACTCTTCCACCGCGCCATCGCCCAGAGCTCGCCCGTGACCAGCGTCTACGGGCCGGAGCGCCCTGCTCTCATCGCGGGCATGTTCCTTGAGCTGGCGGGGGTGAACCCGGATCGCGCAGCGACCGACCTGCGCAAGGTCGATGCTCACGAGTTGGCCGCACACACCATGGATCTGCTCAACAAGGTTGCCACCACCATGCCCGGCACCGTTGCGTTTGCGCCCGTCGTTGACGGTGATGTGGTGCACGAGGATCCTCTTGTTGCGTTCCAGGCGGGTCGCGCACATCGCGTGCCGCTCATCATCGGCAGCAATAAAGACGAGGCCTCGCTGTTCAAACTGATGCAGTCGCCACTCATGCCCATTAGCAAAGATGCGGTTGAGCACATGTTCGAGCTGGTATCGAATGACAACCCCACAGTCGATGTCTCGCTTAATGACATCTCGGGCGTTTACCGCGGGTACCCGGGGCAGAAAGCGTGCATGGGCATTTCGCGCGATGCCGGCTTCAGAATGCCGTCGATCTGGGCCGCCACCGCGCACAGTGCTTTCGCGCCCACGTGGATGTACCGGTTTGATCAGGCGCCGCCGCTCATGAAGCTGATGGGGTTGGGGGCAATGCACGCGACCGAGTTGCCCTACGTCTTCGGCACGCTGCCCACCAAGGTCGGCAAGAAAGACCTGGTGTTTCGCCTCGGCGGGCTGGCTGCCGCCCGGCGCACCATGGACCGAATGCACGAGCACTGGCTATCGTTTGCGCGTACGGGTGACCCCGAGGCGAACGCCAGCCGGCCGTGGCCACAATATCGAATGAAGACGCGCTCAACGCTCATCATCGACGTCACAGACACCGTGGTGAACGACCCCGATGCCGAAGTGCGCCGGGCGTGGGGCGATGTGCCCTTCGGCTACAACTAGCGGAAGTTCACGAACTGCAGGGCCACGGGAAAGTCCTCACCTTTGAGCATGGCCATAGTGGCCTGCAGGTCGTCGCGACTCTTTGACGAGACGCGAATCTCATCGCCCTGAATCTGTGACTTCACCGACTTGGGGGCCTTTTCGCGAATCGCGGCGTTGACCAACTTGGCGTTGGGCTGGTCGATCCCCTCTTTCATGCTCGCTTCGATGCGGAACTCCTTGCCGCTGGGAAATGGCGCCCCGGCATCCAATTGGCGCAGTGTGATACCGCGCTTGATGAGCTTGGACTCGAAAACTTCGAGAACGGCCTTGACGCGCTCTTCGGAGTTCGCCTTCATCAGAAACTTTTCACCGGACTTTTCGAGCGAAGCACCAACACCCTTGAAGTCATAGCGCTGTTCGATCTCTTTGGTGGCCTGGTTGTAGGCGTTGTCAACCTCCATGGGGTCGACCTTGCTGACGATGTCGAATGTTGAATCTGCCATAGCCCTATCGTATTCATTTCGTCTCGGCATGACCGTGTGGGACGCCGTGGGGGCAAGGTGGCGAGCCCTCAGGTTTTCGTCAGCGTGCAGCACCAAAATGGGGGGGTGACATCGCGAATCGTTCGACGCAACCGCACGATTGCGGTGGGAACGCTCGTGATGCTCGTGACGATTCTTATTGCTTCCCTTGCTTCGTGTGGCGCCGGTGATTCCGCCAGGCGCGCGTTGATGATGCCTGTTGACGCACCCCTGCCGCCGTACGATCCATCGCTCACGGATGCGAGTGTGCGCACGGCGCCTTTGGTCACGGTTGTCGATGAGGCATGGGTCACCGACACGGCCGAAAAGACGGGTATCCCCGCTCGCGTTCTCGCGGCGTATGCGGGCGGTGCCGTGCGACTCGCTCTCACATGGCCCGAGTG
>JAIOXH010000066.1 GCA_021741765.1 Aurantimicrobium sp. | reverse complement strand
GGCCATCACGTCAGCACCGTGGATGCCTACCTCTTTGATCCGCCCACGATTGGTGCCTTCGTGGGGCAGGTGATGAGCGCCTACCTGGCGAACTCCGCCATCACGGACCCGTCACTGTGCGATCCCTTCATTCAATATCGCCTCGACCAGGCTCGGGCTTTCACATCTATCGACTATGTGGGCCTCGAGATGGATATCCAAACCCAGGCCCGTCGCGTGGTGGCGCAATGGGGCGACCAGTTTGATGTGTTGCTCACCCCCACCATGGCGACCACGGTGCCCCCGGTCGGCCAGGTTTACGCCGAGGCCAACGAAGACCCCGCGGGTCAGCGAATACTGGAGCGGCGCACGGCCACCTTCACCATTTCAGCAAACCTCTCGGGGCTCCCGGCCGCTTCTTTCCCGGTGGGCGTCGACCGCGACGGCATGCCCGTGGGCGTGCAGTTGATTGCGGGCCCGGGCGACGAGGCAACGCTGTTCCAACTGGGCCACAGTCTCGAACAAGAGTTCCTGTGGCACCAGCGTCGGCCACCGACTGCTTAAGGCGAACGCTCCGGGGCTGGCACGCGTTGCCCCGGAGCATTCGTTTCGATGGATGAGCTATTTTTTGCCGGACAAGACCGGTTCGGTCACTTCCTCGTTCATGTAGCCATCCTTTTGATCCTGCGCCTTGGCGTAGTCGGGCTGGAAGCGCACATTGGCGTAGTGCGATGCCTTCTCCGTTTCTTCCGCGCGCTTACCCAGATCGGCGGTATCGCCAAATCCAAGAACGTCGCGAGCCAACTGCGTCAAGGGGCCATCAACCTGGTACTCCGTGCGCTGCATGGTGAGGAGGTTGATGAGGTAGAGCGGGGTTCCATTGAACTTCTCGAACATCTCGTGGCGAGCGCCCCATTCCGTGAGGAATCGCTCGCTGATCTGCCGGAAGATCTTGATGCGGTCACGGGCGCTGATTTCAGAACCACGGAGCGCCTCTTCGAGCTTGGGCCCGATGTACGGGTCATCCAATTCCCGCTTGGTCGGCTGAATGACAACACCCCGGCCGCAGAAATCGATCAGAAGGTTAACCATGTCGTGCTGGTTTTCGAGATAGTGAGCGCGACCAAAATCAATGAAGATGTTGTTCGGCTTGTACAAGCCACCCGGGGTGTGGAATCCCGTTTCCTCGGCCGCAATCATGAAGGCGCGGCACGTCTCGCGGAAACGAATCAACTGAGCCAACTGTGACTGAACCAGAGGGTTTGTTGCCGTACCCAGTGACTGCGTGATCAGGAGGGCCAGGCCAACCATCAGCTCCGCGTGAACAACCTGGCGAACCTGAGTTTCGAGGTGCACCCAGTCGAATTGACGCTGCGGGTACCACTTGGCATGGTCCGGGTTGCCAATGTGCTGAACCTGGTCCCACTTAATGAGAACGTCATCGAAATAGACCATTCCATCGAGTTCGTCACCAATGGTGGCCAGCGGGTGGTCGTAGGGATCGGCGTCGGGCATGGCGCGGGATTCGCGTGCCACAACCGAGATACCCGGCGTTGCCACGGGGACGAGGGCATAGAGCGTCTGCTCCGACGTTTGTCCCGGCCGCCACAGGTTGCCAATCAGAAGGTGATTCACGAACGGAATGGACGTGCCAATGGCCTTCCATCCACGAACGATGACGCCCTCGTCATTCTCTTCGACGACACTCAACATGGGCGTTTCGGCCATCGCGTCGTCACGACCGCGATCATATTGAACGTCGAGGAACATGGGCGAAATGGCGTGATCAAGGCTCGTCACCATGTCCCACTGGCGTTGAATGTTGCCCGTGAGATCACGCTGGCCGTTCTTGAAGATAGAATTTCCCGCCCAGGGTTCCTGATCGTCCACCTGGGTGAACATGACGACATTCATTCCCGCCGGCGGCCGGGTGAAAATGCCGCCCTTGAAGTGCCGGAACATGAAGTCGGCGTAGTTGCGACGGCGCACGACATCTTCTTTCGAACGAGGCAGGAACCAGTGCATCGACTGGCGCTCTCCGTTCTCATCGATAAACGTGCACACGTCCTGGAACTCAGGATTGAGGTGCATATCGTAATACTCGGCGATTGCATGGGCGTAGCCCTTTGTCATGGGGTGGGTGGTGACGTCGTCAATGATTTCGCCGCCCACATAGACTTTGCGACCGTCTCTGAGTGACTCAAGGTATTCTTTTCCGGTTCTCATGTGAACCCTCCTCAACAGTGAACATCGCCCACTCGGGCGCTCTTCACAGAATGACGTGAAGGGCGTTAACGAAAGAGAAACTTGAGCACGACCGCCCAATTCACTCGCAAGGCGCAGGCTAAGGCCGCAAGAGTTTGAAGAGGTCCCGTGTCGCAGCCGACGGCGCCAGGCCTCCTTCGGCCAGTGCCGCTTCGCACCGGCGATAGGAGGCCGACACAGCGTCGGCATCACCTATTGCGTTACTGACGCGCATCAACATGCGCCACGCACGCTCCGAATAGGGATCTCTGATCAGCGATGATTCTGCCAAGTTTTTGGCTTGCTGATAACGCTGAGCATCAAAACAGATTGCGGCACCGGCAAGACTCGCGTTGACCGCTTTTTCCATCAACAACATTCGGCGGTCATCAGACCATGAAGAGTCAATCTTGGGCAGGTAGTCACCCTTCTCGAAAAAAGCCAGCGCACGTTCGAGCATCTGAAGTTTGTCTTCGCCCTGCAGTCGATTCGCTTCGTTCAGCAGGTTGTCACACTGAACAGACTCGCTCGTTATCGAAACGGCGCCGGAAAACGAGAGCACGTCACCCACAAAAGACGGGCCCACACCAGCGGGCATCACCTCGCGAAGGCGGTGTACCGTTTGCCGCAGGTAGGCGCGCGATGAATCGTTCTGCTCTCCTTCAAACAGTGCGTTGAGCGCCTCCGCTCGCGTCACACGGTGATTCGGGGCCGTCGCCAACAGCGCAACGAGAGCAAGGCTCTTGGCGATGCGCGGCTTGACGATTTCGCCTTCGACCTCGAGGGTGGTCTCGCCAAATTCGCGGAGGAGCACCGACACCCGATTGTGGTTTTCCTCCCCCGAGTGACGACCCATGAGCGAGCGCCCCAGTTCGTGCCACTCGGAGTCCGCATCGGCCTCGATATCAAGACGCCGTGCCAGCACGGCTTCGAAGTCGGCGAGCGCCAGAAGTAGTTGGTGGTGAGAACCCTGCAGCTGGGACGCACTGAGCGCCAGATCAGTGGCCGTATCAGCCGCATCCGAGTGTCCCGACCGCCATTCCGCCTCAGCAAGATAAACAGCTGCGGCGGGGAGCTCAATCATCCTTTGTGCTCCGACCATGCTGTCGACAGCGCGCCGAAGGGACACCAGTGCGAGGTCATCCTCCCCGCCCTCACGGAGGTTGGCGAATCCACGCCACATATCAACCGTCTCGTTGATGAAGTGGTAATTTCTCGAGCTTGCCTCATCAACCTGATCAAGAAGTGCCAGCGCGCGTTCCGTATTGCGTCGCAATCGGAGCTCACACTTCACTTCAACGAGGATGCTGAGCCACTCGAACAGCACCGAACCGCTTGCCCTGATGTGTTGACGACCAATGGCAAGAGTGGTCATGGTTTCGTCCACTCGATGCAGATCAATCATGAGGTCCGGCCCCACAATGCCGTGCAACCAGCAAAGTGAGTGGGCGTGATTGTCGGATTGAGCGTAGACGTCGAGTGCTTGAGTCAAACGGCCGGTGGCGCGGAGGAGGCCGATTCTCCACGGGGAAGAAACGGCCGCGGCCCAAGGAGATTCGGGTTCCTGAGCCATTTCTTTCAAACGCCCGTGCGCGAAATGAACCCGCATTACGAGTGCATCGAGGGGGCCACCCGTGAGATTTATTCCCTTGTCGAATTCTGCGACGTACTCCTCGTTAACCAAAGTCATGAGGTACCGGATAGCAGCCATTTCCAGGCTCGGCGGAGCGCTGGCAATGACCGATTCCGTGTCGGGTATCCGATTCAGGTGCCAGTATGACCAGGCCATCATGCTGGCCCCAAGTGCCGAAACTGAAGCGAACTCGTCTCGCTTCTTCGCATCCGCCAAGGAATCCGAAATCGCGCAGGCTAAACCGTAGTCTTCGCGCGATATCGCCAACAGGAGCCGTGGCAATGCCAAGCCAAGGTCCTGCTCCCCAAACGCACCTACGAGCGGGCCCAACCATCGATCTGCGACCGCAAAATCGAAACGGTCAATAATTCCGCCAAGCACCTGCTCGGCGGGAACGCGGGCCTTTTCTAGCTCCCCCGACAAAATGTACTGCTCAACTGCCTCTTCGAGGTGCCCTTCGCTGAGCAGGAGATCGCCATAAAGTGTTCGTCGCTCGGCTACCTCGTCCGGTTCGCGACGTTCAGAGAGGGCGACCAGATACTCACGAAAACGCGGATGGCACCTCATTCCCTCATGACCAACGGCCCACGACACCGGCAAGTGTTTTGTTCGAAGTGACATGAGGGCTTGTGTGGTGTGTGTCTCCCCCAACGCTGCTGCTCTAATCGGGGTGACCTCATCCAAGAGGGACGTGCCGATGAGGAATTCGCGCTCGTTGACGTCTAGTCGCTCAAGAATTTGTGATGATAAGTAACCGTGAAGAGGGTCGGCCTCACCACCGACCCCGACGACGGTCTTTCGGGCACGCCACGATTCAAAGAGCACGCCGGCGACCCAGCCGTTGGTGACTTCCATCGCGTGGCTCGCATCGACATCGTCCATGTCCATTTTTTTCAACACGGTTGCCGCCTCGTCAAGCGAGAACGCGAGGTCTTGTTCACCAATCGCGGCAACCATCTCGACTCCGCTCATCATTCGAGAATCAATGGGGATGTCTGAGCGACTGAGGAGCACAACGGTGAGCGAACTCGGCGCGTAGCGAACAATTGCCTCAATGACGGCCAGCCCGCCGGGTGATTCGACGAGGTGTTCCAGCCCATCGATAACGAGGATGAGAGGAATTTCACTCGTGGCATCGACGAGAAGCCCCGCTGCCTCATCGTGAGGTAACCGGGCGGCAAGAAGTCCGTTGACCAAACCCCGGACGGTTTCTACCTGCGTCGCGAGTGCCGCTTCGATGTAAAGCAGCAAACGACCCGGCGCAGAATCTGCTCGATCGAGTGTGAGCCACGCCACCGGCGTCGTGCCTGCCTGACACGCCTGAACAACGGCCGTGGTCTTGCCCGAACCTGCGGTTGCGGCAACAACCACAATCTGACTATCTCGAATCGTTCCACCGATCAGTTGGTTGAGTCGCGGGCGCTCCATCACATTGGGACCGAGAAGAGGCGGCGCGATCTTCGTTCGGATTATCGACGGAGAGGTCCGCGGAGAAGATCGCCGAGATGACTCCGTCTCCTGTTTATTCATGGGCCTCAGTATTTCGTTTCGGTTAACGCGGACGTCGGCATGCTGTAGTCGAGAACCTAACGGGAGTCATCCGGTAAAGCAACGGCGACTTCATCCTCCTCAGACCAAAGGATTCACGTGATCACTCCGGCCACCCCATCTACGTCGACACTCGATTCGGATACATTCCGAGACGTCATATCAAACCTGATCACCGCAGTTTCAATCATCAGCACCCAACGCGGCGATGAGCGTTTCGGCGTTACTGCGAGTTCGGTGACATCCCTATCGTTGAGTCCGGCGTCAATCCTCGTTTGCCTCAACCAACGTCTGGCGATTGCGGACGTGATTTCAGAAACAGGGGTCTTTGCCGTGAATATTTTGGGCGAGGAACATGGCCACCTGGCCACGCAGTTTTCCCAAAACCATGAGGACAAGTTTCGAGGGACCAACCTCACGACAGGCGATTTGGGTAGCCCGATCTTGTCCGACGCCCTGGCCCATCTCGAGTGTCGCCTTGTCGAAAGAAAAGACTTTGCCACCCACGCTATTTTCATCGCCCAAATCGAATCAGCGTCCTACAGAGACGGTTCTCCGCTGGCCTACTGGCGCAGCTCCTTTGGCAACTTCGGAGTTGAGTAGCTCCCCTACCTCCAGCGGCGTCGAAATTCCGTTGGTGCTAGGCCCGAAGTTCGCCGGCAATAAGTTGCACGTGCTTTGGCCAAATCTCGTGGCCGCCGAGGTGCCGCAACAACGTCACGTCGGCGCCGAAGCCTCGAAGCTGGTCAACCCACCGCTCGCTCACGTCTATCGGAGCGTACGAGTCGACATCTCCGTTTGCCAGCCACACTCGTGTGCCCGTGAGGTCGACTCGGTCAACGTGGGCAAATGGAATGGTCGAACCAAACAGTGCCGCACCCGCCAGCAACTCAGGTCGACGAATCATGAGCGCAGAGGCCGTGTTGGCGCCGTTACTGAATCCGGTCGCAAAAACGTTGCCAGCGTCGATGCTGTATTCGTAAGCCGCCGCGTCGATGAATTCCGCGAGTTCGTTTACCGCGTCCTCTATTGATTGCTCGTTGAACGTGCCATCGGCATAACGCTCAAAGAACCGGTTCATTCCGCCCTCGAGGTGCATTCCGCGCGGCGAAAGGATCGATGCCGTGGGGTCGAGTGCCTGCGCCAGCCCGAGGATGTTGTGCTCGTCGCCGCCGGTGCCGTGCAACGCCAGAATCGTTCGTGACGACGTTCCCTGATGAAAAACGTGCGGGCGGGAGAGATTGTTATTCGCCATGTGACTCAACGCTAATCTGTGGCAACGAGTTCTCGATCTGCTCTCTGCTTGGCTCGAGCCAGGGCGGAAGTTTGAGCTTTCGGCCCAGTTCGAGAAGCGGCTCGTCGGTAGCGAAACCCGGTTCGTCGGTCGCGATTTCAAAGAGCACGCCGCCCGGTTCTCTGAAGTAAATGCTCTTAAAGTACTGGCGGTCCATGATGTCGGTGACCGGCACTCCCTGCTCGCGCAGTTCTTGCTGCCAGAGCTCCATCGTTGCCAGGTTGGGAGCGCTAAAGGCGACGTGATGCACGGTGCCGCCCGCTTGCATGCCTCGCTCGTGAACTCCGCCCAGAACCTCAACCTGAGCACCCGAAGCGCCCTCGGCCATGGAGAAGCTCGCGCGGCCCGCGTTCTCCCCCGCATGGTTCATTCCGAGCACGTCTGTGAGCATGAACGCGGTGGGGTCGATGGCGTTTTCAGACAGCTCCACAGCGTGCAAACCGCGAATGGCGTGTTCAGCCGGGATGTTTCCCACACCGTCCCAACCGCTTCGGGTGTCCCCCGTGGTACCCACAAGTTGCAGCCGCATGCCGTCGTGATCGCGCAGTTCGAGTACGTCCCGGCTGGCCGCGTCCGTGGTGAGCGACGTCTCGATGCCCAGGGCGCCGAGGTGCTGCCCCCAGAATCCGAGAGATTCCGCCGGAATCGAGAAAGCTGTGGCGCTCGTCATACCGGCGCCGTCGTGACCCTTGGCAACACCGGGCCACGGAAAGAAGGTGAGAATCGACGAGGGTGAACCGGCTTCATCGCCGTAATAGAGGTGCCACACGTGTGGGGCATCAAAATTGACCGTTTGCTTGACCAAGCGCAAACCCAGGGCCTTGGTATAGAAATCCACGTTCTGCTGCGGGTCTCGGGCAATGGCGGTCACGTGGTGAATGCCGTGGGGTTTAATCGTCATTTTTCTCCTGTGAGGAGAAACTATCAGGGCATGGCTTCTCGTCGGCGGGGTGAGCCGTCGAGTGGGATGAGATTGCCACCGTTGTCTTCTGACCGCCGGGCCTCCGGGACCTCGCGACTCCGGGCTAGGCTTCACTTCGTGAATACTGCAGCGCGAAGTCAATTTGCCCAGAAGTACGGTCCCTACGCACTGGTTGCAGGAGGTTCTTACGGCCTCGGGGCGGCGTTCGCCGAGGGGTGCGCTAGGCGGGGTCTCAACCTCGTGATCATGGCGCGTAAAAAGGACGCCCTCGAGGCCACGGCCGCCCGTATTCGAGAGAGCCACGGCGTTGACGTGAAGACCGTCGTCGCCGACCTGGCCGACTACGACGACGTGAAGAAGCGTGTGCGCGCACTCGGCGTTGAGATCGGTCTGTTCGTTTATGACGCCGCTTTTGTTCCCATTGGCCCGTTCGCCGAAGCGACCGAAGACCAACTGGCTGCCGCGGCAGCTGTCAA
>JAIOXH010000065.1 GCA_021741765.1 Aurantimicrobium sp. | reverse complement strand
GAAGCGCGTCTGCGCCTCGGCGACCGACTGGCCAACACCATCGCCGAATATGCACCGACGGGGAATATCGATGTCGTCATGCCCATCCCCGACTCCTCGCGCCCGGCGGCCATGCAGGTCGCGCGCAAGCTCGGCATTGAATACCGCGAGGGTTTCTACAAAAACCGCTACGTAGGTCGCACGTTCATCATGCCGGGGCAGGCGCAGCGCAAACGTTCGGTGCGCCAGAAGCTCAACGCCATGTCGTCGGAGTTCGCGGGCAAGAACGTGCTGATTGTCGACGACTCCATTGTTCGCGGCACCACCTCGCGCGAGATTGTGGAGATGGCGCGAGCCGCCGGCGCCAACGAGGTCACGTTCACGTCGGCCGCACCGCCCGTGCGCTTTCCGCACGTCTACGGCATCAACATGCCCTCCCCACAAGAGCTCGTGGCACACGGCCGTAAGATTCCCGAAATCGCTGCCGAACTGGGTGCCGACCACCTGATCTACCAAGAGGTCGACGACATGCGCAACGCCATCATCGAAGGCTCAAGCGTCACCGAGCTCGAGATGTGCTGCTTCACGGGCGACTACGTGACCGGCGGCATCGACGCCGACTACCTCGCCTGGGTTGCGGCCAACCAGCTCAGTTAACTTCTCGCGTTAATTCGCGAGGGATAACGCGCCCGGTTAGAAGCGGCCGGCGCTCAGTTCATCGAGCACTTCGGCGGCACGAACGCGCACCTCGGGAAGGTCTGAGAGGCGATTGAGTCCGGCGAGCTGCTGGCCCATCCGATGGTTCTTGGCGAAGGTCTCGCGGTGACGGTCGAGAAAGTCCCAATAGAGGGTGGTGAAGGGGCACGCGTCGTCTCCCACCCGCTTCTTGGGGTCGAAGCGGCAGCCGCCACAGAACTCCGTCATGCGATTGAGGTAGGCGCCCCCGGCGGCATACGGCTTGGTCATGAGGCGGCCCGAATCGGCGTGCGTGGCCATGCCGATCACGTTAGGCACCATCACCCAGTCGCTGGCGTCGACGAACTGCTCGCGCATCCAGTCAAGGAACTTTTGCGGGTTGACTCCCGTGACGAGTGCCAGATTGCTGAGCACCATCAGACGCGGAATGTGGTGTACCCAGGCACGTTTTTCAATGTCAGCCACAACGGAACTCACGCAGTTCATCTGCGTCGCCGTGGAGTCAGTGAACGCGGGCAGGAGGTCGCGGTCGGCCTGTAGCCCGTTGAGGTTGCGGTAGTCCTCTCCCAAAAACCAGTACATGCCGTTGATGTACTCGCGCCAACCGATGACCTGCCGAACGAACGCTTCGACAGACTGAATCGGGGCTCGCCCGTCGCGGTAGGCGTCGAGAACAGCGGCGATGACCTCGTGTGCGTGCAGAAGGCCGACGTTGAGATACGGGCTCAGCAGGGAATGATGCAACGCCCACTCGTCTTTGGGCACCGCGTCTTCGAAGGGGCCGAAGCCGGCGAGGTGGTGTTCAACAAACCACGCGAGTTGTGTGAGCGCACCCGCACGCGTCGTTGCCCACGTCGTCGTGGCCGTGTGGCTGAGCAGCTTTTCTACCTCGCGATCGATGTCGTCGCGTTCATGAGTGAGGGGGCCGGGCCACGTGTAGTTTTTGGGCGGGGCGAGCCGATTGTCGGCATCAAAGTTCCAGCGGCCGCCCTCCGGAGCGCCGTTGGTCACCAGAATGCCGAGGCGCACACGCTGAGCTCGATAGAAGTTCTCCATCACATAGGACTTCTGCTTGCCGGCCCACAGGGCAAAATCAGCGCGTGACGTGAGGAAGAAATCGTTCTCGAGGAATTCCACACCGAACTCGGTCAACTGCTGACTCTGTCGAAACGATGACGGTTCGGCAGAAACAATCGGCAGGTCGCCAAACTCCTGGCGAACCTGATTGAGGCCATCGAGGGTTGTGGGTGCCCGAACATACCTGACCGTGAACCCGTCGGCCTCGGCGAGCGCCGCAAAGTGTCGGGCTGCCGAAACCATGAAGAAGAGGCGTTCGGCATTCCACGGGCGCCCCGTGAGCATGCGTTCACTTTCGACCATGACCACAAGATCGGTTTCGCGATGAGCCGCTGCCAGAGCTCCGTGATCGAGACTCAGGTGATCAAACGGAACAAAAATCACACGCTCAAACATCAGCCCCGACACTTCTGCGAGCAGTACTTAACCGAATCCCAGTCGCGCGCCCACTTTTTGCGCCACTCAAACGGCAAGCCACAGCGCTCACACACCCGCGGAGCGAAACCGTTCTTGATCTGAGCGACGCGTGGCATGAGCCAACGTTATTATCTTCACGTCGGCGGGGTCGTCTTATGGTGAATCTGACGAGCGAGAGCACGCACCTAAGCCTCGGGGTTACCGACCGTTTCGCGTGTGGCCTGGGTAGTGATGGTGCGCTTGCCAACCGTGCGGTCAAGGATGATTGCCACAACCAAGCCGAGCGCCCCGCCGAGCGAGAGCGAAATGAGCAGCATGAAGCCGAAGACCTGAAGCACGGTGTATTGCGCATCGATGGGGAAGACGACCGTGAGCACCAGGGCGGCAATGACGCCCACGATGAGGCCGAGGATGAAGAAGCGCAGATAGCGCGGAGATCGGCGCACGGTGACCGTCTCGCTCGTAACCGAATTCTTTGGGGTTGCCATGTCTACCATTCTTGCAGGGGCACGAGCGTGCTGAGATCGGCGCGGTTTCCGGAGGCGTGCACGCGGGCTCCCGCACGAGCATCAGTCCACGAGAGTTCTCCGGTCGCGAGCGCCACCCACGTGGCGGCATCCATCTCGACCACGTTTGCCGGGGTGCCCCGTGTGTGACGGGGACCCTCGACGCACTGCACGGCGCCGAAGGGCGGAACGCGCACCTCGACGGTGTGGCCGGGGTGCGCGTCGGCAAGGATCTGGAGCAGGTAACGCACGGCCGTGGCGAGTTGGGACCTCGATGCGCCCACTTCGTGGGCTACTCCTCCGGTGGACACATCTTCGCGCACGGCCACGACGGCCGCACGGCCGTCTTCTGCTCGGATGCGCGGGGGTGCCATGGCTCCAGTCTGCCGGAGTGCGCCAAGATCCTTGGTTTCGATACGTCGCTTCGCGACTACTCAACCAGCGGGAGTCCGTCGCTTCGCGACTACTCAACCAGCGGGAGTCCGTCGCTTCGCGACTACTCAACCAGCGGAACCGGGCGCGAGCCCCTTCACGCGCACGCCCTAGGCTTAACAGCGTGAAGATTCTCGTGGTGGGCTCGGGTGCGCGCGAGCACGCCATCATCCTGTCGCTTCTCGGCGAGACCGAAGACCACGACATCACCTGCACTCCCGGCAACGCCGGCATCGCCCACGACGTGCCCTGCGTGATGGCCGATGCCAACGACCCCGAGGCCATGGCCGCCATGGCGAGCCAGCTCGAGGTTGACCTTGTGGTGATTGGCCCCGAAGCGCCGCTGGTGGCCGGTGTCGCCGATGCCGTGCGTGACGCGGGCATTGCCGTGTTCGGACCGGATCAGGCTGCCGCTGCGCTGGAGGGATCGAAGTCGTTCGCCAAGCGCATCATGGATGCCGCCGGGGTTCCCACCGGCCGCGCTCATCGCGCCAGCACGCTGCTCGAGGCCGAGACAATCCTCGACGACTTTGGCGCTCCCTACGTGGTCAAAGCCGATGGCCTGGCTGCGGGCAAGGGCGTGATTGTCACGAGCGATCGCGATGCTGCCGTGGCCCACACCATGCAATGGCTCGCCGAGGGTGACGTTCTGATCGAGGAGTTTCTCGACGGCGAGGAGGTATCGCTCTTCGTCTTTGCCGACGGCCACGACGTTCTTCCCCTCACTCCGGCACAGGACTTCAAGCGCCTGCTCGATGGCGACGCCGGCCCCAACACCGGCGGAATGGGCGCCTACTCGCCGCTGCCGTGGTTGGCCACGCAGTTTGGCAGCATCGATGCCTTTACACGCGAGTGCGTGGAGACCGTGGCACTGCCGGTGGTGCGTCAGCTCGAGAGCGAGGGCACGCCGTTCGTTGGGCTTCTTTACTGCGGACTCATCGTGACGAGCGCGGGCATCCGCGTGATCGAGTTCAACGCTCGCTTTGGCGACCCCGAGACGCAGGTGGTTTTGCCGCGCATGGTGACGCCGCTCAGCACAGTTCTTTACGCGTCGGCCGTGGGCGACCTCGCGAGTCAGCCAGCCATCGAATTCACCAACGATGCCGTAATCACGGTCGTGCTGGCGAGCGAGAGCTATCCGGATACCCCGGTGACCGGCCGCGAGGTGGGGGGCATTGCTGATGCCGGCTCGGTGGCGGGCGTGCACATCACGCACGCCGCCACAGCCCACGACGGCGAGCGCCTCGTGACCTCAGGTGGTCGGGTGCTCAGCGTGGTCGCCCGCGGCGATTCATTCGCCGAGGCGCGCACGCGGGCATATGACGCCATGGGGCGAATTGAGCTGTTGGGTGGGCAGTACCGACGGGATATTGCGGCCAAGGTGGTGGGCTAGTGGTTTCGGATCTGCCCGGCTGGTCGCACGCCTACTCTGGCAAGGTGCGCGACCTCTATGTGCCCGCGGGCCAGGGCGTCGCCACTGCCCCGCGCATTCTCGTGGTGGCCAGCGATCGGGTGAGCGCGTTCGATCACGTACTCGAGCCGGGCATCCCTGGCAAGGGCGCGCTTCTCACGCGGCTCAGCACCTGGTGGTTTAGCAAACTCGGTGTCAGCAATCACCTGCGCGAGCCCGATTCGAGCACGCCTGAAATTCCCGCGACCGTGGCGCCGTCGTCGATGCTCGTGGCCAACCTCGATATGTTTCCCATCGAGGCCGTGGTGCGTGGTTACCTCACGGGCAGCGGTTGGCTGGAGTACCAGGAAACTCAGAGCGTCTGCGGAATAGTGCTGCCGGCCGGTCTCAACGACGGCGACAAACTGCCCGAACCCATTTACACGCCAGCGTGGAAGGCTCCCGTCGGTGAGCACGACGAGAACATCACGTTCGAGCGAACAGTCGAACTCGTTGGCGCCGACGATGCTGCCGCCATCCGCGACCTGTCGCTGAAAGTTTTTGCTGCGGCGAGCGCCATCGCGGCCGAGCACGACGTCATTCTGGCGGACACAAAGTTTGAGTTCGGGCGCGACCGTGAGACGGGCCAGATCTGCCTCGCGGACGAGGTGCTCACGAGCGACTCGTCACGCTATTGGGATGGGCGCGACTACGCCGCGGGCAATAGGGGCCTGAGTTTTGACAAGCAGATTGTGCGCGACTGGCTGAGCGCCAACTGGGACAAGCACGGCACCCCTCCCGCGCTCCCGGCCGAAATCATTGCCCAAACCGCCGCCCGCTACGAAGACCTCATCGAACGTCTCGTCGACTAGCCGGCGCGAGGCACCGAGCCACAGCGTCCACGCCCGGTCACACCCGCGTAACCCCCTGGTCTGTGGGTGGCCCGCCTCACTTAAAAAACATACTTCGGCCTGACAGAGGTTTTCCCCCTAGAGTGAGCACGTTGACGCGAGGAATGGGAGAAGCTATGCCGAAGATCGAGATTGTTGATAACACCCTCAAGGTTGAGCTCACGGGTGCCGAGAAATTCGCGGCGTTCTCGGGAAACCTCTCTTTTCCGATGAGTCACGTGAAGAGCGTCGCGGTCGATGAGGCGGCGGTGGATCACCTCGGGCTCCGAGCGCCTGGCGTGCATCTCCCCGGAGTCTTTGCCGCTGGCACTTACTATCACGACGGAGATCGCCAGTTTGTTTACTGGCACGAGGATGACATCGCCGTAGTGATTAACCTCAGCGACGAAAAATACGACCGGCTCATCGTGGGCGTCTCTGGCACTCGCGCCGACGCCGACGCGCTCGTGGCCCGGATTTCGCCGAGCTAGGTAACCGCCAAGGTTTCGATACGCGCTTGCGGCGCTACTCAACCAGCGGGAACGCGCCTGCGGCGCTACTCAACCAGCGGGAACGCGCCTTCGGCGCTACTCGACCAGCGGTGCGCTCAGCGACGGATAGAATTAGGGCATCCCGCCCCTCGAGACACTCGGAGCCCCAATGCCCACCATCGTTGTCGAGGTCATGCCCACAGCCGAGCTCCTTGACCCAGCGGGCAAGGCAGTTGCCGGTGCGTTGGCACGACTCGGTCACACCACGTTCACCAATGTGCGTATCGGTAAGCGCTTCGAGCTAACCGTTGACGGCCCGGTCACCGAGGCCACGTTGGCCGACGCCCGAAAGATTGCTGAAGACATGCTCTCCAACCAGGTCATCGAAGACGTGATCGGCGTTTACGAGGCGCCGGCATCAGGAGACAGCGCGTAATGCGCATCGGTGTCATTACCTTTCCGGGTTCTCTCGACGACCGCGACGCCCAGCGCGCCATTCGCCTCGCCGGCGCTGAGCCGGTCGCCCTCTGGCACGGGGAACACGACCTCAAGAAGGTCGATGCCATCGTTCTTCCCGGCGGATTCAGCTACGGCGACTACCTGCGCTGCGGCGCTATCGCCAGCCACTCGCCCATCATGGCCGAGGTGATTGATGCCGCTAACAAGGGAATGCCCGTGCTCGGCATCTGCAACGGATTCCAGATGCTCGTTGAGGCACACCTCCTGCCGGGCGGCCTGATCCGCAATGATCACGGACGCTTTGTGCGCCGCGACCAGATGATCCGGGTTGAGAACAATCGCACCGACTGGACCAATAAGTTCGACGAGAGCGAAGAAATCGTGATTCCGCTGAAGAACGGCGAGGGCGGCTACATCGCCGACGCGGATACGCTCGAACGCCTTGAGGGCGAGGGTCTTGTGACTTTTCGCTACGTCGGCGTAAACCCCAACGGGTCGCTCAACGACATCGCCGGAATCAGTAACGACCGCGGCAACGTCGTGGGACTCATGCCCCACCCCGAACATGCGGTGGAGAGAGGTTTCGGGCCCAACACCACCGAAGCCATGCGCTGCGGCATGGACGGGCTGCGCTTCTTCACGAGCGTCATTGCGAAGGTGCTCGCGTGAGTGCCCCCGCATCAACGGTGACACCCCGCCGATTCACGCCCAAGCGCCTCTACCTCGTTCTGGCCATCGCCGAGGCGTGCACCTGGACACTTCTCATCGCGGCACTGATCACTCGCGCCACGGTGGGAATCGAGCCCGCCGTGCTCACGGTCATCGGTGGCCTCCACGGTTTTGTCTTCCTCTCATACGGCGCTACCGCGATTCTGGTTGCCATCAATCAGCGCTGGCATCCACTCGTGGCACTTCTCGCGGTGGTCACCGCCATCGTGCCCTACGCCACCATCCCGTTCGACATCGTTCAGTCGCGCCGCGGTGCCCTCAACGGCGACTGGCGATTGACAGCAACCGACGACCCTCGCGACAAGCACTGGTTCGATCGCTTTGTTCGCTGGTTACTGAATCGCCCCATTCTTTTCGTTCTCATCCTCGTTCTGGCCATCGTGCTCATTTTCACCGCGCTTGTTCTCGCGGGTCCCCCCGGAGGTCGCTAACCGTGAGCCGTCATGTTGCCGATACCGTTGCCAACGCTGCGGCGACTCCTGAGAAGGAGCAGCCCTTCGCGGCGCTGGGCCTCAAGCCCGACGAATACTTACAGATTCGCGAGATTCTGGGTCGCCGCCCCACGTCGGGCGAGCTGGCCATGTACTCGGTGATGTGGAGCGAGCACTGCTCGTACAAGTCGTCAAAGATTTACCTGCGCCAGTTTGGCCAGAAGGTCACCGACAAAATGCGTGAGCGTCTGATGGTCGGCATGGGCGAGAACGCCGGCGTGGTGGATATCGGCGAGGGCTGGGCGGTCACCTTCAAGGTGGAGAGTCACAATCACCCCAGCTTCATCGAGCCGTTCCAAGGTGCCGCCACAGGAGTGGGAGGCATCGTGCGCGACATCATTTCGATGGGCGCCCGGCCGGTCGCCGTGATGGATCAGCTTCGGTTTGGCGCCGTTGACCACCCCGACACCGCTCGCGTGGTGCACGGTGTGGTGGGTGGCATCAGTTTCTATGGTAACTGCCTCGGTCTGCCGAACATCGGCGGCGAGACCGTGTTTGACGCGGTCTACCAGGGAAACCCGCTGGTGAACGCACTGGCCGGGGGCGTGCTGCGCCACGAG
>JAIOXH010000064.1 GCA_021741765.1 Aurantimicrobium sp. | reverse complement strand
CGTGGCCGAGGGAGATTGCAGAAACGACAATGGCCGCCATTTGTGCGAACCCGATCAAGCGATGCGTCCAGGTTTCACTCGCGCTTACCAGAGACTCAATGGTGGTGACGGCCCAAATCGAATAAATCAGCAGGATGCAACCCGCCACGAAGGCTGAGGTCACCCACGTGGGGTTGGCCTGATACATCTTGGCCGTCTGACTGAATGCTGCAACCACGACGAGGTCAAAGAACAGCACGAACCACGGAATGTTCGCGGGTGTGAGACCTGAAATCTTTGACTGCTTGGTTACCTGAGACACGCTCTCCATTGTGCCGGGTCGCGCCCCGGCACGCCTACTAAACGACGGGAGTGTTCTTGCGGGTGCTGAGCACCTGATCGATCAGGCCGTATTCGAAGGCTTCCTGCGCCGAGAGAATCTTGTCGCGGTCGATGTCTTTGTTGACCTCTTCGGCCGACTTGTTGGAGTGACGTGCGAGTGTCTCTTCGAGCCACGTGCGCATGCGGGCGATCTCGCGGGCCTGAATTTCGATGTCACTCGCCTGACCGCGACCCGATTCGCCCATGGCGGGCTGGTGAATCAGGATGCGCGAGTTGGGCAGAGCAAGGCGCTTGCCGGGGGCACCCGCAGCGAGCAACACTGCTGCTGCCGACGCGGCCTGCCCGAGGCACACCGTCTGAACCTCTGGGCGGATGTACTGCATGGTGTCGTAGATCGCCGTCATGGCCGTAAACGAACCACCGGGCGAGTTGATGTACATCGTGATGTCGCGGTCGGGGTCTTGGCTCTCGAGCACGAGCAACTGGGCCATCACGTCGTCGGCAGAGGTGTCGTCTACCTGCACGCCAAGAAATATGATGCGGTCGTCGAAGAGCTTGCCGTAGGGATCTTGCTGACGGAATCCGTAGGAGGTGCGCTCCTGAAACTGCGGAACGATGTAGCGCGAGTTCGGTGCGGCAACGCCAAGTGTGTTGTCGGCCGAGCCGCCGAAAGTGGGGGTGTACATGATTCTCCTCGTCGCCTTCTACGCTTTCGCGCCCTGGTTCGTTCCGCCGCCGCCAAAGACGTCGCCGGCCGATTCGCGCACGTGGTCGACGAATCCGTACTCGAGTGCCTCCTGGGCGGTGAACCAGCGGTCGCGGTCACCGTCGGCGTTGATCTGCTCGACGCTCTTGCCGGTTTGCCCGGCGGTGATTTCGGCGAGCCGCGTCTTCATGGAGTTGATCAGCTGGGCCTGCGTCTGGATGTCGCTGGACGTGCCACCAAAGCCGCCGTGCGGCTGGTGCAACAACACGCGAGCGTTCGGCGTGATGTAGCGCTTACCCTTGGTGCCCGAGGTTAACAGCAGCTGGCCCATCGAGGCGGCCATACCGATGCCCACCGTAACGATGTCGTTGGGCACGAACTGCATGGTGTCGTAGATGGCCATGCCGGCGGTGATGGAGCCGCCGGGCGAGTTGATGTAGAGGTAGATGTCACGCTTGGCGTCTTCAGCTGCAAGCAGCAACATCTTGGCGCAGATCTCGTTGGCGTTGTCGTCGCGCACCTCTGACCCGAGCCAGATGATGCGGTCTTTGAGAAGCCGGTCAAAGACCGAGTTGGGGGCCTGCATGTCGGCCATGTGATGCTCCGTTCGACGTAACGCGACGCCCCCAAACGGGAACGTCTTGACGCTTTCGACACTAGCCGAGCGCAACACACCGGCACGGCGATGTTCGCCGTGGGCGCATCTAAATCACAGACGTCAGGATTGACTCGTTATCGAGCAGTGTGGCGGCGCGAGCACCCAGCCACGCGAGGTTCATGTTGGCAAAGTCAACGTCGTCGGTGCCGAGCGCGTCCGTGGCCATGATGACGCGAAATCCGCGCTGATACGCGCCGAGCACGGCGGCCCGAACACATGTCTGCGTGTAAACCCCACACACCACGACGGTGTCCACGCCGTGCTCGCGCAGCCACGGCTCGAGTCCGGGATCAACAAAGCCGTCGTAGTGCTGCTTGACGGCAACGAACTCGCCATCTGCCGGACGAAGCGGTTCGGGGGTCAGCACGCCGGGCGTTCCGGCTACGCAGAGCATCTTGTTGGGCAACCAGTGGGGCATGGCATTAGAGCCGTCAGGGGCGCAGACCGTGTGGATGTGTGCCACGGGCGCTCCGGCTGCGCGAAACGCACCAAGAAGCTCGGCGGCTTTGCCAATAACGTCGGCGGGCTCAGGCGTCATCGAACGAGAGAAGAAGTCTTCTTGCATGTCGACAAGGAGAAGTCCCACAGGCCCGCTCATGATCTGCGCAACCGACTAGTCGGTCTTCTTGGCCTTCTTGGCAGGCTTCTTCTCAGCCTTGGCGGCGTCTCCTGAGTCATCGCTTTTTTCGGCATCCGCCTTCTTGGAGCCAGCGAGTTCTGCGAGGTCAATCTTCTTGCCCGTGGTGTCGACAACGTTGGCGCGCTCAACGAGAACCGTGAGCGCCTTGTTGCGTGCCACGTCGGCCACGACCGAGCCGATCTGGTTGTTTTCGGTGAGCACCTTCATGAACTCCTCGGGTGACATGCCGTACTGCATGGCGCCCTGGAAAATGTAACCGGAAAGCTCCTCTTGGCTCACCTCGAAGCCCTCGGACTCGGCAACCGTGTCGAGCAGAATCTGCTGCTTGAAGGTCTTGGTGGACTCCTCGATCACCTCGGCGCGGTGTGCGTCGTCTTCGAGACGACCCTCACCCTCAAGGTGGCGGTGCACCTCGGCGTCAACAATGCCCTCCGGCAGCGGGATCTCGGTTGCCGCGATAAGCGCGTCGATGAGCTTGCCGCGTGCTTCGCGACCGACATCTAATCCCTTGCGGCGCGTGATCTCACCCTTGAGGCTCTCGCGGAACTCGGCGATGGTGTCGAACTCGCTGGCCATTTGAGCAAACTCGTCATCGGCCTTGGGCAGCTCGCGCTCCTTTACGGCGCTGACGCTCACGGCGATCTGGGCGGTCTCACCCTCGTGGTCGCCACCGAGCAGCACCGACTCAAACGTGGTGGACTCTCCCGCGGTGAGCGAGTCGAGCGCCTCGTCGATTCCCGCAATCAGTTCACCCGAGCCGAGCTCGTAAGAAATGGATTCGGCCGTATCGACCGTGTTGCCGCCGATGGATGCCGTGAGGTCGAGCTGAACGAAGTCACCCTTCTTTGCGGGGCGGTCAACCGTGACGAGCGTGCCGAAGCGACTGCGCACGCGGTCGAGCTCATCCATGATCTCGTCGGGAGTGATGGCGATGGGCTCCACCTCAACCTTGAGCTTGGAGACATCGGGAAGTTTGATCTCGGGGCGAACGGGCACCTCGACGGTGACAACGAGGTCGCCGGTGAAATCCTTCTCGTTGGGCCACGTGGTGACATCAGCCTCGGGGCGACCCATGGGGCGCACCTTCTCGTCGACCACGGCCTGACGGTAGTACCCCTCGAGACCCTCGCCCACGGCGTGCTCGAGAACAGCCATGCGACCCACGCGCTGATCGATCAGCGGCGCGGGAACCTTGCCCTTGCGGAAGCCGGGAATCTGAACCTGCTCAGCGATGTGCTCGTAGGCGTGCGCGATGGCGGGCTTGAGCTCGTCGGGGCTCACCGTGATGGTGAGCTTGGCGCGCGTGGGGCTGAGTTTCTCGACCGTGGTCTTCACTTGAGGTCTGCTCCTTGATGTGGGGCTCGTAGTTGTGGGACTTTGCTGAGGGAATTACGTGTGGTTCTCGTGACAGGGAAATGTGGTCGGGGCGACAGGATTCGAACCTGCGACCTCCCGCTCCCAAAGCGGGCGCTCTAGCCAAGCTGAGCTACGCCCCGGAACAAAACACGCGGGCGATGAGACGACCGAGCTTCGATACGGATCGCCACGAATGGCGACGCAACCAAGAGAAATCCTAACGCATCGGCCCGAGCCGCCCTGTCGCTCTAGGCGATGCCGTAGTAGTCCTTGGCACCCTGCAGCATCGTGGCGTACTCGCTGAGGTTGGGGGTCTCGGGGGTGCCGCCCTCGACAAAGGTGCCACCCACAACACCGATGTCGTTCGGACCGGTGCCCGGCAGGCTCTTCGGGAAAACATAAAGCGAGCGCTTGACCTTCTGGTTGGCTTCGGTAACACCCTCGTCAAAGTAGACAAGAATCATGTACTCCATGTCGGCGGGCACCTGGTCCTTGAGCATGATGAGGTGTCCCTGCACCGACACCACCTCGGCGTCGCCGTTGAGGGCTCCGGAGCCCAAACCTGCACAGTCAAATACGAGGTTGTTGGGCAGGTCGGCAAAGTTGAGTACCTTCTGCTCGACAAACGTGACGCGCGATTCAAGGTAGGAGTGCAGTTCCTCCATCATCAGGGCGGTGTCGATAAAGATGCCGTCGTCGTAGACCACCATGTCGCGCGTGGTGCCGTTGCCAAAGTCGACGACAACGTCTTTGGCCGGTTGCATGACCTGGCCGACGTAGGGCTCGAGCCCCGATTCTTCGCGCGTTTCAAAGTAGGACGGAACAATCTTTGCGCCGCCCGCAAAGTCGGGCTGGTCGCCTTGGGCCACGGCGGCAAAGAAACGGTAGGCGTCGATTCCGATCTGGTCGATGATGGCCTGAATCTCCGGAGCGTTGTCCATCGAGACGGGTGCGAGCAGGCCGCCAGCATTGTCCGACGTGATCTTTTCGAATCGTTCGGCCATGACGGTGATGTTGCTGTATCCGCGCTGCACGAGCTCGTAGGCGGTAAAGAGGCCGATCACGCCGGCGCCCACGACAATCACCGGCTCGCCCTTGCTAACAATCGCTCCCCCCTCGGTATCTTCGACGAGGTCGACAACGTACTTTGCCGTTCCCGGTGCGAGCGTCCAACCGCTACCACCGTGCCCGTAGTTGTGCGCGATGATCTGCGAGCCCACCGTCTCGGCGCTCATGTTGGGAGCACCGCGACGCATGGGGCGGTAGCACAGGATTTCTTCGCCGAGGTATGCGGTGTCGAGTCGCGGGGGCGTGATCTTGCGAACGGTGCGAGCCGTCGACGTGGGGAGGACTGATGTTCCCACGGGAGCGCAGGCGGCCAACACAAGCGCTCCAGCTGCGGCGACACCACCGGCAATGAGCGTGCGGCGTGTGAGTGACCCCGATTGCTTCACGGGCTCGGCACGTGCGCTGTCGTCATGAGCGCTATTGCTGTCGTTGGCGGGGGTGTTGTTGGTCATGGCGTTCCCTTAACTCGATTCCAAACGCTCTTAACGCTATCACCGCACGTGCGTATAAAGTGGAACCTGCCGGCGACCCAGGTCGCTCCAGCACAGAGGTCGCATGTGACCTTCCCGCATCATCTAGAATTGACGTGAACCGGGGATGTAGCTCAATGGTAGAGCCTCAGTCTTCCAAACTGATTACGCGGGTTCGATTCCCGTCATCCCCTCGTAAATAAGAAAACGACCCACCTTGTGTGGGTCTTTTTCTTATTCCCGGAGGGGTGACGTTGGAATCGTCGATTCCCTGGGCCCACAGCTTGCAAGCCGCTAAAGCAAACGCATGGCGATTGCGCGGCGTGCGCTGGGGACATCCCCTCCAATTCAAAACGGACCCCCTTGTGGGGTCCGTTTTGAATTGTCGAGATGTGCGAATCGAGGAGGAGGAATTGGCGTGACAATTCCGACGGCGCTCACGTCATCTCTATTAGTAACTGAAAGCATGCCTTTCACGCGCTCGCGCGTGGGGAAATCCCCTCCCTAATTATGTATAGTTTTAAACTAAACATGTGGAGGTAATCTTTGTGAGCACTGAGCAGGTAGGTGCGTCTGTCATCCGCCTCGCCCGCGAGCGACGCGGCATTGGGGTGCGCGAGCTGGCCCGCCTGGCGAATGTAACGCCAGGCGCGATAACTCAGTGGGAGGCATCCGAACGGCGCGGCACGGCACGAGCGCAAACGATTGCCCGCGCGCTCACCGCTATGGGGACGTCTCCGGAAAGCGAACTCCCCTCCGCAGTCGACGTGGTCTTGGAGCGTCGCGAAGATCGCGTGACCCGTGAACTACATCGCGCCGTGGCTGCGAAGCTCGTGTGGAAATCGAGCGACGTTATGTCGTTGGTCGACGCTAATCTCGAACAACTTCGCACACGCGTGCGAGGCACATCCGCCCTGTCCGACATCGCGGAGTGGGCGCGTCTAGCGAAAGGTAAGGGAATGGGAGCCCTCATCGATCGAATGCTTGGCTCTGATCCGCGATCCATCTCCATGCGACAGACATCGCCATTCATGGGCGTCCTCTCGAACGACGAGCGCCTAGCCGCCATCGCCCGGGCATCCGTGTGAAACGCACCGAACTCGAGTTGGCCATCATCACGGCCACGCACATCATTGCGCAGCCTCGAATTCTCGTCATTGGGTCGCAGGCGATCCTCGGCAGCTTTGATGAAACTGAACTCCCGGCCCGAGCCACCGCCTCGCAAGAAATCGACATGGCGCCTCTTCAGGACGACGTGGCTGAGTCTCTCGCCACGCGAATCGACGTGCTGGCCGGCGAATGGTCTGACTTCGACGCCGAGCACGGTTTCTACATCCAAGGGGTCAGTGTTCGGACCGCATTCCTGCCCAACGGCTGGGAAGAGCGACTCATCGAAGTTCGCCCAACACTGAACCCGGAAGTGTTGGGCCTGTGCCTCGAGCCACACGACCTCTGCGCCGCCAAAATGGGACGCAACGACAGCAAGGACCGTGAGTTCGTTGTCGCTCTTGTGAAAGCGGGACTCGTGTCGCCAGAACGTGTGAGCGAACGTCTGCGAAAAATTGCAGATCCTCGCTTTTCACCGCAGGCGAAAGACATATCCCTGCAATTCGTGAGTAGTTTGCTCTAAAGAACCTTCTTGACCACGCTCGACTTGAGCTGCATCTGCCCGAAACCCTCAACCTTGCAGTCGATGTCGTGATCGGCCACGCCGTCGACTAAGCGGATGTTGCGCACCTTCGTGCCGACCTTGATGGAGGTAGGGAACCCCTTGACCTTGAGGTCTTTGATAACGGTCACGGTGTCGCCGTCGGCAAGAACGTTTCCCACGGCATCCTTAATCACACCCTCGTTGGCTGCCCCGGCACCGCCCTCGTCATCCCAGGTGTCTTCCGGGTTCCACTCGTGCGCGCACTCGGGGCAGGCCAGTAGAGCGCCCATCTCGTAGGAGTATTCGCTCGAGCACTTGGGGCACGGTGGCAGGGTGTCGGTCATGGGCTCAGCCTAGGTGAGCGGTCAGTGCCAGACACCTCAGCACTAAATCTGGTGAACGAGGAGCCCACGACTTTCGGCCGCAGCCGCGAGCCGCGCGTCCGTGGTTGCTACCGAGCCACCGAATCTCTCCGCAGTATGGATCACGAGGGCATCCGGCATTTTTAGCCCGGTCGCGGCACGCACCCTGGCCAACGGCACGGCATCCTGTTCTCGCATGTCTTCGACGTCTAGCCCGAGCGGCATCAGTACCTTCAGTGTCTCCCCCACGATGTCGGCTCTAACGGGATGGATGAGTGCCTCGGCAAGTGTGATCGGAGTGACCGAGAAAGGTTCGCCAGAGAACTCACTCAAGAATCGCGTGGCGCCCCGATGATGAGCGTCTTCAGGATTGGCAAACGCAATGAGAATGCCGGTGTCGAGCACAATCATTCGGGCCAGTCGTCCCGAAGCTCTTCACGCCAGTTCGGGGGCCACACGCCGCTGAGCTTGCCCGCGCCCTCAAGAATGGCCTTGCGCCGAGCGGCGACGCGGTCGTTCACGCGAGCATCAATGGACGTGTGGGCCTCGGCGATGAGGCGCCGCAAGAGTTCGGCGCGATTCTTTTTGGCGTCGGGCCACATCAGGGCGGCGGCATCAATCGCCTGAGCTATGTCTTCGGTCTCGGTAATCATGTGCCGAGGGCGTGCAGTGGGCATGAGTGAAGTGTAACACGCAGCCAGGTGCAACACTTGGCAAAATTCGGCCTAGCGCTTGAACAGCGGCTCTCCCTTTTTGCGCGGTGCACGCCGCCAGTTGCGCAACGACATGATCCACGCCAGCACCAAACCCCAGAAGGCAACGCCCG
Organism: Aurantimicrobium sp.; assembly: GCA_021741765.1. GTDB lineage: Bacteria > Actinomycetota > Actinomycetes > Actinomycetales > Microbacteriaceae > UBA963. The sequence goes on along the minus strand of JAIOXH010000064.1, from coordinate 185 downwards.
CGAGCGTCTCAAAGAACGTCGCCGGCATACTGGCGAATGTCTGCAGCAGCGGGATGTATATGACCTCGGCCCCGGTGGCGTTGGGGGCGGTGGCGATAAGCAACGGGATGCTCCAGTCGCTGGTTCCCGCCGTGGGCGCCGAAGCCACCAGAACCCCGATGATCATTGCGAATACGGTGAGCCAT
>JAIOXH010000063.1 GCA_021741765.1 Aurantimicrobium sp. | reverse complement strand
ACGTCATTGGGCCACTTGAGCGAGACTCGGGACGGATCTGCAACGACGTCGCGCAGGGCTAGGGTCATCGCCGCGCCGGCCAGGAGAGGAATCCATCCCCACCGCTCCTGCGGCACGGCTCGCGGTCCGGTGACTACGTCGAGCAGCACCGAAGCGGCCATCGAGGTGCCGGCCGGAGCGCTCCACGTTCTCCCTAAGCGTCCGCGGCCCTCCGTCTGGGTATCGGTAACGAGTACCGAGAGGTGTGGCCAGGCACCCGGGGCCTGCGCAACTACGGAGCTCAACTCGGCATTTGTCGAGCCCACCGCGTCACGCCATTCGACGCGGGGAACTACGCGCTCGGTGCGAAAAAGGTCCATTACCCCAAACTCAACCACACTTCGCGCGCGCGGCGACAGTAAAGTGAAACCGTGACTGCCAAAGACAAGAACATCGACCCGTTCACCACGGCGGGCAAAATTGCCGACCTGAAGAAGCGCTACCACGAGGCGGTGTTGGCCAGCGAAGAGGCGGCCATCGAGAAGCAGCACGCCAAGGGCAAGATGACCGCGCGCGAGCGCATCCAGCAGCTCCTCGACCCAGGCTCGTTCGTTGAGATTGACGAGTTCGTGCGTCACCGCACCACCGCGTTCGGCATGGAAAAGAACCGCCCCTACGGCGATTCGGTTGTCACCGGCGCCGGAACGATTCACGGTCGCCAGGTGGCCGTCTACTCTCAGGACTTCACCATCTTCGGTGGTTCGCTGGGCGAGGTGGCCGGCGAGAAAATTATCAAGATTATGGATTTCGCGCTGAAGACAGGCGTTCCCATCATTGGCATGCTCGACTCGGGCGGTGCCCGCATTCAGGAGGGCGTTGTTGCCCTGGGTAAGTATGGCGAAATCTTCCGCCTCAACACGGCTGCGTCGGGCGTTATCCCGCAGATCTCGATCATCATGGGTCCCGCTGCCGGTGGCGCGGTCTACTCCCCCGCCCTCACCGACTTTGTGATCATGGTCGACAAGACCAGCCACATGTTTGTTACCGGCCCCGATGTGATCAAGACGGTCACGGGTGAAGACGTGGGCTTCGAGGAGCTGGGTGGTGCGCTCACGCACAACACCATTTCGGGCGTCTCGCACTACCTCGCCGCCGACGAACCAGACGCGCTCGACTACGCCCGCTCGCTGATTTCATACCTGCCCGACAACAACATGGCGGAGCACCCGATCTACGAGAGCGACGTCGAGCTCGAGATCACCGAGTCTGACAAAAAGTTGAACACGATCATCCCCGACTCGGCCAACCAGCCGTACGACGTGCTCGAAATCATCCGTCGCGTGGCAGACCGCGAAGAGTTCCTCGAGGTTCAGCCCCTGTTTGCACCCAACATCATCATCGGATTCGCGCGCGTTGAGGGCCGCTCGGTGGGCATCATCGCCAACCAGCCCAGCGCGATGGCCGGAACCCTCAACATCGAGGCGGGAGAGAAGGCCAGTCGCTTCGTTCGGTTCTGCGATGCCTTCTCGATTCCGATCGTCACCATTGTCGACGTGCCAGGCTACCTCCCCGGAACCGATCAGGAGTGGACGGGCGTGATTCGCCGTGGCGCAAAACTTCTCTACGCCTACGCCGAAGCCACGGTGCCGCTGGTTACGGTGATCACGCGCAAGGCCTACGGTGGCGCGTACATCGTGATGGGCTCGAAACAGCTCGGCGCCGACATCAACCTGGCCTGGCCTACGGCAGAGATTGCCGTGATGGGCGGCCAGGGTGCGGTCAACATTCTCTTCCGCGACAAGATTAAAGAAGCCGAGGCGTCGGGCGCCGACGTCGCGGCGGTGCGCACCCAGCTCGCCAATGAGTACACCTACAACGTTGCCAGCCCCTTCCTCGCCGCCGAACGCGGTGAGCTCGACGGCGTTATTGAACCCGCCGCCACGCGCGTGGCCATCATTAAGGCCTTGCGTGCCCTGCGCGGAAAACGTGCGTCACAGCCGGCCAAGAAGCACGGAAACATACCTCTGTGAGCCTCGATGATCTGGTCTACCGCACGCGTGGCGTGACGGACGAAGAACGCGCGGCCATTGAGGTCGTTCTCGATGCGGTAATCGAGGAAGAATCTGCCGAAGAGCACGCCGTGGGTCGCGGTCGACAGTCGCCGTGGCAACGTTCCCAGCGCGCCGTGCGCGACGGTGTTGAGGCGCGCAATGACTTTGGCGTGGACTATCCCCGCTAGTCCCCCCCATCAGCCCCTCCATCCGCCCACATTCTGACCCTTGTCACACAGGGTCAGTGGTGAGAAACTGTCTCATCGGCAGTCGATGTCCCCCCATTTTTCGACTGCCCAAAAATCCGCGACGGAGCACTTTTTCGGGTTGTTGCCCCGACGCGGTGAGAGGTCAGAGGGTCGGCTGTCAAAGTTGGCCCTCTGGTCTGTTAACGACGCAGAGAGCTCCTAGTCACGGACAAACCGGGCGACGCACTCAAAGTGGTGCGTGTGCGGAAACAGATCGAACGCTTCGAGGTGAGCGAGACGATACCCGTGTTGAAGGAGCAGGGCGGTGTCGCGCGCCAGCGCCACGGGGTCACAGGCCACGTAGACCACCTGTGCGGGTTCGAGGCCGGCCAGCGCATCAATCACTCCCTTGCCCGCGCCGGCACGCGGCGGGTCGAGGATCACGGTGGCACGGCGATAGCGCGATCGCTCGTTGGTCGACGCGTTTGCTCGTTGTTCGCCTAGGTAGCGGTCCACCCGGGACGTTACAGCGCGGGCTCCCACCCACTCGGCCAGGTTCTCGGCAGCGAAGTCTGTGGCATCGGCGTCTGACTCCACCGTCGTGATGCGCGTCGTGGTGCCAGCAACGTCACCGAGTGCGGCCGCCAAAAGTCCCACACCCCCGTAGAGGTCAAGGTTGGCAGCTTGTGGATCGAGCAGTGCGTCGTCGATGGCCGAGCGAACGGCAGCGGTGAGCGTCGCGGGTGCCTGAACGTGGACTTGCCAGAATCCGAGGGCGCGCACGCGGAACGAACGGTCGCCCACGGTTTCGGTCACCACCAGCGGCGAGTCGGCATCCAACTGTCGTGCTTCGATTCCACCGGGAGCAACAATGTCGAGCGTGCTGGGACCGGCTAGGCTTGCGCCCAAAGGCGCCACTCGCTCGATGTCTCGGGCGGCGAGCGGCAAGCCCTGCACCGAAATCACCGAGTGACTGCGAGCGGCGAAGGGTCCCACCCGACCGGCGTCGTCGACGTGCAGGCGAACGCGGGTGCGCCAGCCCAGACCGTTGCGCTCGTCATCATCACCCACCGCACTCACCCGCACCGGTTGCGACAACAGACTCGGCAGAGGCAGCTTGCCCACACGCTCGAATGATTCGTGCAAGACCGTGGTCTTAAGGTCACGCTGGTACGACAAATCGATGTGCCCAAACTCGGCGCCTCCCGGGCGTTGCTCGGGTGCCCGCGTCACTGACGCCTCGGGCCAGACGTGTTCGCGTCGATGTTCCGACGGCGTGTTTACCGAGACCGTGTCGGCGCGCCAAAAGCTCGACTTGCTGGCCTCGGTGACGCGAACTCGCACACGCTCTCCGGGCAGGGCATCGGTGACAAAAACGACGCGTCCTTCGTGGCGCGCCACGAAGACTCCCCCGTGTGCCACGTTGGTAATGTCACACTCAAACTCGTCGCCCACGAGAGACAGCCTGTCACGTTCTGCAGGGGCCCCGTTTGCGACTCACACGAAGGACACCCCATGCGCTTGTACCTGGCCTCGACTTCGCCAGCACGGTTGGCTACCCTGCGGGCCGCGGGAATCGAGCCGATTGTTGTGCCGAGCGGCGTTGACGAAGATGCGGCTGTGCGTGAGGCCGAGGCTGTGTCCGGTCCGCTTCCGGCGGCCGAGATGGTGCTGCTGCTCGCCCGCGCCAAGGCCGAAGCAGCGCTAGCCCAGGCGCTGGCAGCCGGCACGCCCCTCGACGGGCTGGTGCTGGGCGGCGACTCGGCCTTTGTGCTCGACGGCGTAATCTACGGCAAGCCACACACCGCCGAGCGCGCGCGCGAACGCTGGCATGCGCAGCGCGGGCTCACCGGCGAGCTTTACTCCGGCCACTGGCTGATCGATGCGACAAACGCCGACGCGCCGCGCGGTGTTGGCGCCACCACGGTGGCTCGCGTGACGTTCGCCAGCGACATCACCGACTTAGAAATCGTCGCCTACGTGGCCTCAGGTGAGCCGTTGGCTGTTGCGGGCGCGTTCACGGTTGGTGCCCGTGGCCAAGCGTTTATCGAACGTATCGAGGGCGATCCGTCTACCGTGGTAGGCGTCAGCATCCCCGCGGTGCGTCGGCTCGCCGCACAACTGGGCGTGAACTGGCCTCGATTGTGGTCGCCTACAACGACCGCGTAATGCCGCACGCCCGCGCAGCTAAACGGCGTCTGAAAAGCGCGTGCTCATGGGACAGTCGAAGGGATCGCGCGCGGAGAGTCCGACCCGATTGAGGTATTCGATGACTCGACCGTAGGAGGCCATCATTCCCGTCTCGGTGTAGGTCACCCCCTCGCTCTTGCAGGCTGCGCGGATAAAGGAACGCGCACTGTTGAGGTGCGGACGGGCCATTCCCGGAAACAGGTGGTGCTCAATCTGCAGGTTGAGCCCGCCGTAAAGGATGCTCATCCAGAAGCCGCCACGAATATTGCGGGAGGTCATCACCTGCCGACGGAAGAAATCAATCTTCATACCCGCCGAAATCAACGGCATGCCCTTGTGGTTGGGGGCGAAAGATGCGCCCATGTAGATACCAAAGATAGCCATCTGAACGCCGATGAAGGCAAAAGCCATGCCCACCGGTAGCAGCCAGAACACCACTCCCGCGTAGGCACCCAGCCGCACGAAAATGAGCGACAGTTCGAGCACGCGTCCGGGAATGGGGCGTCGCTCAAAGAGCGCCACAGTGGAGCGAAGATGCAGGTTGAGACCCTCAAGGGTCAGAAGCGGAAAGAACAGGTATCCCTGCCGGCGCGTAATCCACGCAAAGAAGCCGGTGCGAGTGCGTGCGTCTTCCTCGGTGAACGAAATAGTGTCGATGGCGATGTCCGGGTCTTTGCCCATCGTGTTGGGGTGCTGGTGGTGCCGGGTGTGCTTATTGATCCACCACGCGTAACTGATGCCCACCACGCCGGTAGCCAGAAGGCGCCCCACGCGATCGTTCAGCTTGCCGGAGGTGAAGACCTGACGGTGAGAGGCCTCGTGTGTGAGAAACGCGAACTGGGTCAGCACGAGACCCAACGCTGCCGCAATGAGCAGCTGATACCACGTGTCACCGAGAACAATGAATCCGTAGACAAGGCCCGCTGTCGCCAAGACGAGCGAACCAAAGACGATGGAATAAAAGCCCGGAGCACGGCGCATGAGGCTCGCCTCACGTGCCGTGGACAGCACCCGCGAATAGGCGCTCGGTTCCCGCTCGCTGTTTGCGTTCTGTCGGGAAGTGGTGGCTCGCACGGGGCCGAGAGTAGATGCGAATGGATTCACGGGCAATGCCGACCTGTCCGAATAGGTGGTCGACATTCCAGCCAACAAGTAAAGAGAGATTCCTCTCTCGAACGCTAGCGCAGAAGTCTGTGAGTTGTCCGACGAACGCGGCACCGGCGCGTTACGTTCGACGAATGAGCGGGCGGGACTCTCCACACTCTCGGTAGGCTGAATGCCATGTCTCGCATACACAAAGTGCTCATTGCCAACCGCGGTGAAATCGCCGTGCGCATCATTCGAGCAGCCCGCGACGCTCGCATCGGATCGGTCGCCGTCTACGCCGACCAAGACCGCGATGCCCTTCACGCCAAACTCGCCGACGAGGCCTACGCCCTGGGTGGCACAACGAGCGCCGAGACGTACCTCGTTATTGACAAGATTCTTGCCGTGGCTCGTCGGTCTGGGGCCGACGCCGTGCACCCTGGCTATGGATTTCTCGCCGAGAACGCCGATTTTGCCCGTGCCGTCATTGATGCCGGACTGATCTGGATTGGCCCGAGCCCCGAGGCCATCGAGCGCCTCGGCGATAAAGTTTCCGCTCGTCACGTGGCCGAGAAGGTGGGCGCTCCGCTCGCGCCGGGAACCCTCAACCCCGTGTCGGGCGCGGAAGAAGTTCTGGCGTTCGTCGATGTGCACGGTTTACCTGTTGCCATCAAGGCTGCTTTCGGCGGTGGCGGTCGCGGCCTCAAAGTGGCGCGCACCCGCGAAGAAGTTCCCGAAATGTTTGACTCGGCCACGCGCGAGGCCATCGCGGCGTTCGGTCGCGGCGAGTGCTTCGTTGAGAAGTACCTCGACAAGCCCCGTCACGTCGAGACCCAGTGCCTGGCTGACCAGCACGGCAACGTTGTCGTCGTCTCCACGCGCGACTGCTCGCTGCAGCGTCGCCACCAGAAGCTGGTGGAAGAGGCTCCAGCACCGTTCCTCACCGAGAAGCAGATGGTCGAGCTGTACGCGTCTTCGAAAGCCATCCTCAAGGAGGTGGGCTACGTTGGCGCCGGTACGTGCGAGTTCTTGATTGGCGCGGACGGCACCGTTTCGTTCCTCGAAGTCAACACGCGTCTTCAGGTAGAGCACCCCGTCTCGGAAGAGGTCACGGGAATCGATCTCGTTCGTGAGCAGTTCCGCCTTGCCGAGGGCGGCGTGCTCGACTACGCCGACCCGGTCATCACGGGACACTCGTTTGAGTTCCGTATCAACGGCGAAGACGCGGGACGAAACTTCATGCCCGCACCCGGCCCCGTGCACGAGTTCAAGGTTCCTGGCGGCCCCGGAGTGCGCGTCGACACCGGCGTGACCGCGGGCGATGTGATCTCAGGATCCTTCGACTCCATGATCGCCAAGCTCATCGTTACCGGCGCCACGCGTGCTGAGGCGCTCGAGCGCTCACGCCGCGCGCTCGACGAGTTTGAGGTGCACGGTCTCCCCACAGTGCTTCCGTTCCACCGCGCCGTAGTCAACGACCCGGCGTTTGCCCCCGAGGGAGACGCGCCCTTCACGATTTACACTTCGTGGATCGAAACAGAGTGGGACAACACCGTCGAGCCTTGGAGCGGCGAGTCCGATGAGGTCATCCCGGAGAGCAAGCGCCGCGGGGTCACCGTCGAGGTCGACGGGCGGCGCATCGAGGTCTCGCTGCCCGCCAAACTTCTTCGTGCCACCGCGGGCGACCTCGTCACGCTCGGCCCAGCACCCAAGCGCAAGACGCCCGAGGGTGGTGCCTCCGGTCCTTCCGGGTCGGCCGTCAAGGCTCCCATGCAGGCCACCGTCGTCAAGGTTGCGGTTACCGAGGGCCAGAAGGTTGTCAAGGGCGATCAGCTCTTGGTGCTCGAAGCCATGAAGATGGAACAGTCGGTAGCCGCACACAAGGACGGCATTGTCACCGGCATCAGTGCTCCCGTGGGTGAGACCGTGTCAAACGGGCACCTGCTGCTCACCATCGAAGACGCTTAGTCGTCGACCCCGTGCGAGCGGGTTGCCGTTTCTAGTCCACCTTGTGGAGGGCTCGGGCTGCATCCGTGATCGAACCCGTCAACGACGGATAGATGGCAAAAGCGCGCGCCACGTCATCCACCGTGAGTCGATGTTCGACGGCAAGGGCCACAGCGTAGATGAGCTCAGAGGCATTGGGAGCAACAATCACGCCACCGATGACCGTGCGCGATGTGGTGGTCGACATCAGTTTGACGAACCCGTCTGAGATTCCCATCATCTTGGCGCGTGGATTTTCTTCGAGGGAAATTTTGTACACCAGACCGCGAATCGTGCCGGACTCAATCTCGGCCTGTGACCAGCCCACCGTGGCGATCTCGGGTTGGGTGAAGATGTTGGCTGCCACGTTTCGTTCGTTGAACGGCTCCACGGCATCGCCCAGCGCGTGGAACGCGGCCGTGCGCCCCTGCATGGATGCCACCGACGCGAGGGGCATGGTGGCGGAGCAGTCACCCACGCCATAAATGTTGGGCACGCTGGAACGAGCCACACGATTTACCCGGATGCGACCGTCCTCGGCCAGTTCCACACCGGCCTCGGCCAATCCGATGTCGGCGGTGTTCGGAACAGAGCCCACGGCCATGAGGACGTGTGACCCCGACACGGTCTTTCCGTCGGCAAGCGTCACCACGACGCCCGACTCTGACCGTTCAGCCTTGACCGCGCGAGCTCCCGAGAGCACCGCCATGCCGCTGCGACGAAACACATCTTCAATAACTGTCGCAGCCTCGGCATCTTCGCCGGGAAGAACCTGGTCGCGGCTCGACACAAGTGTGACGTCGGCGCCCAGAGCGCGATACGCGCTGGCGAACTCGGCTCCCGTCACCCCCGAACCCACCACCACGATGTGCTCGGGAACTTGCGTCAGGTTGTAGAGCTGCGTCCACGTGAGGATTCGCTCGCCG
>JAIOXH010000062.1 GCA_021741765.1 Aurantimicrobium sp. | reverse complement strand
CATCGTTGATGTTGTTGCCCAGTACCTTGCCACCGGCAAGTCGGCTGGTACCACTCCCGTGACGATTGCTTCGGACGCTGAGAAGCCGGCACTCGAGGTTGTATCGCCCAACCGCATCACCTACATGATGAACCCCACGGTGACTGCAGAAAACATCGACACCTTCCTGATCTGGGGCTGGGACTTCTTCCAGCTCATGGGTAAGGCTGCCGTTGAGTAACATTCGGTTGTAAGTCTTCGGACTAACGACCACCGTGGCCGGGGCCTGATATGATTTCGGGCCCCGGCCACACACCGCGGAAAATGGGCAAATAGTTTCGTGAGACTTGACGAGGAGGATCGGATGAGCAACAAGCAAGCATTTCGGCTAGAGGCTAAAGGCGTAACGAAGTCGTACGGTGCCGTGCACGCTTTGGAAGACGTAAATTTTGAATTGAAGCCGGGCGAGGTTATGGCCCTGCTTGGCGAGAATGGTGCCGGTAAGAGCACCATTGTCAAGGTGATTTCGGGTCTCATCGTGCCGGACCAGGGCTCGATTACCATCGATGGTGAGCCAGTTTCGCTCACGAGCGTTCGCGCCTCGCAAAATGCGGGTATCGCTGTTGTGCAGCAAGAGTTCAGCACTGTGGGGCCAATGACGGTCGCAGAGAATCTCGTCCTGGGACAGTCTGGCGCTCCAGCCTGGTGGAACTCCAAAAAACTTGCCGAGTCTGCAAAGGTAATCCTTAACAGGGTGGGACTCGAAGACATTGACCCGGAGCGCCTCGTCGAGACGCTGTCTGTGGCAGAAATGCAACTCCTTGAGATCGCGCGTGTCCTCGCGAAAGATGCAAAGATTGTGATTTTTGACGAGCCAACAGCCGCACTTTCCGATGCGGAAATCGTCCGCGTTCTCGAGGCCGTCAAGCGGCTCGCAAAAGAAGGCCGAAGCGTCATTTATGTGACCCACCGGCTTGGCGAGGTCTTTGAGATTGCCGATCGCGTCACTATTTTTAGAAACGGTCGCAGCCAAGAGCCGCAGGACGTCAAGAACCTCACCGTCGACAAAGTCGTCGAGATGATGATTGGGCGAGAGCTGGGACACTTGTACCCACCGCGTTCCCAGAAAATCGGCGAAACAATTCTTGAAACACAGGGTCTTCGCATTCCTGGTCTCGTGGGTGACGTCAACCTCACCCTTCGACGAGGTGAAATCGTGGGTCTTACCGGGCAGCTCGGCTCCGGCACTTCGGAAATCATGAAGGCGATAGCGGGCACGGCAGATGTCATCAGTGGCAAGGTCATTCTCGAGGGTGAAGAGCTTGACCTCCATGGTCGCGGGAGAGGGATCGTGATGGGTATCGCCTACTGTTCTCCCGACCGCAAGAAGGACGGCATCTTTGGTGGCATTTCGATTCGACGAAACCTCTCGTCGCCGTGGTTGCGCCGTATTTCCCGTCTCGGCTTCGTGAGTGGTTCCCAAGAACAAAGTGAGGCCACGCGTAGCGCACAAAACTTCGCCATCGATGTGAAGCGACTGAACACCCTCGTGGGAAATCTTTCGGGTGGCAACCAGCAGAAGGTGGCTGTGGGTAAGTGGCTGGGGATTCGTCCGAGGGTTCTTCTGGTTGAGGAGCCAACCCGAGGCGTTGACGTGGGTGCTCGCGCAGAAATTTATGCCCAAATCCGTCGTCTGTGTGACGCGGGTGTGGGTGTGATTGTGAGTTCGTCAGACACCAACGAGATATTGGGTTTGAGTGACACGATTTCTACTTATTACCGGGGCCAGCATTCGGCCACAAAGCCCGCCGCCGAATGGACAGAGCCTGCTCTCGTCCGTGAGGTAATGCACAAAGGGAGCAAATGACAATGTCAACAGTTGAAAATGTGTCGACTAACTTTCAGGACCGTGCAGGTCTCCGTCGGGTGATAAACATCATCCGAAACTTTGCACTTCCGATTCTGATTGTGCTTGTTTTCGTGGTGGCTAGCTTTACTGTCACCGATTTCTTCAAGTTCGAAACTATTCGTGCAATTCTGCTCGCGACGTCGATAACCGGCATCATCGCGGTGGGAATGACGGCAATCACCCTTTCGGGAAACCTTTTTTCACTGGGTGTGACGGCAACCGCTGTATTCTCCGGCGTTATCTACGTCTGGGTGGGGCAGGCAACAGGCAGCATGTACGTCGCCGCGCTGGTTGCCATTGTGGCCGCGCTAGTGGTGGGCATAATCCAAGGAGTCATTGTTGGACTCGGCCTCAACGCGGTGATTGTGACGCTAGCTGCCGGTTCAATCATCTATGGCACGATTGCTATTCTCACCAAGGGGGAGGCGGTCCAGGCCCAAAGTGTGGACTTGTCGGGTTTTGCAACTTTCCAGATCTTTGGTTTACCTCTGCCGATCATCGTCTTCATTGTGTTCACTGCGCTGGCGTGGTTACTGACGGAGCACACACTCATCGGTCGCCGCGTGCACTTGCTGGGGGCGAACAAAAACACTGCTCGAAACAGCGGAATATCGCCGATGGGAACAACAATCTGGGCATTCGTTGCATTCTCTCTGGCAATTGGCATCGCGGCAGTTCTGCAGGTGTCTCAGACGAGTCAGATTCAAGCCGACAATCTGTCCGGCTTGACCATGGATGTCGTGGCTGCCGTGCTCATTGGCGGAACCGCAGTTACGGGTGGTGATGGATCGCCGATCCGTTCTGCCATCGGTGCCCTGTTCATTGCGACGACGACACAGGTGATGGTTCTCGCCGGTGTTCCCGAGGCAACGAGGTACTTCGTTCTCGGCGCCGTTGTCGTAGCGCTTGTCGTAGTTCTGCACATCTTGAGAAAGGCTGGTTCACGATGAAACCCGTAGGAATCTGGTTCAGGCGGTATCTTCTGCAGTTCATCCTGTTGGTCATTGTTATCGCAGTGATTTATGCCCTGTACCCAAATTTTCGCGTTGATGCCACAATAGAGCGGATCATCCCTCTGGGCGTTATCGCGGCTGGGCTCGCTGTAACAATGATTGCGGGAGAATTCGACCTCTCAATTGCGTCAATGGCAGCTTTCTCCGGTGCCGTTGCGGTGTTCTTGTCTCCGCTCGGACTGGTTGTATCCGTCATTATTGCCATCATCGTGGGCATCGGCTTGGGCATGCTCCAAGGTTGGGCGATTGCAAAGCTAGGCATCAATTCCCTGGTCTTCACCGTGGGAACGCTGATCCTACTGAGGGGTATGACATGGCTGGTCACTGGTGGCCTTGCCATTCGTGTGGGTGACATTACTCAGACGGATGTTTTCGCCTTGGATCTTCTCTTCGTCACGCCTTTGTCGATTATCGGAATTCTGATTTTGGTCGGACTCGGGATCTTCCTGTCGCGAACTCGATGGGGTCGCGAGCTTTACGCCCTGGGTGGAGCACGACAGGAAGCCATCGCTGCCGGTGTTCGTTACAAGCGTGGAATGATCGTAGCCTTCGGAATTTCCGGCGGTTGTGGCGCTGTCGCTGGAGCACTAGTGAGCGCACGTGGCGGGTCAGCCGCCCCGGATGCCTTGGGAGTCATGCTCATACTCGCCTTGGGTGTTGTTCTTGTGGGAGGCATTTCCCTGGCAGGAGGTCGCGGCTCTATGGTCAACGTTGCCTTAGGGTTCGCCATTATTGCCGTTCTGTCAGCTGGCCTCGCGGGAATGGGAGCCAAGGCTTTCGTTTCGGAGCTCTTCATCGGCGTCTTGCTGTTGATTGTGCTGATGGCTGAGTTCTTCATCAGATTCATCGGCGAGCGCTCTCGACGAGCGAAGTTGCGAAAGCTCGCTGCTTAGTTTTGTCGCCAAATCCTGGGGCGCGTCGTGCAAATGGCGCGCCCCAGTGTTTGGTAGCGCAAAAGTACTGAATTCTCACTAACGCGTCATCAGACGCTAAATGTTCCCTGTTGCTGAAAAAAGAGAGGTCTGAGCACACCGTGCGAGATGTAGTTATCTGCGAGCCCATCCGAACTCCCATTGGCCGATTTGGAGGCGCTCTCTCGACTCTCTCGCCGGCCGAACTTGCGGCCTGCGCAATTCGTGCACTGATGGAGCGGACTCAGCTCGACGGGGCGCAGGTAGACGATGTGATTCTGGGGCAGGGATACCCCAGCGCGGAAGCAGCCCCGGTTGGTCGGGTTGCGGCTCTCGACGCCGGATTGCCCTTTACGGTCGGCGGGCTGCAAGTTGATCGTCGTTGTGGCTCTGGACTTCAGGCCATATTAGACGCGTGCATGCAGGTTCAGACGGGTGTCAGCGACATCGTCATTGCCGGGGGAGTTGATTCTATGAGTCAAGCCCCGATGTATACGTTGGACGCACGTTGGGGCGTTCGAGGCACCTCAGGAATCCGCATGCACGACTCGTTGGGCCGCGCGAGGCAGACTGCGGGTGGCAAGTTCCATCCCGTGCCCGGCGGAATGATTGAAACGGCAGAAAATCTTCGCCGGGAATACAAGATTTCACGTGAAGCGCAAGACGAGTTGGCCGTGCGGTCTCAGGCGCGCGCGGCCGCTGCCATCCACAACGGAAACTTCGATGATGAGATCATTCCCGTTTCGATTTTGTCGCGGGGCCGAGAAAGTCTTGTCAGCGTCGACGAATCGCCGCGCGCAACTACTATGGTCGAGCTTTCTCGCCTCTCACCAATTTTGGTCAAACAAGATCCTGAGTCCACGGTGACTGCGGGAAATGCGAGTACCCAGAACGATGCGGCTGCCGTATGCATTGTGACGAGCCAGGAAATTGCTGAAAAGAACGGCCTCACTCCTATAGTTCGCCTCCGCTCGTGGGCGCGAGCCGGCGTTGAGCCGCACCGCATGGGTATCGGGCCCGTGCCGGCGTCGCAACTTGCCTTGGAGCGAGCAGGCCTGACCCTCGGGGATATGTCTCTCATAGAACTAAATGAGGCCTTCGCGGCCCAAGTGCTGGCCGTGACCCGAGAGTGGAACTTCACCGACAGCGACTGGGACCGCACAAATGTTCTCGGCTCGGGCATTTCACTTGGGCATCCCATCGGCGCCACGGGCGCAAGAATTTTGGCGACGGGCTCTCGAGAACTTGTGCGTCGCGAGGGAGAGTTCCTGCTCGAGACAATGTGCATCGGCGGCGGACAGGGCCTCGCGGCTGTTTGGGAGCGTGTGTCCGCATCGTGAGTACGAAAGACCTTGGCGAAGCCGTCGCACCTGTTAATCTTTTTTCACCCATGACCATTCGGGGTGTGCACATCCGTAATCGAATCTGGGTACCTCCCATGTGTCAGTATTCGATTTTCGAACGTGATGGAATTCCGCGCACGTGGCACACGGTTCACCTCGGTGCGATGGCGGTTGGCGGCGCGGGGCTCATCATGGTTGAGTCAACTGCGGTAGCTCCAGAGGGGCGGATTACGGTTCACGATTGTGGAATCTGGAATGACAGTCAGCGGGATGCTTGGAAAGAAATCGTTGACTTTCTCAAAAGCCAGGGGGCTGTAGCCGGAATCCAACTTTCCCATGCCGGCCGCAAAGCTTCGGTTCGACCCGATTGGAACTATGCAGGAGCCTCGGGCGCGATGCCGGAGGAAGAAGGCGGATGGCAGGTAATTGGGCCCTCTGAGATTCCGTTTGACGCTGAGTCAAAAACACCGAGAGTCATGGGACCAGCCGACATCGAGTCAGTCATTTCTAGTTTCCGTGCCGCAGCCCGTCGCAGTGTTGAGGCCGGTTTCACGGTCGTTGAAATTCATGCAGCGCACGGTTACCTTCTCCATGAGTTTCTTTCCCCCCTGTCGAATACCCGCAAGGATGCTTACGGCGGGTCCTTGGAAAACCGCGCAAGGCTTTTGCTCCAAATCGTTGAGACTGTTCGCGCAGAAGTTGGGAGTGACGTTGCCGTATTTGTTCGTTTCTCGGCTACGGACTGGTCTGAAGGAGGGATCACCCCCGAAGAAATCAGCAGTGTCGCTCGTTGGTGTCACGAATCCGGGTCGGATTTGGCTGACGTTTCGACGGGAGGAAACGTCATTGGCGTCACCATCCCAACGGGACCCAGCTACCAGGTGACATTCAGCGAACTAGTAAAAAGAAATGCAGACGTGCCTACGGTAACGGCGGGACTCATCGTAGACCCGGTGCTTGCCAATGAGATAGTCACCTCGGGCCAGGCAGATGCCGTGTACTTTGGCCGCGAACACATGCGCGACCCTCACTTTACGTTTCGAGCGGCAGTAGCCCTGGGAGCGGAAATGGATTACTGGCCAGCCCAGTATCTGCGCTCCCGACCACAGCGGGTCGTCAAGGGTTCAAGTTCAAAGGTCGCTTTTTGAAACTTTCAGATGGCGCGTTTCATCTCCTCTCGCGAAACGCAAGGTTGCGTAGACGCTAAGCGGGGAGGTTCGCCTCGATCACGGCGATGATGGCCGGGTCGTCTGGAACGGTGGTCGGTCTGAAGCGCTTGACTTCTCCGCTGGGCAAGATCACGAATTTCTCAAAGTTCCACTTGACGTTGCCGGCTTTGCCCTCGGCATCCGCGGTCTTCGTCAGTTCGTTGTAGAGCGGGTGCTTGCCCTTGCCGTTGACCTTGACCTTGTCGAACATGGGGAAGGTTACGCCCCACGTGGTGGTGCAGTATGTCTCGATCTCGGCGTTGCTGCCGGGCTCTTGGAACATGAACTGGTTGCAGGGAAAACCGAGCACCGTAAAACCGCGCGGGCCGTACTTCTCTTGCAACGCCTCGAGCGCACCGTACTGCGGGGTCAGCCCGCACTTTGAGGCGACGTTCACCACCATTGTCACGGGTGCGCGCACGGCGCCCAGAGTGGTGGCCTTTCCGTCGATGGTGGTGATTGCTGTCTGATCAATACTCATAAGCGAAGACTAACATTTGACGCTGAGCGGCGAAAAAATTATCGCTTGAGCGCCTCGAGCAGGTCGTTGTGCAGGTGGCCGTTGGTGGCCAGTGCGCTGCCGTGCCAGCAGTCGTTGTGTCCGTCTACCGAACTAAAGCGCCCCCCGGCTTCACGAACGATGGGAATCAGCGCCGCCATGTCGTAGGGCTTGAGGTCGAACTCCGCCACGGCATCGAGCACACCTTCGGCCAGCAGCATGTACGACCACATGTCGCCGTACGCACGCGTGCGCCAGACGCGTCGCGAGAGAGCGACGAGCTCGTCGAGGTAACCGGCCTGATCCCATTGCTGTAGGTTGTTGTAGCTCAGCGAGGCGTCTGCGAGGTTGCTCACGGCGGAGACACTAAGCCGGCGGGGCTCGGGCTTTGCCGCCATGGGCTCGCCCAAAAGGCCGGTGAGACTGTCGGGGAGAGGAATCTGCGACAGCGCATCGGCGGATTCATCTACCCACGCGCCGTTGTCGGCCGCAGCCCACCAGCGCTTGCCCAGCGCGGGGGCGCTCACCACGCCAATCACGGGGTCGCCATCGATGGCGAGTGCGATGAGCGTGGCCCAAACGGGAACGCCCCGCAAGAAATTCGCCGTGCCGTCGATGGGATCGATGATCCACTGACGGTGGGGGTGGTCTGCCGTAACCACCGGGTGCTCCGAAACGGTGCCAGCCTGCTCGCCAAACTCTTCTCCGAGCATGAAGTCTTCCGGGCGCTCCTTGCCGAGGAGGTCGATGATGACCCGCTCGATGGCCTTGTCGGCATCGGTCACCGGGGTGCGGTCGGGTTTGGCCTCCACCACCAGGTCTTGCGCAAGAAAACGTTCTCGGCTGATGGCGTCGGCCGCATCGGCGAGGCGCAGGGCGAGGTTCAGGTCCTCGTCGATGGTGAAGTGTGTTCGAGTCACCCCACCAGCCTACGGCTCGGCATTGACAGTTCCCCCGTGGCGACCTGTGCTGGCATTGAGCAGATTTCAGCAGGGCTCACATCTGCTGGTAATGTTGAGCCGGTTCGCAATGCAATTGCGAGCCAACTGCACCTCTAGCTCAATCGGCAGAGCAACTGACTCTTAATCAGTGGGTTCCGGGTTCAAGTCCCGGGGGGTGCACCAACTATCGGCTGTGGAAGATAAGCACCTGCTTGGCAAAGGCCTCGGAGAGTTCCCACGCTTGCTTGCGGTAGCTCGCCGCAAGCTCGTGTGACTTGGCAATCTGCTCATCGATATCGATCCCCTCGCGAAGGAAAGCCCCGCGATAAGTGCTGAGCCAAGCCAACTGTTGAGAAAGTCCGACCTCCGGGTGAAATTGGGTCGCCCAAGCGCTTGACCCAACTCTGAACGCCTCGATGGTGCCGTCGCTTTCGCCCAGCAGAACTGCGTCTTTCGGCAGATCAAAACTGTCATAGTGAAACTGAAACGCGTCAGCGGTCTCACCCAAAACTCCGAGTACCGGGTCATGAGCGGCTTCGGGCAACATGTTGACCTTTGTCCAGGCAAACTCGCCCGTCTCGGCTTTATAGATTCGGCCGCCGGCAGCCGAGGC
>JAIOXH010000061.1 GCA_021741765.1 Aurantimicrobium sp. | reverse complement strand
GGGCCGGCGTTTCGTTGTTCGTGCGAACTACTTCTTAGTGGTGGTGCGTGCTGCGGGCTTCTTGGCAGCGGTAGCCGCAGGAGCGGCGGCAGGCGAGGTCACAACCGACTTGGTCTCAGTCTTCTTCACCGAGCGACCAAACAACGGTCCGTAGGAGATGCCGGCGATGAGTCCACCAACGATGGGGAACACAATGAACACCCACACCTGCGAGAGTGCGAGTTGGCCGCCGTAGATGGCGTTTGCGATCGAGAGAGCCGGGTTGATGGCTCCGCCCGTTACGGGCACCGAAATGATGCTCACGACGACGAGCACAAAGCCCACGGCAATCGGGGCAAATGCTGCTGTCGCTGGCTTATCCGTCGCGCCGAGAAACACCCACACGAAGATGGCCGAGGTGACCGTGGTCATGATCATGGCGGCCACGAGGCTGAAGTTGAGAGCGGTGCCTTCGCCGAAACCGTTCGACCCAAACCGAGCGTCAACCAGATACGTGAGCAAACCGTCGGGTCCGAACATGGTCACGATGTAGAGCACGCTCGATGCGATGAGACCACCGATGAGCTGAGCCACGACATAACCGAGCACGTCGCGCCATGCGAAACGGCGGCCGATGGCCAGACCGAGTGTCACGGCGGGGTTGAAGTGACCGCCAGAAACGCCACCCACGGCGTACATGGCGGCCATAACGGAGAGCCCCAGGGCCAAGGCGACACCCAAGAAGCCGGCACCGTTGTAGCCATTCTGGCTGCTGCCGAAGATGGTGGCAAAAAGTGCCGCGCCGCCCACGCCAAAGACAAGAACGAAGGTTCCGAAGACCTCAGCGAGGAAACGGTTGGTATAGGTAGGAGTTGAGTCAGCCATAACTGGCGGCGCCCTTTCTTTTCGCGTGTGAGCAACCCAGAGCGGTCACTTCCCTAGTCGAACGTAGCCGAGTGTGAAGCTCACCCCGTCGACGAACTGCCGGTGTTGGATTTTCTTAGCAAGACCCGAATGCATCGCCGGTGGACTAGAAGACGACCACACCTTTGACTGTCGTTCCGACATGACTGTCGTGAAAGGCCATGTTGATGTCGGCGAACGGATATTCCTTCACCATCTTGTCAAATGGGAATTTGCCCGCATGATAAAGGTCGATTAGCTCCGGGATGAACACCTGGGGCACCGCGGCACCCTCCACCACGCCAATAATGTTGCGGCCGTCAAGCATTCCCATGTGGTCGAGCTCCACAGGAGTTCCCGGAACACTCAACCCCACCAGGGCCGTGGTCCCACCGATCCGAAGGATGTCGTTGCTCAGGCGTACCACCTTCATATTTCCCGTGGTGTCCATGGCGTAGTGAGCCCCGCCACCGGTTGCCTCGATGATTTTCTCCTTGAGATTGGCATCGGCACCGTTGAACGTGTGGGTAGCGCCCAGGGTCTTCGCCAGTGCGAGCCGGTCATCATTGAGGTCCACAACAATCACCGTGGTTGCCCCCGATGCCAGGGCGGCCATGGCTCCCGCTAAGCCCACGCCGCCGCCGCCAAACACAACAATCGAAGAAGCGGGGCGCACCCTCAGAGCATTGATTACGGTTCCGGCGCCCGTGAGGATGCCGCAACCGAACGGCCCCATAATCTTGTGCAGCTTGTCGGGGATGCTGTCAGGAAGTTTCACCACGTTGCGAACGTTGGCAATGGAATGGCGCGCGAACGAGGATTGACCAAAGAAGTTTCCGCTTACTGCGCTGCCGTCAGCTGCGGTTATGTTGGTCGAGCCGTCCAAGCGACGACCGAACATGTTGAGCAGAAGGAAAGATTCGCACGAGTACGGCTTTCCTGACAGGCAGTTGTTGCAGGTGCCACACGAATTGAAACCCATAATGACCTTGTCGCCAACCTTCAGCGTGTTGACCCCGGGCCCTAGGGCCTCAATGACACCAGCACCCTCGTGGCCGAGCACGCGAGGCATGTCGACCATGCCACCCTGCACAAACATGTCACTGTGACACACGCCGGTAGCGATGTTGCGCACCAGCACCTCACCAAAGCCGGGGTCATCCAGAGTCACGTCCTGAATAACAAACTCTCCACCGTTTTCGTGAACGACTGCGGCCTGCGTTGCAATCATGGTTTCTCTTTTCTCGTTGAGCCCCGGGAAATACTCACGCAACGTGCGGGAAACCAGCGGGTTAAATCCATGAAAACAAGAATTATTGTTTTTGTCAACGAATTTGCCGGATAGCATTACCGAGACGATAGCCCTCGCACATGTGGCGACGGGGCCGGCTGAAAGGACGTCTGTTCAATGGAGAATCAGGGCATTGGCTCCTGGGCAAACCGTCGCCGGGTCAAGGCTGCCGGCAAGACGGCCTTCATCTTTAACGACGTGTCCACCACGTACGACGAGTTCTACGTCCAGGTCAACAAACTAGCGCACGCGCTCCGCGACGCGGGTGTGGTGCGCGGCACGCGCGTGGCCTACCTCGGCGAGAACCACCCGAGCTTTTTGGTCACCTTCTTGGCCACGACGCAGCTCGGCGCCATTTTTGTGCCGCTCAACACCCGACTTGCACCCGCCGAGGTCTCCTATGCGTTGGATGACAGCGGCGCGAGCCTGCTCATCCATTCGGGCGCGCTGGCACACCTGGCGGTGCAGGGCTCCGCCGGAATGTCCCTCCGACTCGTGCAGGCCGAGGGTGAACCACACGAAGCCGGCGTGATCACGCTCGCCGAATTCACAGCCGAAGCATCCACCGAGTTCATCGATGAGACCGTGAAGCACGACGACCCAGCGCTGATCCTCTACACCTCAGGCACCACCGGCCACCCCAAAGGCGCCGTGCTCACGCACGGAAATTTTTTGTGGAACACCATCAACGCGCTCGTCGACTTCGATGTCACCTCCAGAGAGATGTCGCTGATGATCTCGCCGCTCTTTCACGTGGCGTCTCTCGGCATGGGTGCCCTACCCATGCTCATCAAGGGCGGCACCATCGTGCTCGAGGCCGGGTTTGATCCTGGTCGCGCCCTCATGCTCATCGAGAAGTACCACATCACCATGCTCGCCGGCGTGCCCACCACGTATCAGATGATGTGTGAGCACCCTGATTGGGCGACCACCGACCTCTCGAGCGTGCACCACATGACGTGCGGCGGTTCCGCCGTGCCGGCCCGCGTACTCAACGCCTACGAAGAGCGCGGCCTCGCCTTCACGCTCTCCTACGGAATGACCGAGTCGTCGCCCGGGGCCAGCAGCATGCCCCCGCAGTACAGTCGAGCCAAGGCCGGTTCGTCGGGCTTGCCCCACTACTTCGTCGACATGCGCATTCGTGACGAGCAGAATCTGGAATCCCCGGTGGGCGAGGTGGGCGAGATCCAACTCCGCGGTCCCAACGTGATCGCCGAGTACTGGAACAAGCCCGAGGCGAGTCGCGATTCGTTCGTTGACGGCAACTGGTTCAAGACCGGCGACATGGGCTACCTCGATGCTGATGGCTTCTTGTTCGTTGCCGACCGCATCAAAGACATGATCATCTCGGGCGGCGAGAACATCTACCCAGCTGAAATCGAGCAGATCATCTTCGAGCTCGAGGGCGTCACCGGCGTCGCCCTGATCGGCGTTCCCGACGACAAGTGGGGTGAGGTACCGTGGGCCATCCTTACGATGGCCGGCGGAGCAACCGTGACGCTCGAGGAGGTGCGTGCCCACCTCGACAATCGGGTGGCGCGCTACAAGATGCCGAAGAACGTGATCGTCGTCGACGAGTTTCCGCGCACGGCTAGCGGCAAGATTCGCAAGGCCGACCTGCGCAAGCGCTTCGCCTAGTTGGCAAGCGGCCATGTTGCCGGTTGAGTAGGCCGCAGGCCGTATCGAAACCTTACGTGGCTTCGATACGTCGCTTCGCGACTACTCAGCCAGCGATGCCCGTCGCTTCGCGACTACTCAGCCAGCGATGTTAGTTGGCGAGTGGGCCCGTGACGACTTTGATCAGCAACGTCCACGCATCCGGGTCGAGATGGTTCACGGCAACATCGTCAACCGTGCGTCCGAGGGTATAGGCCTGCAGGAAGACGGCGATGGCCCGCGCATCGACATCGCTGCGAACCCAGCCTTTTTCTTGGGCCATGTGGATGGCATCCATCAGGGTCACGGTCAGTCGTTCCTGCTCGACGGAGAGCAGTTCGCGGAATCGAGCGTTTGAGCCAGCCATGCCCAAAATGCGATGGCGCTCTGAACGCCGATGTTCGCGATGCGGGTGCTGGGCATCGTTCGACATCTCGTACATTTGCGCCCAGTAGTCGTCGGCTGACGAAGAGTTTGCCGCAATCTCGTGCATCACGGCGTTCGTGTAGTCAACCCCCGCGCTGAACCGACGAACGAGCGTGGCCTCAATCAGTGCAGGAAAGTCACCAAAGTGGTGATAGAGCGAGCCGCGCGCTACCCCGGAGACGGTGAGAACGTCTTCGACGAGGATGTGCTGAGGATTGTCGCCGTCCAACATTTCGGAGACGGTATTGATCAGTCGATCTTTAGTAGAAATACTCTGGCCTGCCATCTTTCTATTTTATGCACTCCGCTGGCGCCGACTAATCACCTGACTAGCGTTTTTGCCTCGGAAAAGGCTAGAGGGTGATTTTCGAGAGCAGCCGGCGCAGCTCTTCCCGCTCCGAGATCGACAGGACCGTCAGCGATTCGGACTCAGACATGCTGGCAGCATCACGTGCGCGCTCGTAAACCCGAACGCCCTCCGGCGTGGCAACAATCACGTTCGTGCGTCGATCGCGAGGAGCGGGGCGCCGATTGACGAGCCGCGCTTTCTCAAGCAGATCCACCAAGGCAACAATCTGGCTCGCATCGAGCGACAGGAATTCGGCGAGTTCTCGCTGTGTGGGCTCGAGGCCGCTGGCAGCGAGCGAGAGAACGGCATAGCTTCGGGCTTTTAGGCCGAGATCACGAAAGGCGATATTTGCGCGCCCCGTACCCATGGCTCGCGCCCGTGCGAGCAAGAACATCGTTTCTTGGGCAAGCTCCGACGCGCTAAAGCGTGCGACCCCGGTTTCGGTCATGGCTCAGCTCCTGTCGCGCTTGTTATGTCGCTCAAAACAATATGCTCGGCGCTTGCTCGCGCCCGAGTTATAGTTAAAAATATAAACCATTGACACTTTAAAGCATTTGAGGTGACATGGATTGAGGGTAACAACTGTTTGCCCCCACGCGAACCACATTATGACCATCACCGCTCGAACACGAGCCCCAAAAATCGCACGCACCCAAGGAGAAACATGTCACTCGCAGGCAAAGTAGCCGTCGTCACCGGAAGCGGCCAGGGCCTCGGTCTTGCGTACGCTCAGGAACTCGCCGCCCAGGGTGCTTCCGTGGTAATCAATGATGTCAACGCCGAGGTGGCCAACGCCGCTGTCGCAAGCATCGAAGCCGCTGGCGGAAAAGCCGTTGCCGTGATTGCAGCGGTGGGTTCGACCGAGACCGCCAAAAAGCTTATCGACACCGCCATCGCAGAATTTGGCCGCCTTGACATCATGGTCACGAACGCCGGAATCCTTCGCGACACCGTGCTGTGGAAGATGTCGGATGACGACTTTGACGCCGTGATCAACGTGCACCTCAAGGGAACGTTCACCTGCGTTCGCGAAGCCGCCATTTACATGCGCGATAACGAGGTTGCCGGTCGCATCATCTGCATCGGCTCGCCCACCGGCCAGCGTGGCAACTTTGGTCAGACCAACTACGCGGCGGCCAAGGCAGGCATCGTGGGAATGGTACGCACGTGGGCCCTCGAACTCAAAAAGGCAGGCATCACGGTCAACGCCGTCATTCCCGTGGCGGCCACGGCCATGACCGCGACCGTGCCCTACTTTGCTGCGGCCATCGAGGCAGACACCAAGGGCGAGACTATGCCCGACTTCTTCCGTAAGACGCTGGGTTTCGGCACCATCGGCGATGTGGCCCCGCTCGTGGCCTTCCTCGCTTCGGACGAATCTGCCGCCTTCACGGGCCAGGCTATTGGAATCGGTGGCGACCGCCTGCAGGTCTATACGCACCCCGACGCTGCGGTGACCGAGTACCACGAGGGTGGCTGGTCGTACGGCGACCTCGTCGCCGCGTTCGCCGGCCCGCTTGCCGGCTCTGCCCAGTCGGTGGGCGAGCGCATGCCCCCGCTGCCCGAAGACCTCGTACGCGAGCCGGCGAAGTAGGCGTCGTGCGCTACGAACTCAATCTGGATGTGGCCAACCTCACGGCCATCGATACGCACGTACACATTGAGGTAGATGACCACGGTCACAACGCGCTCACCGACGACCTCGTCGAAGCTGCGAGTAAGTACTTCAAGACTGAGGGCCCCCGGCCCACCCTCGACGACATCGCTGCGATCTACCGTGAGCGCAAGATGGCCGCTGTCGTCTTCACCGTGGATGCCACCACATCCCTCGGCCACTCCCCCAACTCCACCGAGGAAATTGTGGCCGGAGCGATTCGCAACAGCGACGTTCTGATTCCGTTCGGCTCGGTTGACCCCCTGCAGGGTTCGCGCGCGGTGGATCGCGCTAAAGACCTGTTTGAGACGCACGGCGTTCGCGGGTTCAAGTTTCATCCCACCCTGCAGAACTTCGACCCGAGTGTCGAAGCGTTCTCGCCACTCTTCTCGGTGATTGATGAGATGGAAGTTCCCGTCATCTTTCACACCGGCCAGACCGGCATCGGCTCGGGGCTCCCCGGCGGGCGAGGACTGCGCCTGTCGTTGTCCAACCCCATGTTGCTCGACGACCTCGCCGCGCGTTTTCCGGGCCTCGACATTGTGATGGCACACCCGTCGGTGCCCTGGCAAGACGAGGCACTTGCCGTGGCCACTCACAAGGCCAACGTGTGGATTGATCTCAGCGGCTGGTCGCCCAAGTACTTTCCCGAGAACCTGGTTCGCCAGGCCAACTCGATTCTGCAGAACAAGGTGCTCTTTGGCTCCGACTTCCCGCTCATCACGCCCGACCGTTGGCTGGGCGACTTCGCTAACCTCACCATCAAGGATGAGGTTCGCCCCAAGATCCTCAAAGACAACGCCGTACGCCTCCTGGGGCTCGCCTAATGTCAGACCTTTTCGGGGCCACCGACCCGCTCAATTTTGCCGACCTGCTGACGCCGGCCGAGCAGGCCGCCCTGCTCCGATTGCGCGCCACGCTTGAGAAAAAGGTCAAGCCTCTCCTCAGCGAGTACTGGGCGCGCGACGAGTTCCCGACGCAGATCATTCCCGACCTCGTTGATCTCGGCATGATGAATCCAGCCGAAATCACCAATGCCGGCCAGACACCCAGCAAACTTTTCGACGGATTTCGCACCTTTGAATTCGCACGGTGCGACACATCGATGGCCACGTTCTACACAGCCGTCGCCGGTCTCTTTCGCACCACCATCCGGCTGGGGGGTTCGCCCGAGCAGGTAGCGAAGTGGGATCCGCTGGTGCAGACGTTCGAGATGTTTGGCGTCTTTTGCCTCACCGAGCCCGAGCACGGCTCCGACATCGCTCGCGGGCTGTCGACCACGGCCACGCGCAACGGTGACACGTGGACCATCAACGGCGCCAAGCGTTGGATCGGGGGCGCTGGCTGGGCCAATACGCTCGCCATCTTTGCGCGCGACACCGCCGACGGCGAAGTCAAGGTGTTCCTCGTTCCTCAGGACGCTCCCGGCGTGACGCTGACCAAAATGGAGGGCAAGATCTCGCTGCGCATCATGCAGAACTTCGACATCGTGCTCAACGACGTTAAGGTGAGCGACGACACTCGACTGGCCAACGTGAACTCGTTCGCGGATGTGGCACGGCTGCTAGGCAATACGCGCTCGATCGTTGCGTGGATTGCCTGTGGCGCCATGGCCGGCGCCTACGAGGCCGCTGTTCGATACACGACTAAGCGCGATCAGTTTGGCAAGAAGGTGGCTCACTTCCAGCTCGTGCAGGAGAAGCTGTCAATGATGCTCGCCAACCTGACGGCGTCGCTGGCCATGACGGTTCGACTGGCGGAACGGGAGGCCGCCGGTGCCTACGCCGACGAGAACTCGGCCATGACAAAGATGTTCACGAGTCTCAAGCTGCGCGAGACCGTGGCGCTGGCTCGCGAGGTTGCCGGCGGAAACGGAATCCTGCTCGAAAACGATGTGGCGCGCTTCTTTGCCGACGCCGAGGCCGTCTATTCCTACGAGGGCACGCACGAGATCAACAGTCTTGTTGTGGGCCGAGCCATCACCGGCAAGGGCGCCTTCGTCTAGTTCAGAAAGTTTTCACCCCAACCAAAAACAAAGAAAGAGAAATCATGACCACCTCAGTAACCTTTGCCGAACTTCGCGGCATGGAGGGCGCCGACCTCGGCTTCTCCGAATGGATCACCGTTGATCAAGACCGCATCAACACATTCGCCGATGCCACCGACGACCACCAGTGGATTCACGTTGATGTTGAG
>JAIOXH010000060.1 GCA_021741765.1 Aurantimicrobium sp. | reverse complement strand
GAGTTTTTCGAGATGGCGAGCCGCAAGGTCGGCGGCAGCAACGCAGTCATCGTCGACGTCGACGCCGACATTCGATAAGGAAAGGACGCCGATGCGCAAACCCGATTCTGCCGGGTGAAGCTCTTGAACAAAGGGTCGGGCAGGCGGCTGCGTCGCAAACCAGCCGGTGCGCTCGCCGGGCGCGAGGACATCCAATAGTGCTGCCGAGTCTCCCACGGTGCGCGTGAGCACGCCATCGGTTGAGGCGAAGAACCAATGCCCAAACTCGGAGGGCACTCGGGCGCGACTTGGCTTGAACCCCACGAGACCGTTCATGGATGCCGGGACGCGGATGGAGCCGCCACCATCGGAGGCGTGTGCGACGGTGGCGAGTCCTGCCGCAACAGCAGATCCGGCGCCACCCGATGACCCGCCGGCCGACCGTTCCAAGTTCCACGGATTGCACGTGGCGCCGTAGCGGGAGTTGACCGTGTCGGTCAAGGTGACGAATTCGGGGGTGTTGGTGCGACCCACGAACGAGAAGCCCGCGTTGCGAAAGAGGCTCACAACGAGCTCATCTTTTTGCGCCGGTGCGTCGTCGATGGCCCGAGAACCCATGGTGTTGGGCTGCCCCACCGCGTTGACGAAATCCTTCAGCGGCAGCGGAACCCCCTCGAAAGGACGCATGTCGTTACCCGAAGAAAGCCGCTGCTCAGATTCCCGCGCGGCTGCCAGGGCTTGCTCGCGGTCGAGCCAGATCACGGCGTTAAGGTCGGGATTGCGAGCGTCAATCCGTTCGAGGGTGAGCTCCATCGCTTCAACGGGAGAGATTACGCCGCCGCGGATCGCGGCAGCAAGGTCAACCGCAGATCCGTCGAGGGGTGACGACGGGTTGCTCACGCGCCGTTCACAACTTCAAAAATGTGAATCTCGGTTGCGTCAGGCTTGCTGTCGGCCTGGCCCACAAAGACGGCTTTCGTCATCCAGTCGTAGTCGGGGTGTGCCACTCGAAAGTGCGGGCGAGTCATGAAGTACTCAATCGCGAGGGTTCCCGGTTTCGCGTAGCGGGTGAGCCCGGTGTTGATGATGTCGATGACGACACCGTTGTTGAGCTGAATCTGATACCGAGCCTCAACCTCGAGCACGTCTTTGTCGCTGCGCATGGTGGCCCAGTCGCCACCGCCGTGCAACACTTTGCCCTCGAATCCCTCGCCACGCACCTGGCCGCCTGTGATCGGAATGAAGTACAGCGTTCCGCTGCCGCTCTTGCCGACCTCCATCCAACTGTCGACTTCGGCGCGGATGGTGAAGCAATAACGCAGGCCCGGCGTGGGCGGTTGTGACGACATGGGGAGCTCCTTTGCTCTGCGAACTCATTTCACCAGACTTCGTGGGGTTCCTCAATGCATTTCATGCGACCCGCGCACGGGCAGCCCGGTGCGACGGGGATTCTGTGCGTTCTCACACAATTTTGCAGATTCTGCATATTAAAATTGCAGAGACTGCAAGTTAATCGTAGGGTGAATCAACCCCGACGATAAGGAAGCAAAAATGGGCAGCAATCTCATCATCGATGCGAAAAACATCTCAAAGTCGTACGGCTCTGGAGCCAACCGTTTCGACGCCTTGAAGGATGTCTCCTTCCAGGTGGCACAGGGCGAATCAGTCGCCATTGTGGGAAAGAGTGGATCAGGAAAATCAACACTGATGCACCTCATTGCACTCCTCGACAAGCCCGACTCAGGGGCCCTCGAGGTCGAGGGCCGCGACGCGCTTCGCATGAAGCAGCGTGAGCTCAGCAACTTCCGGAACAAGAAATTCGGCTTTGTCTTTCAGCAGTTCTTTCTCACCCCCAACACGTCCGTTCTCGACAACGTGGTGTTGCCACTCAAGATTTCGGGTATCAGGCGTTCCGAGCGCAAGCGACGAGGGCTCCAGATCCTGGCCAATTTTGAACTCGAGTCAAAGTCCGCCAAGAAAGCCACCACTCTCTCCGGTGGTCAGAAGCAACGCGTCGTGATTGCCCGAGCGCTGATCAACGAGCCCGCGGTGATTTTCGCGGACGAGCCCACGGGAAACCTCGACTCCGCAACCGGTGGGGTTGTTGAAGACACCCTCTTCGCACTCAACAAGAAGAACGGAATCACTCTCGTCATCGTTACTCACGACGAGGAGCTGGCCGCCCGCTGTGATCGTCGCGTCTACCTCAAAGACGGCGAAATCGTTCCTTCACTCTCGAACAAAAAGGTAAAGGCATAACTCATGAAGACTTCAGACCTTCTCGCTTCGGCGGTGGCAAACACATTTCGCAGCAAACTCAGGACCACTCTCACAGTTCTGGCGCTGTTCATTGGCGCCTTCACCCTCACGCTCACCACGGCCGTTGGCGCCGGAGTCACCGACTATGTCACCAAGCAGGTTGCTTCGCTCGGCGCTAATGATGTCTTCATCATTTCTGGCGGCGCTCAGGCTAACCCCACTGACGGCCCGGCCGAGTACGACCCCGAAACCTCAACCGCATCAGACGGAACCAGTGCAGGCCCGCTCGCCGCGGGTGGTGCTCTCACCGAGGCGGATCTTGAAACACTCTCGGCTACCGAGGGACTGACCAAGGTCTCACCCGTGCGGAGTGTGGCATTTGACTACATTCAGAACGGTGACGGAACCAAGTACGAGTTCACGGCCAACCCCGCGTCATCAATCACCAAGGCAGACCTGGTGGCTGGCGAACAGCTTTCCAGCGGATCAACCGAGAATCAGGTCGTACTGCCGTCTGACTACCTCGAGCCTTTGGGTTACGCCACCGGCGAGGACGCAGTGGGTCAGCAGGTCTCCCTGGGGCTGACCGACATTTTGGGGCAGAAGCACACGGTAGATGCGACAGTTGTTGGTGTGGCTCAGACAAGTCTGTTGGCCAGCGGTGCGGGAATTAACCAGGCGCTCACCAATTCCGCAGCAGATCTGCAGATGGCGGGAATTCAAACCCTGAACCCGCGTTACGCCATCGCCACAGCGCGCTTCGATGCCTCGCTACCTGCTCAGGACGTAAGTGCGCTCAAGCAGAAAGTCGTCGACGAAGGATTCAGCGTTCAGACCATTCAAGATCAGCTGGGAGTAATCACCACAGTGATCGCAGGAATTGTGGGTGTGCTCAACGCCTTTGCCATCATTGCGCTGCTCGCTGCGTCGTTCGGAATTGTGAACACCCTCTTGATGAGTGTTCAGGAACGCACGCGCGAAATCGGGCTGATGAAAGCAATGGGAATGCGCAGCAGCCGTGTTTTCGCACTTTTTAGCCTCGAAGCAACGTTCATCGGATTCCTCGGCAGTGCACTCGGTGCGCTGGTGGCCGTGTTGCTGGGTACCGCCCTCAGTGCAGGACTCGCTGCGGGTCCGCTCGCAGCGCTACCCGGTCTCAACATCCTGCTGTTTGACCCCGCGTCAATCGCAGGAATCATCATTCTGATCATGGCCATCGCGTTTGTTTCGGGAACCCTCCCGGCTCGACGGGCAGCAAAACAGAACCCCATCGAATCGCTACGCTACGAGTAGACGAAGGGACACCGCATGACTGGTGAGGGGGAACAGACTCTCCGTCAGCGTCGCGCCGCCGCAACAGCGCTGAACATTGAAACACAAGCTGTTGCCCTGGCACTTGAGCACGGACTCGAACACGTCACGGTTGAAATGATCTGTGCGGCGAGCGGTGTCTCAGCCCGCACGTTCTTCAACTATTTCGGAACCAAAGACAATGCGATCCTCGGTCATTTTTTTCCCGAAATTGACGAAATCAAGACGCGCGAATTCATTGCCTCGCACAACCCGGACATCCTGGGCGAGTTAATCGGAGTCATCAAAGTTCCCGACCACTTGGTCGAACACAAAGAGCTCGAGTTCAACCGATTGAAGCTGTTGAGCTCCAATCCCTCGCTCATGGCCAAGCAGCGGGAACGTTTCGCAACCGTGCACAAGAAGGTGGAAGAGATTCTTTACCTCAGGCTGCGACGAGATGCGCCGTCAGAAGAAACCGAAGAACAAACACGTGATGTCGCCACGGTGGCGTCGGAACTCATTGCTCTCGCTTTTCGCTACACGTTGGCGGAGACCATCCGCAACGGGCCACAACTCGCACATGTGCCCCTGCCGGCCGACGCCGTGGCTCTGCTCAAGTCCGTAATGGCGCGGTTGTCGGCATAGAGAGTCGACTGCGCCGGAGCGCCCCCGGCCCGTTGTCAACCGCGGGCTAGGGCAACGGGCTTCGCCGCGAGAACACGCCGGCAAAGAGGGCGTGCAGCAGGGGGAGGCCCGAGACGGCAAGCAGAACGATGCCGAGAGTCTCGTTGCGATCGAGCACGATGAGTCCGCCCACAAAGAGGGCCGCAAAGAGCACAGCCGAAATCACGCGACGCAGGGTGCGGTTGAGGGTTCGGGTTCGGCGCTCGAGTTCGGGTGATCGCACGGAAAGCTGACCCGCCTCGGCGCGGGAGATGAGGGCATCGATGCGCTTGGGCAGTTTGGCGGCCAGTTGCAGCGTCGACAGGCCGTCGCCGAGGAATGCCCGCACAAAGTTGCCGCCCTCGGCTCGCACGAGCTTTGCCGAGTAGGGCTCGACGGCGTTCCACAGGTTGAACTCGGGGTTGAGCGAACTGCACATGCCCGAGATGAGCGAAAGAGCTCGCACGACGAGCAGGAAGTTCTCGGGGAACTGGAACGGGAGCGCCCGAACCACGTCGGCGAACTCCTTGGCGAACGCCCGGTACTCCTGTGGGTCGACCTTCTGGAGCTCGGCAAAACCGAGCCCACCAAACCGGTCGAACAGCTTGATGAAAGCGCGCTCGAGTTCGACGGTGTCGGCACTCGGCATTAGTACGCCCACCTCGCGCATGCCCTCAATCATTCCCGCGCCGTCGCGAGACGCGGCAGCGATCAGCGTTGACCTCAGCGCCTTGGCGAGCCCCGCCGGCACCTGCCCCATCATGCCGAAGTCGATGAACGTCAGCCGCCAGTTCGGCTCGGTCTGGCCAGCGGCCGGCGCTAGTGGCTGCACGAATACGTTGCCCGGGTGCGGGTCGGCGTGAAAGAAGCCGTCCATGAGCACCTGGTCGAGCATTATGCGAGCAAACTCGTCGGCAACCTCGTGCGGATCGATACCGGCGGCCCGCAACCCGTCGACGTCAGTGATCTTGATATCGGTCACGTCTTCTTGCGTGAGAACTCTGCGCGTGGAGCGCTCCCACACCATCTCGGGCACGCGCACGCGCGGGTTATCGGCAAAGTTCTGACCAAAGCGCTCGGCGTTGGCCCCCTCGTTGAGATAGTCGATCTCTTCGAGGCAGGTGGTGGCGAACTCCTCCATGAGCCGCGGCATGTCGGCCCGCCGGTTGATCAGGCGAATGCGACTGAGCCACCCGGCCACGCGGCGCAGGGCCATGAGGTCCACGGCCACCACGGTGTCGATTCCCGGGCGCTGGATTTTGATCACCACATCCTTTAGTCCGGTGAACTCTTGGTCGCTCACGGAGAGTACGGCCCGGTGCACTTGGCCTAGCGATGCGGCAGCCAGCGGTTCGGGATCCACCGAGCTGAAAGCCGTCTCGAGCGGAACGCCAAGTTCGCGCTCGGCGAGGGCGCGAATGGCATCGAACGGCACCGCGGGCACTTCGTCTTGCAGGCCGATGAGCTCGTTCGTAATCACCGGGGGGAGCACATCCAGACGCGTTGACATGAACTGCCCCAGTTTGATCATGAGGCCGCTGAGGTCGACGGCGAGTCCGTGGAACCGACGCGCGATCAGCGTGAGTCGGCGCGTGCGTGTGCGGGCTGAAATGGCGCGCAGGCCGATGCGCGGGAGGACAAGTTCAAACCACCACGTCGAGACCAACTGGCGCGCAGCAAAGCGAACGATGCGTCGATAACGCGTGCGCGATCTGCGCGCTGTCAGGGGCTCGCTGGCGATGCCTGATTTGGGTGTGGCCACCCTCTAATCTTGCGCCAACATCGCCTTAAGTTTTTTCGCCGCCTCGTCGATGATGCTCGTGGCCTCGAGAATCTTCTCGTCTTTCGACCGACGGGCCACTTCGGCGGCTGCTCGAGCAAGCGAGATGCCGGCCATGGCGAGGGCCCCGCGCGGGCCGGTTTCCCGATCGCTTCCGGTGGCCCAGGGTGCCGTGGTCGCCGATTCAGCCTCGGCAACAGCGCGACCGGCCTCGGTAAGGGTGTGCGTGCGTCGACCCGCGGTTTCCTTCGAGGTGATCAGGCCTTCATCGGCCAGAAGCTGCAGGGCGGGATAGACCGACCCGGCGCTGGGCTTCCAGACGCCTCCGCTGCGCGTCTGAATCTCGTGGATGATTTGGTAGCCGTGCATGGGCGACTCGGCGAGCAGTCGAATGATTGCGGCACGAACGTCACCGCGCTTCATGCGCATGTCGACGTTGCGCGTGAACTGCTTGCGCAGGTCGTCGAGTGTCTCCCACGCGGAGGCGCCCAGCCGCGCGCCGTCGGAATTCTTAAACCAGGACTCTTTCATGCTGACCTCCGTTGTCTCGGGATCGGTTTTGGTGTGCTCTTAACGATATATCGCTACGGGCACGTTGGCCAACCCTTGGTCGGCAACAAGGCCGATATCGCCTACCGATCAAACATCGCCATTTGAGCAGCACTGTGGTGATCGCCGAGGGGCTGTGTGATGTTGTCGAGACGGTTTACCTGCTCGGGTGTGAGGCTGACATCAACCGCGGCGAGGTCTTCTTCGAGGTGCGGAATGCGAATGGTGCCGGGGATGGGCGACCAGTCGGCGCCCTTGGCGAGCAGCCAGGCGAGCGACACCTGTGCGGGGGTGGCTCCCACTTCGGCGCCCACCGCAACAATCTCCTGCACGCGACGAAGGTTCTCGTCGAAAACGTCCTCGACAAAGCGGGGGTTGGTGAGGCGCCAGTCGTCGTCGTCGAGCTGGTCGCGCGAGGTGATCTTCGCCGACAACATGCCCCGGCCGAGCGGCGAATAGGGCACAAAACCAATGCCGAGCTCGCGCAGCACATCGAGCGTGCCGTCCTCGCCATCGCGCGTCCACAGTGAGTATTCCGACTGCAGCGCGGTGATGGGATGCACGGCGTGCGCTCGCCGAATGGTGGCCTGACCCGCCTCCGACAGTCCGATGTGGCCGATCTTGCCCTCGTCGATCAGCTCAACGAGCACGCCCATCACGTCTTCGATGGGTACCGTCTTGTCGACGCGGTGCTGGTAGTAGAGGTCGATGTAATCAACGTCGAGGCGTTTGAGCGAGCCCTCAACAGCAACGCGGATATTCTCGGGCGAACTGTCGGGAGCGGGGCGCCCCACGTTCGAGCGCAGCCCGAACTTGGATGCCAAAACCACCTGGTCGCGGCGCCCCTTGATGGCCTTGCCCACCAACACCTCGTTTTTCTCAGGACCGTAGATCTCGGCGGTGTCAATCAGCGTCACGCCCATGTCCAGCGCCCGGTGAATCACGGCGATGGAGTCGGCATCCGGCTGCTTGTGTCCGGTGTAGATGTGCGACATCCCCATGCAGCCCAGGCCGATGCGAGACACCGTCAGGTTGCCAAGTTGCGTGTATTCCACGAGGTGAATCCAATCAAGAAGGGAAGGCGCCGGCGGAGGGTGATTGAGAGGTGCGTGATCCGCTAACTATTCTTGCGCACCGGTGCCGTCGACCGAACCCGTGTGCGCGCGGCGGGCGGGCTGCTCACGGAATCCTGCTCGGCCACCAGCTTCGAATAGAGCCCCCGCGTCTTCATCAGCTGGGCGTGCGTTCCCTGCTCGACCACGCGTCCGCCGTCAATCACAAAGATCACGTCGGCGTTGACGATTGTCGACAGGCGATGAGCAATGGCGATGGTCGTGCGATTGCGCGCGGCCTTGTCGAGGGTCTTTTGCACAATGCGCTCGGAGACGGTGTCGAGCGAGCTCGTAGCTTCATCGAGGATGAGCACGCTCGGATCTTTGAGCAGAACCCGGGCGATGGCCACCCGCTGCTTCTCGCCACCGCTCAAGCGGTAGCCGCGCTCGCCAACGACCGTGTCGAAGCCCAACGGGAACGACGCAATGGTGTCGTAGATGTTTGCCGCCTTGGCCACCCTCACCAGTTCATCGTCGGTGGCATCCGGTTTGGCGTAGCGCAGGTTCTCGGCAATCGACGCGTGAAAAAGGTACGTCTCTTGGCTCACGATGCCGATGTTGGCGATGAGCGACGCGGCCGTGAGTTTGCGCACGTCGGTTCCGGCAAAAACAACTCGGCCAGACGCCACGTCAAAGAACCGTGGCACCAGGTAAGACAGCGTGGTTTTGCCCGAGCCCGACGGCCCGACAAACGCCACGAACTGTCCCGGCTCAACGCACAGAGAAACGTTAGTGAGCGTGGGGCGTTCATCGTCTCCGGCGCCGGGGTACTTGAACGTCACGCGATCAAACTCGATGTGGCCGAGCTTGGCCGCGTCGACGGGTGTGGCGTCGG
>JAIOXH010000059.1 GCA_021741765.1 Aurantimicrobium sp. | reverse complement strand
CCCTCACCGACGCCGAGAAAATCAAGCTCGTCGAGGTGGCCAAGAAGGTGGCCGGTTCTCGCGCCAAGATCATCATGGGTGGCCCGCCCAACGAGACGGCCCACGCGATCAAGCTCGCCCAGGAATCCGCGCAGGCCGGCGCCGACGCCATCATGGCGGTGACTCCCTACTACAACAAGCCAACTCAGGCGGGCGTGCTCCCGCACTTCCGCATGATTGCCGATGCCACCGACCTGCCCATGCTCGTCTATGACATTCCGGGGCGTGCGGGTATTCCCATTCACTACGAAACGATTTTGCGTCTGTCGCACCACCCCAACATCCGTGCGGTCAAAGATGCCAAGGGCGACTTCGCTGAGGTGTCCCGTGTGCTCAACCAGACCGACCTGATCTACTTTTCGGGGGACGACGCCAACATCCTGCCGCACCTCGCCATTGGTGCTTCGGGACTCATCGGGGTCACGGCAAACATTGCGCCGCGCCCCTACCGAACGATTGTCGACGCGGTTAACGCCGGTGACCTCGCCACGGCCACGGCCGAGCACAAGAAGCTCGAGCCGCTCGTTCGTGCGGTGATGACGCACGTGCCGGGCACCGTTGCCGCCAAGTACGTGCTGCACGGACTGGGGCGCATCAGCACCCCGCGCGTGCGCCTTCCCCTCGTGGGCCCCGAAGAGAGCGAGGCCGCCACGATCGAAGACGAGCTTGCTCTGGTGACCAACGTCGACGGGGTCGACTTCAGCAATTTCCGTCCCGACCGTAACGCTGCGGCCGGGGGAGCCCTCCCCAAGATTGCCGGCACCACGCGCTAGCAGTTCTGGGCCACTCACGAATGAGAGTCATGCCCAACGACATATTTGACCCGCCCGCCCTCGAAGCCGGCACCCTGCGCATCACGCCACTCGGCGGGTTGGGCGAGATCGGTCGAAACATGGCCGTCTACGAAATGGACGGCAAGCTGCTCATTGTCGACTGCGGCGTACTGTTTCCCGAGGAGCACCAGCCCGGCGTCGACCTGATTCTGCCGGACTTCACGCCCATCCGAGACCGACTCGACGACGTGCTGGCGGTGGTGCTGACTCACGGTCACGAAGACCACATCGGCGCTGTGCCGTACCTGTTGAGGCTCCGCTCCGACATCCCGCTCGTCGGTTCCGCTCTCACGCTGGCCCTCATCGAGGCCAAGCTCAAGGAGCATCGCATCCAGCCGTATTCGCTTACCGTGCGCGAGGGTGGGCGCGAGAAGTTTGGCCCCTTCGACCTTGAGTTCATTGCGGTCAACCACTCCATCCCCGACGCGCTCGCGGTGGCCATTCGCACCACGGCCGGCACGGTGCTGCACACCGGTGACTTTAAGATGGATCAACTTCCGCTCGACGGCCGGGTCACCGACCTTCGTGCTTTCGCGCGCTTGGGTGAAGAGGGTGTCGACCTCTTCCTGCCCGACTCCACCAACGCCGACGTGCCGGGCTTCACGCCCCTCGAGAAAGACATCGGGCCGGTGCTCGAGAACGTGATTCATCGCGCCCCGCGTCGAGTGATCGTGGCCAGCTTCTCGTCGCACGTGCACCGCGTTCAGCAGGTTCTCGATGCCGCCGCCGCCAACGGCCGCAAGGTTGCCCTGCTGGGGCGCTCGATGGTGCGCAACATGGGCATCGCCTCCGACCTGGGGTATCTCAAGGTTCCCGACGGCGTGCTCATCGACTACAAGAAGGCCGTCGATCTTCCCGACGACCGCATCGTGTTTATGTCCACGGGTTCGCAGGGTGAGCCCATGGCCGTTCTGGCCCGCATGGCCAACCTCGAGCACCAGATCGAAATCGGCCCGGGCGACACGGTGGTGCTGGCCTCGAGTCTCATCCCGGGAAACGAGAACGCCGTCTACCGCGTCATCGACGGCCTCACTCGGCTGGGTGCCAACGTGGTGCACAAGGGCAACGCCAAGGTGCACGTATCGGGGCACGCCGCTGCGGGCGAGTTGCTCTACTGCTACAACATCCTGCGTCCGAAGTACGTGATGCCCGTGCACGGCGAGTATCGCCACCTCACGGCCAACGCCCGGCTGGCCATCGAGACGGGTGTGCCCGAGGAGAACACAGTGCTGGCCGATAACGGCACGGTCGTCGACATGCGCGACGGAGTGGTGCGCACGGTCGGTCAGCTCGACCTCGGCTTTGTCTACGTTGACGGCGCCACGGTGGGCGAGGTCACCGATGCCGACCTCAAGGATCGCCGAATTCTCAGCGAAGAGGGCTTCATTTCGATCATCGTTGTGGTTGACGCCGCAACGGGACGCATCATCGTGGGTCCCGAGATTCACGCCAAGGGCTTTGCCGAGGATGACGCCGTGTTCGACGAGGTCAAGCCCGCTATCGCGGCCGCTCTGGCAGATGCTGCCCGCAATGGCGTTCGCGACACGCACGCGCTATCGCAGGCCGTGCGACGCGTCGTGGGTCAGTGGGTCAACAAGGGTTATCGTCGTCGACCGATGATCGTGCCGCTCGTCATCGAGGCTTAGCGGTTTCATGGAATGTGCGGGGGCACGGCACCGCAGCTCCCACGCAAGCCGTGTCGAGCCTCAGGTGAGCGAAAAACCAACACTCGCGCCGATATGACGGTGATTGTCAGGGCGCACACGTACCGTTAGACCATGGCTTCCGGCACGAAATCGTCGCGCTCGCGCTCTGGTTCGTCGCGAGCAAATTCGTCGCGAGCCGGTGCGGGACGAACGGCCGCGCCTCGCTCGCGATCGTCTGCCTCACGCGCCAAGAAACCGACAGCAAAACCCCGCGAGTATTCGGGTCTCGCCCGTCTCTGGATGGGCATGGCCCACACGGTGGGCGGGGCTGCCCGCATGCTCGGGCCAGAAAAGTTTGGCAAAGAAGAACGGCGCGACGGCGTGCCCTTCACGCTCGTTCTTCTGGCCATCGCGGGCGCCATCGTGCAGTGGTTCCTGGTGGCCAATCCGATTGCGCAAACGATTTCGGCCTACACGTTTTCCGGCATGTTTGGCGTCATTGCCTTCGCGCTGCCCGTGGTCATGGTTGTTCTCGCGCTCTGGCTCTTTCGGCACCCCAGCTCGGTAAACGACAACAACCGCATCGGCATCGGCGTCGTTCTTCTCCTGCTCGCGGCGAGTGGAATGGCCTACGTTTTTTCGACCCACCCTGCTCCCGCCGCCGGGCTCCCCGTGCTGGCGCGCGGCGGTGGGCTCCTGGGCTGGCTCGTCTCGGGGCCTCTCAGCGTGCTGATTACGCCCACCGGATCGGGCATCACCATGGGGGTGCTGGCGATCCTGTCGATTCTGATCATCACCAAGACGCCGCCCAACCGCATCGGCAGCCGCATCGGAGAGGGCTACGAGTATCTCTTTGGCAGCCGGCGCGAGGTCATCGATGCGGGTGACTCTGGCGAGATCACCATCGAGCGCGATCCGCACCAGCCGTGGTGGCGGCGCAGCCGATCCCGGAGTGAAGAAGAGACGCCCTTTGACACCCCCGTCGTACGCGACGACGTGCTGGCACCCACGCGCGACTTCTCGGTCGATGAGCTCGAGGCCGAGCTCGAGAGTGCCGAAGCAGCGGTTCGCCGTTTCTCACCGGACGCTGCTGACCAGGATGCCCTGCCCACGACTCCGGTCGACGTGGTGGCACCCGTTCCTGCGGTGACGAGCGCCGACCAGGCAGCGCGACCGTACGCGTTGCCCCCGGGCTCGATGCTGGTCGCCGGACCGCCGGCAAAGTCGCGCTCCGCGGTCAACGACGAGGTCGTGAAATCGATCACCGATGTGTTGCGCCAATTCGACGTGGACGCCAAGGTGACGGGATTTAATCGCGGTCCCACCGTGACGAGGTACGAGATTGAGCTGGGCGATGGCGTCAAGGTGGAGCGCGTCACCGCGCTCACCAAGAATCTGTCCTACGCCGTTGCGTCGAACGAAGTGCGCATCCTTTCGCCCATTCCCGGCAAGTCTGCTATCGGTGTCGAGATTCCCAACACCGATCGCGAAATCGTCACCCTCGGCGACGTTCTCCGCTCCCCGGCCGCCGCCAAGAGCCAGCACCCCATGACCATCGGCATGGGCAAAGACGTTGAGGGCGGCTTTGTGGTCGCCAACCTGGCCAAAATGCCGCACCTTCTGGTTGCCGGATCCACGGGCTCGGGTAAGTCCAGCTTCGTGAACTCCATGATTACGAGCATCCTGATGCGCGCCACGCCCGGTGAGGTGCGTCTCGTTCTCATCGACCCGAAGCGCGTCGAACTTGCGCCCTATGCCGGAGTTCCGCACCTCATCACGCCCATCATCACGAACGCCAAGAAGGCCGCCGAGGCTCTTCAGTGGGTCGTCAAAGAGATGGACATGCGCTACGACGACCTCGCCAGTTTTGGGTTCCGGCACATCGATGCGTTTAACGAAGCCGTCACTGAGGGATCCGTCACGGTGCCTCCGGGTAGCGAGCGCGTACTGCGGCCCTACCCCTATCTGCTCGTGGTGGTCGATGAGTTGGCCGACCTCATGATGGTTGCTCCGCGCGACGTGGAAGATTCGATTGCCCGCATCACGCAGCTCGCGCGCGCCGCCGGCATCCACCTCGTCGTGGCAACACAGCGCCCCAGTGTGGATGTCGTCACCGGACTGATTAAGGCCAATGTGCCGAGCCGCTTGGCCTTTGCCGTGGCATCCGTTACCGACTCGCGCGTTATTCTCGACCAGCCCGGCGCCGACAAGCTCGTGGGCCAGGGCGATGCGCTCTTCCTGCCCCAGGGCACCAGCAAGGCCATCCGCGTTCAGGGCGCCTGGGTCTCCGAAGACGAAATTCAACAGGTGGTGGCGCACGTCACGCGCCAGGCCCAGCCCGAGTACCGACAGGATGTTGCGGTCGCCGCCGAGCGCAAAGAGATTGATGCCGACATTGGCGACGACCTCGACCTGCTTCTGCAGGCTGCCGAGCTCGTCATCTCATCACAGTTTGGGTCGACCTCCATGCTGCAGCGCAAGCTTCGGGTGGGCTTTGCCAAGGCCGGTCGCCTCATGGACCTGCTCGAATCTCGAGAGATCGTGGGGCCCTCCGAGGGGTCCAAGGCGCGAGACGTCTTGGTAGCTCAGGAACAGTTGCCGGCGGTGCTGGCCAAACTGCGCGGAGATGTTCCGTCGGTCGCGCCCGCAGCCACGTCCACGCCCGCTGCTACAACCACGCCCAGCACCGAGGCATTGCCCACCACCGGGGCATTGCCGAAGCCGGTGCGGGCCACCAGCCACGTAAACACGGCCGACGTGGGGCTGCCGGCTATCGTGGACCCCGTGGACGAACAGTTTGCGCGGCTAGAGATTGTCGACGACGAACCGGATGAGGACGCATGGGGACTCACGGGTCGGGAGTAGACCGCGCGCGCGTCTCCAACTGGAACGCCGCCAACATCATCACGGTGGCGCGCATCCTGTTTGCGCCCGCGTTTATCTGGCTCCTGCTGGTAAGTACCGACCAAGCATCCGACGTCACACGCTGGGTGGCTGCCGGGCTTTTCGTGCTGGGCATGGCCACCGACGGCATCGACGGTTTTGTTGCCCGCCGGTACAACCTGGTTACCGACCTCGGCAAGATTCTCGATCCCATCGCCGACAAAGTTCTCACGGGCGGCGCGCTCATCGCGCTCTCCATCCTGGGAGAGCTTCCGTGGTGGGTCACGGCGCTCATCCTGGTTCGCGAGGTGGGCATCACCATCTTCCGCATGGCGGTAATCTCCGATCAGGTCATCCCCGCGTCGCGCGGCGGCAAGATCAAAACGGTTGTGCAGTTCGTGGCCATCACGGCAGCGCTGATGCCGCTGAGCGCTCTTTGGGGTGCGCCCATGGACATCGTCAATACGGTGCTCATGACGCTCGTGGTCATCATCACCCTCGCGACCGGCGTCGACTATCTGGTTGACGGCGTTCGACAGCAGCGCAGGCTGGCTGCCGGTTCGGCCTCGGCAAAGAAGGTCTCGACACCGGGCGGTAAACGTCGAGGCGGCAAGTGACCGATCAGCCTTCAGAAAACCCGGCCCCCAGCACGCCCGAGCATCCCGATGCCGTTCATCGCCTCGTGGCGGAGCTCGCCGCCAAAAACCTCACGGTGGCAGTGGCTGAGTCGCTCACGGGTGGCCTGATCATGGCGGCTCTCACCAGCGTCGCGGGCGTATCGCGCGTGTTTCGCGGGGGAGTGGTGGCCTATGCCACCGACACCAAAGAATCGATGCTGGGCGTAGACGCCGAACTGCTCGAGTCTGTCGGACCCGTCGATCCGGATGTGGCCGAGCAGATGGCCGTGGGCGTTCGC
This sequence comes from Aurantimicrobium sp., assembly GCA_021741765.1. GTDB lineage: Bacteria > Actinomycetota > Actinomycetes > Actinomycetales > Microbacteriaceae > UBA963. The sequence goes on along the minus strand of JAIOXH010000059.1, from coordinate 2,181 downwards.
GAACGCTTCGACGTTTCCTTTGGGTTGTCGTCCACCGGCGTCGCTGGGCCCGACGGGCAGGACGGAAAATCCCCGGGGTTGGTGTTCGTGGCGGTGAGCGCGCCCTTCGGGGTCTGGCATCGGGAGCTGCTTCTGGAGGGAGGTCGCAGTGCTGTTCGCACCCGGGCGGGCATCGCCGCGCTGGAGCTACTCTCCGACGTCTTGGCGCGCGTTTAAATCTTTCCCTTTTGCGGGAATGCGACATGCCACCGTAACGTTGATACGTCTAGGCTCACATGTGTATCTCAGATTTGTGGTTTACATTTGAGAAACGGCATCTCGCTTCGGCGAGAGAGCAAGAGCAGTTTCACCGCAAGAAGGTCTAGCACCGAGAGGGAGGTCACCATGGTTTTGGTTCGTCAAGAAATCGGCGATGTGCTTCGTGACGTTCGTCTTCAGAAGGGGCACACGCTCCGCCAGGTCGCCGGCAAGGCCAGCGTGGCCCTGGGCTACCTCAGTGAGGTAGAGCGCGGACAAAAAGAGGCATCCTCCGAGATCCTCGCAGCGATTGCCGACGCACTCGAGGTTCCCGTTTCGGGCATTCTCATCGAGGCCGGTTCGCGCCTCGCGTCGCTCGAGGGCATTACCGCAGTGAAGGTTCCTGACACTGTTCCCGACGAGCTCGTCGTCGACTTCGCCTCACTGCGCTAGAAGGCCACACGCTCGTGCGGCGATCCGAGTTTTGGTATGCCGTGGGCGCCGAGTTTGGCGAGGCTTACGGCCAGATCCTGTCCGACGACCTCGTTATCGCTCAGCTGGGCGACATCTCGGCGAGCGAGGCCCTTCGACGGGGCATGCCGCCTCGCGTGGTGTGGGAGGCGCTCTGTCGCGCGGCAGAAGTGCCCGAAAATCGATGGCACGGGGTGGGGCTTCCCGAGCCCAAAAGCAGCGACGCGTAACTCGCGACACGCCGAAACCTTTTTCGAACATATATTCGAAAAATGATAATCTCCTACACATGCACCTGAGTGTCGTGATTTTCCCCGAGTCATCTCTGGCGGCGTTCGCCGTCCGAGGTTGCTCGTACGGTGAGTCACATCACACCGGAGCATCCGCCTTGTCGGTAGCACTGCGCAGCGCCCGTCCCGCCACGTCATCATCCCGATGCCACGGCCGGTCGGCAGCGGAGCAGCGGCCCGGCAGCCTATAGGCGAGCCCACCTCAACACAGAAAAGGAGACGGCCATGGCTTCAGCAGCAGACCGTGAAAAAGCACTAGAAACAGCACTCGCCCAGATCGACCGCCAGTTTGGCAAGGGTTCCGTTATGCGCCTCGGTAGCGATGAACGCGCTCCGGTTGAGGTGATTCCCACCGGTTCGATTGCGCTCGATGTTGCGCTCGGTATCGGCGGACTACCGCGTGGTCGCATTGTCGAAATCTACGGTCCCGAATCGTCGGGTAAGACCACGCTCACCCTTCACGTCATCGCCAACGCGCAGCGCGCCGGAGGCATTGCGGCCTTCATTGACGCCGAGCACGCCCTCGACCCCGAGTACGCGCGCAAGCTGGGCGTCGACATCGATGCGCTTCTTGTCTCTCAGCCTGACACGGGTGAGCAGGCTCTCGAGATTGCCGACATGCTGGTGCGCTCGGGTTCCATCGACCTCATCGTGGTTGACTCGGTAGCCGCGCTCGTGCCCCGCGCCGAGATCGAGGGCGAAATGGGCGACACGCACGTCGGCCTCCAGGCCCGCCTCATGTCGCAGGCTCTGCGCAAGCTCACGGGTGGGTTGAACACTACGAACACCACAATGATTTTCATCAACCAGCTTCGCGAAAAGATCGGCGTGTTCTTCGGCAGCCCCGAGACCACGTCCGGCGGCAAGGCGCTCAAGTTCTACGCATCGGTGCGCCTCGACATTCGTCGCATCGAAACCCTCAAAGATGGCGCCGACGCCGTGGGCAACCGCACACGCGTCAAGGTGGTCAAAAACAAGATGGCACCGCCGTTCAAGCAAGCAGAGTTCGACATTCTCTACGGCACGGGTATCTCACGCGAGGGCAGCCTCATCGACTTTGGTGTCGACGAGGGCATCGTCAAGAAGTCCGGCGCGTGGTACACCTACGAGAGCGAACAGCTGGGGCAGGGCAAGGAGAACTCGCGTAACTTCCTGCTCAGCAACCCCGACATCGCCAACGAGA
>JAIOXH010000058.1 GCA_021741765.1 Aurantimicrobium sp. | reverse complement strand
ACGCTGACGCGGGCCTCGTTCTCGACGAGGGCGAGGGGCTTTCCTCAGGTGCACTCGCGGAACTCCAACTGGGTCGTCTGCAGTGGAGCGTTCGGCACGCCTATGACAATGTTGATGCCTATCGGATCAAATTCGACGCGGCGGGAGTAGGTCCCGACGACATCCGCTCGCTCGACGACATCCGCCGGTTTCCCTTCACTACCAAAGAAGATCTTCGCCAGAACTACCCGTTCGGCATGTTCGCTGTTCCTTCTGAACGCGTCGCCCGCATTCACGCCTCCTCGGGCACTACGGGCAAGCCCACTGTAGTGGGCTACACGCAGAACGACCTCGACGTGTGGGCCACGGTGGTCGCGCGAAGCCTTCGAGCCGCGGGAATACGAGCCGGTATGCGGGTGCACAACGCCTATGGGTACGGGCTTTTCACTGGCGGGCTAGGTGCGCACGCAGGAATTGAGCGACTGGGCGCGACCGTCATCCCCGTTTCAGGTGGGCAGACCGCACGCCAAGTGCAGCTGATTCAAGACTTCACGCCAGACGCAATACTGTGCACGCCGAGCTACCTGCTGACCATTGCGGACGCCATGGAGGAGGCCGGCATGGATCCTCGATCATCGAGTCTTCGCGTTGCCGTTCTCGGCGCTGAGCCGTGGACGGAAGAGATGCGTCGCGAACTCGAGGAACGACTGGCCATAGACGCCGTAGATATCTACGGCCTCAGCGAGGTGATGGGGCCCGGCGTCGGTAACGAGTGTGTCGAGACCAAAGACGGCCCGCACATCTGGGAGGACCACTTCTACCCCGAGATCATTGACTCGGAGACGGGTGAGGTCCTGCCCGACGGAGTTGAGGGCGAGCTGGTCTTTACGTCGTTGACGAAGGAGGCGTTTCCGGTCATCCGGTACCGAACGCGCGACCTCACACGTTTACTTCCCGGTACTGCTCGACCGACCATGAGGCGAATCGCCAAAATTGTTGGCCGCAACGACGACATGATCATCCTGCGTGGAGTGAACCTGTTCCCCACGCAGATTGAAGAAATTGTTCTGGGCATAGCCGAGTTGTCGCCCCACTTTGTGCTCGAGTTGCGTCAGGCCGGCCGAATGGAATCGCTCACAGTAAAAATTGAGCGGCGGGCCGACGTTCCGACAGAGGCCGGCGATGCTGGTGCGAAACTGCTCGTTCGGCGCATCAAAGAGAAGATCGGCACGAGTGTTGAGGTTGCCCTCGTTGACCCGGGAGAGTTGCCCCGTTCCGAGGGCAAACTCAAACGACTCTATGACCTCCGCTAAGGGGCGTTGACATCATGACAGAAGCCTTCGTGGTCGACGGTGTGCGCACCCCGATCGGCCGTTACGGCGGATCGTTGTCGAGCGTTCGCCCTGACGATCTGGCGGCCAACGCCATCGCCGAGCTTGTTGCCCGCAGTGGCATAGACCCGACCATGATCGACGACGTGATCTTGGGCGATGCGAACCAGGCGGGCGAAGACAATCGCAATGTCGCGCGCATGGCTGTCTTGCTGGCGGGGTTGCCCGACTCGATTCCCGGTATCACGGTGAATCGACTGTGTGCGTCCGGCCTCTCGGCCGTGCATCTCGCCGCAAGCATGGTCAAGGCGGGCGAGGCTGACGTTGTCATTGCCGGGGGAGTTGAATCGATGACGCGCGCCCCATGGATTCTTGCCAAACCGGAGCGTGCCTACGGAAAGCCGGGGGAGATCGTAGATTCGTCACTCGGCTGGCGATTCGTCAATCCTCGTCTTGCCGCGCGCGATAAGGCAACCTTCTCGATGACGGAGACGGGAGAGTTTGTTGGTGAACGCGAAGGCATCACCAGAAAAGAGGCCGATGCGTTCGCTCTTCGTTCGCACGAGCGCGCGCTCGCGGCCATGGCCGCGGGACACTTCGATCGCGAGATTGTTGCCGTCGAGACCCCACACGGAGTGACTGTAACGACAGACGAAGGCCCTCGGGCAAATACGACGCTCGAGGTGCTCGCCGGGCTCAAGCCGGTCGTTCGGGCGGGAACCCTCGTTACTGCTGGCAACTCGTCCACGCTGAATGATGGCGCGGCGGCTGTACTCATCGCCAGCGGAGAAGCCATCGAGAGACTCGGCCTCACCCCTCGCGCCCGCATTGTTGGGGGAGCATCCGCGGGCCTCGCGCCTGAGGTCATGGGTCTCGGCCCCGTTCCCGCAACACAAAAACTTCTCTCGCGCACGGGCGTTCGGGTCGACCAGCTGGGGGCCGTCGAACTCAACGAGGCGTTCGCCACTCAGGCGGTTGCCAGCATGCGTCTCATCGGCCTAGACGAAGCAATCGTGAATGCAGACGGTGGCGCCATAGCACTCGGGCATCCGCTCGGTGCGTCGGGAACACGCTTGCTCGTGACACTTCTCGGCCGCATGGAACGAGACGGAGCGAAGCATGGACTCGCCACAATGTGCGTCGGTGTTGGCCAGGGAGCCGCGCTTCTGGTGGAGGCTGTCTGATGACGTCGAGAGGGGTTCTACCGATGGGACGACTAGCGTTTGTCAACAATCAGGTTCGTGATGCGCACCGTGCACAGGCGCACTCCGGTCTCGTCTGTGATCACGACTTCGTGACTGGTGACGGTCTTTCCCAACTGAAGAGCCGTGGCCACTCCCGTCACGACTCCGTCGCGCACACCGCGATGGTGAGTGCCGCTGATATCCAGGCCCACCGCCATTTTTCCGAGCGAGCTCGCGTGAATCACGGCAGCCCACGAGCCGAGCGCTTCGCCGAGGGCCATCGAGGCCCCGCCGTGCAGCAGGCCAAACGATTGGGTATTGCCAATCACGGGCATCGTCGCAACGACGCGCTGGGCAGACTGCTCGAGAACCACGATGCCGAGTTTGTTGTCGAGAGATCCGAGCTCAATCGTCCATGGCGGGTTCGTCATGACGTCATTCTACTGACCGTTCATCAAGCGAAGGAAAGCACATCGTGACCAAGACTGCCGTTGACATCCAGGTACTCCCGAGCTTTGTGCAGGGAAAATGGTGGCGGGCTTCCACTGGGTCGCCGATCCGAGATGCGTCCACAGGTGCGGAGCTTGCGCTCGTTGGTAGCGAGGGGCTCGACCTCGCTGGCGCGATTGACTACGCACGCACCGTGGGGCAGCGCTCCCTGGGCGCTCTCACTTTTCATCAGCGTGCGCTCATTCTCAAAGCGCTCGGCGCGGCGCTCACCGAGGCGAAGGAAGATCTCTACACGGTGAGCGACAGAACCGGAGCGACCAGGCGTGACTCTCTTGTCGACGTCGATGGGGGCATCGGCGTGCTGTTCACCTATTCGTCCAAAGGTCGCAGAGAACTGCCCAATACGCACACGCGTATTGTCGACGGGGGTCACGAGAACCTTTCGAAAGACGGATCGTTCGGCGGTCAGCACGTCTACGAGCGCATCTCGGGTGTCTCGTTTCAGATCAACGCGTTCAATTTTCCGGTCTGGGGCATGCTCGAGAAGTTTGCGCCAGCTTTTCTCGCGGGGGTTCCCTCAATCGTCAAGCCCGCAACGCCAACGGCGATCCTCACCGAGGCGGCGGTGCGGGTCATGGTCGACTCGGGCCTCCTGCCCGAAGGATCGTTGCAGCTGGTGTGTGGGGGAGCGCGCGACGTACTCGATCTGCTCGATGTTCGCGATCACGTGTCATTCACCGGATCGGCCGACACTGCAGCGGGCCTCGCCATGCACCCCGGTATCATCCGCAGGGGAATACGTTTCACCGCAGAGGCGGATTCGCTCAACGCCGCCATTCTTGGTCCGGATGTCACGGCAGCCGAACCGGAATTCGACGCGTTCGTGGCTTCTGTCGTCTCCGAGATGACCACGAAGGCGGGTCAGAAGTGCACAAGCATTCGTCGCATCATCGTGCCGGAAGCCGTGGCAGACGACCTCGTCGCTGCCATCGCTGAGCGCATCACCGCGCGCACCGTGGTGGGTGATCCGCGCGCTGAGGGCACGACGATGGGTCCACTCGCGAGCACGGAACAGCGCGACGATGTTGTGCGCAGCGTCGAAGCGCTGATCGCTGGCGGCGGCCGCATCGTCTTCGGCAGCCCGGGCGCTCCCGACGCGAAACTCGCCGACGGCACAACGGGCTCCGTCGCTGACGGCGCGTTTATGTCGCCTGTTCTGCTGCGCTTCGATAATGCGGATGCCGACGTCGTGCACGACATTGAGGCTTTTGGTCCGGTTGCGTCGATTGTCACCTACTCGTCGCCGGACGATGCGGCGCGGCTCGCCAATCGTGGCGGAGGTTCGCTCGTGGCCACCGTGTGTAGTCACGACCCCGCGTTCGTCGCTCGCACCGTATCGCTCATCGCGCCGTACCACGGCCGCATTCTGGTTCTCGACCGTGATGTCGCCCGCAGCTCGACGGGTCACGGCTCGCCCGTGCCACACCTCGTTCACGGTGGCCCCGGTCGCGCGGGTGGCGGAGAAGAATTGGGCGGTATCCGAGCGGTGAAACACTTCATGCGTCGCGTCGCACTGCAGGGGTCGCCCGATGTTCTGAGCGGGCTCACGGAACAGTGGCGTGGCGGCGCTGCGGTGGCTGAGGGTGAGCATCCCTTCCGCAAGTCACTCGCGCGCCTCCGCACCGGCGACCGCATCGTGTCGGAGGAGCGTGAGATTACCCTCGATGACATCGGTCACTTCGCTGAGTTCACGGGAGACACCTTCTACGCACACACCGACGAAGAAGCCGCAGCGGCCAACCCGTTCTTCCCCGGTCGCGTGGCTCACGGGTACCTCCTGCTGGCGTGGGCGGCGGGGTTGTTCGTTGATCCCGCTCCGGGCCCGGTTCTTGCCAACTACGGTCTTGAGAACCTGCGGTTCCTTACACCCGTGTCGCCCGGTGATCGGGTGCGGGTGACGCTCACCGCAAAACAGATCACCCCGCGAGAGAACGAGGTCTACGGCGAGGTGCGGTGGGATGCGGTTCTCGTCAACCAGAGCGATGAAACGGTGGCCACGTACGACGTGCTCACGCTGGTGTCAAAAGACGGTTAGCTAGCGAGACGTCGCAAGACCGTCGAAGGCGACGCTGATCACATCGTCGGCGAGGCGTTCGGGTGTGATGGGACCGCCGGGGCGGTACCACTCCACAATTGAGTTGATCATGCCGAAAAGCAACCGCGTGGTTGTGCGCGCGTCAATATCGGCGCGAAGAGTGCCGTCGGCCCTGGCTTCGTCTACGAGCGCCGCGACGGCGCGATCGAAGTCGCGGCGTCGAGCAAGCGCCTGGCGTTCAACCTCTGTGTTGCCCCGCAGTCGCAGAAGCAGGGTGACATAGGGCAGGTCTTTCACCAGCACGTCAACCGCGCCACGAAGAACGAATCGCAGCCGATCGTCGGCCGGGCCCTGCGTGGCCCCGTCGCGCGTCAGCACGAGTTCGAGTTCACTCAGTGCGCGGTCGAGGGCGAGACGCAGCAGGTCTTCTTTCCCGGAGACGTGATAGTAAATCGCAGATTTGCTGGTTCCGAGTCGTTGCGCCAACACGCCCATTGAGGTGGCTTCGTAGCCGTGGTCGTTGAATGCCGCGACCGCGATGTTGAGCACGGCCGAAAGATCGTATGCCTCGCGACCGGTGCGACCGTTGCCGGTGCTGCGGGCGGGTGCCGTCTGTGCCATTTTGTCTCCGAAACCGTTCGAAATCTGACCCTACCCGAATCCTTGCTCGGACCCGCCTAGGCTGTTATAGTCTACTGAACGACCAGTAAGTAGAACAAAGGAGATCGGATGTCGGTCCGCGCAGCGAACACAGACGAAGGCACAGTCGACGAAGCGGGCGCCGCTCGTTTTGCCGAGCTATTGGCTAACGAACAGCGGGTCGAGCCCACAGACTGGATGCCCGAGGGGTATCGAAAGACGCTAATTCGTCAGATTTCTCAGCACGCTCACTCCGAGATCATCGGCATGCAGCCCGAGGGAAACTGGATCACCCGCGCCCCCAGCTTGAAGCGCAAGGCCATCCTCATGGCCAAGGTGCAGGACGAAGCCGGACACGGCCTCTACCTCTACTCGGCCGCGCAGACCCTCGGCATCGATCGCGAGACGATGTTTGACCAACTCATCACCGGCGCTGCCAAGTATTCGTCAATCTTCAACTACCCCACCCCGACCTGGGCCGACATGGGATCCATCGGCTGGCTGGTCGACGGAGCGGCCATCTGCAATCAGGTGCCCCTGTGCCGAGCTTCGTACGGTCCGTACGGGCGTGCCATGGTGCGCATCTGTAAAGAGGAGTCGTTCCATCAGCGCCAGGGATTCGAAATCTTGCTGCATCTCATGCGTGGCACCGAGGCACAGCGGGCGATGGCTCAAGAGTCTGTCAACCGTTGGTACGCCCCGGCGCTGATGATGTTTGGCCCGCCCGACGACGATTCGCCCAACTCGCGGCAGAGCATGGCCTGGAACATCAAGCGCTTCAGTAACGATGACCTCCGTCAGCGCTTTGTCGACATGCTCGTGCCCCAGGCAGAGATTCTGGGAGTCACTCTTCCTGATCCGCACATCAAGTGGAACGAAGAACGCGGCCACTTCGATTTCGGCGACCTCGACTGGACGGAGTTTCACGAGGTTCTCGCGGGCAACGGTCCGGCCAACACCATTCGGGTTGCCCGACGCCGCGAGGCTCACGAAGACGGCGCGTGGGTTCGCGAGGCCGCTCGTGCTTACGCCGATGCGCGCGCCGCTGAGGCAGGCGCCTCGCAGAAAATCGCCTCGTGACCAGTCCGGGAGATTCCGGCGGTCGTGAAACGTGGCCGCTGTGGGAGGTGTTCGTGCGCTCCAGTCGGGGACTCTCGCACGTCCACGCTGGGTCACTTCACGCCCCTGACGAAACCATGGCCGTGCGCAATGCGCGAGACCTATACACCCGACGCGCCGAGGGCGTATCTATCTGGGTAGTGCCAGCATCGGCCATCACGGCGTCCGATCCCGATGCGCGCGGCGCGTTCTTCGAATCGCCGCAGGGCAAGGAATATCGTCATGCGACCTACTACACCGAGTCAGATGCGGTACCGCACCTGTGACGCACACCAGTAATCGCACGATCTCAGATGCGGTGACCGCCGAAACCATTGCCACCGCGGGCGAGGTCGCACCGGAGGCGGTTGCGCGCTACGCGGTGGGCCTCGGAGACGACGCGCTCATTCTTGCGCAACGCCTCGGCGCCTGGATTGCCCACGCTCCCGAACTCGAAGAAGACGTCGCGCTGGGCAACATCGCTCTCGATCAATTGGGTCACGCCCGCAGCTTTCTCACCTACGCCTCGTCGGCATGGGGAAAAACTGAGGATGACCTGGCCTACTTCCGCGACGAATCCGAATTCTTCAACCGTCAGCTCTTCGAGCAGCCCAATGGTGACTTTGCCCAGACAATCGCTCGGCAGCTCGTGGCATCCGTCTACTTCGATGGGCTTTATCGGGCACTCTCGCTTTCTGCCGACCCCACCTTGGCTGCCATCGCGGCCAAGGCCGTTAAAGAGGTCGACTACCACGTCGATCACAGTGTGCAGTGGCTGTTGCGACTCGGGCTGGGCACCGAAATCTCGAACGAACGCATGCAGCGCGGACTCGACGCGGTGTGGCCGTTCGTAGCGGAGCTCTTTAGTGTCGACCCGCTCTCTGAGAACCTCGCGGGCATCGCCGTTGATCCTGCGTCACTGCAGGCCGATTTCGATCGCGTCGTGCTGCCGGCCATCGTCGACGCGGGGCTCACGGTTCCCACCGCACCCGCGGCACGCGGCGGTGGTCGCTCCGGTGTTCACACCGAGTACCTCGGCCCGCTCCTCGCCGAAATGCAAGTGCTCGCGCGGGCTCACCCCGAGGCAACGTGGTGACGAGCATCGAGACGGTTGCTCGCCCGCGTCCGGCGAGCGGCCCCGAGCGAGAAATCTGGAACCTCGCAGCAACTGTTGTCGACCCTGAGGTTCCCGTGGTCACCATTGAAGACCTGGGCGTACTGAGACGCGTAGAGCTGACCGAAGACGGTGGCGTCGTTGTTCAAATAACCCCGACATACTCCGGATGCCCCGCGGTCGACGCCATGCGTGACGATGTGGTTTCAGTACTGACGGAAGCGGGGTACCGCGACGTGCGCGTTGAGGTCGTGCTCGCACCCGCCTGGACCACCGACTGGATGAGTGAGTCCGGCCGCGAAAAGCTCGAGGCCTACGGGATTGCCCCGCCCGCCCCTCGGCGAGCAGACGGCAGGGTGAATCTCGGCGTTGGCGTGCGTTGTCCGCGATGCGCGTCACTCGACACACGGGAGTCATCCCGCTTCGGGTCTACGTCGTGTAAAGCGCTTTACGTGTGTCGGCGCTGCCAGGAGCCCTTCGACTACTTCAAGGAACACTGATGGCTGCCTCGACCACCCGACGTCGCGCTCGATTCAATGACCTCACCATCTCTCAGGTCAGAACGCTTACCGACGACGCCATCGAAGTGAGCTTTACCGTCCCGGCAAACCTTGTTGACGACTACAGCTATTCCCCGGGTCAGTACATCGCGTTGCGCGCCACGGTGGAGGGCGAAGACGTACGCCGCAGCTATTCGATTTCCCATGGGCCCGTGGCCGGCGAGCTCAAGGTGGGCATCAAGCGCGACCCCGGTGGTTTGTTCTCCACCTGGGCACTCGAGAATCTCAAACCGGGAATCCAACTGTCCGTCATGATCCCCGAGGGCGCGTTTGTATCCCAACGTTTGCAGACCGCCGCGCACTACGTGGCGATCTCCGCCGGTTCGGGAATCACTCCGGTCATCGCGCTCATCGAGAGTGCCCTTGCCGCCAACGCCCGCAATCGTTTTTCGCTCGTGTATTCCAACCGCACC
>JAIOXH010000057.1 GCA_021741765.1 Aurantimicrobium sp. | reverse complement strand
ATTAACCCCGGCCCCGTCGACAACGAGTTCCAGACGACCTTCGAGGAGCGCGTGACGGGACAGGCAGCCGCCGATGCCAACGCCATCTTCGACTCGATGATCCCGCTCGGCCGTCACGTCCCCATGATCGACATCGCCTACGGCATGCTCTATCTCGCGGGCCCGCACAGCACCAACGTGACAAGCACCATCTTCCGCATCGACGGCGGAATGGGCGGCTAAACCGTCACGAGAGCATGGACGTCGCGGCCGGCAAGATTGCGTCGACCACCGAGCTCAGAAATTTCCATCACGACAGAAATGCCAGCCACGTGCCAGCCGGCGCGCTCGATCAGAGCCACAGACGCGCCAATCGTGCCTCCCGTTGCCAACACGTCGTCGAGCACGAGAACGCGCGAGCCCGCAGGTAGGGCATCAGGACTCACCTCGAAAGCAGCTTCGCCGTATTCGAGTGCGTAGCGCTCGGTGAGGATCACGCCCGGGAGTTTGCCCTCTTTGCGAATGGGCAGAACGCCTACACCCGCGTCGATGGCGGCCGCGGCGGCCAGCAAAAAACCACGGGCCTCAAGCCCCGCAACGGCGTCGAAGGTGCCGCCAAACGGTTCGATCATCGCGTCAACGACGGCTCGAAACGAAGGGCCGTGAGCGAAGACCGGGGTGAGGTCTCGAAACAGCACTCCCGGTAGGGGGAAGTCGGGAACCGTTTTGAGGCGTTCCCGAATGAGGTCTGTTGCGCTCGTCACTCCCCCAGCCTAGCCAGCGCCTTGCGGGTGCACGCTGGTCACGCACTGCCGCTCGACCGACGAGGTAGCTCAAGCGGGACTTAGAGTGCCGGCGTCTCCCCCGACAGACGCTCGGGGGCCAGCTCTCGTTCAACGTCCTCGCGTGTCATCAGCCCCGACTCCACCACCAGATCGGCCACGCGACGGCCCGAGTGCAGCGCCTCCTTGGCCAGGGTCGCTGCCTGCTGATACCCGATGAGGGGAATGAGCGCCGTGATCACGCCCACGCTCGTCGACACCATGGCTTCGAGTCGGTCTTCGTTCGCCGTGATTCCCATGATGCAGTTCACGCGCAGGGTGAGACAGGCCTGTGCCATCCACGCCGTGCTCTGCAGGAGCGAGTACGCGATCACCGGTTCGAAAGCATTGAGTTGCAGTTGGCCGGCCTCGGCCGCCATGGTGACCGTGACGTCTGCTCCGGCAATCGCAAACGCCACTTGGTTCACCACTTCCGGGATAACGGGATTCACCTTGCCCGGCATAATCGACGAGCCCGCCTGTCGCGCGGGCAGATTAATCTCACCGAAGCCCGCTTGTGGGCCAGATGACAGCAGTCTCAGGTCGTTGCAGATTTTTGACAGTTTGATGGCGGAGCGTTTGAGCGCAGCGCTAAAGGTCATGAACACACCCACGTCGCTCGTGGCCTCGATGAGGTCTGGGGCCGAGACGATCGGGAATTCCGTGATGTCGGCGAGGTGTCGCACCACGGCTTCGCGGTAGCGGGGATCTGCGGTGATACCCGTGCCGATTGCCGTCGCTCCCATGTTCACCTCCGAGAGCAGGGGAACCGTCTCGGTGAGGCGCTCGATGTCTTCGCCCAGTGTTGTGGCAAAGCCGTGAAACTCTTGACCGAGGGTCATGGGCACCGCGTCCTGCATCTGGGTGCGGCCCACCTTGAGAATTCCGGCGAACTCCGTGGCCTTCTCGCCGAACGCTTGTCGCAGTGCCTCGAGTTCGGTCAGGGCGCGACCCACCGACATCGCCATCGCCATCTTGACCGCCGTGGGGTAGACATCGTTGGTCGACTGCGAGCGGTTGACGTCGTCGATGGGGTCAAGGAATTGGTACTCCCCCTTGGCGTGTCCCATCAGTTCCAGGGCGCGGTTGGCGATCACTTCGTTGGCGTTCATGTTGGTCGACGTGCCAGCACCGCCCTGAATGATTCCGACCACGAACTCCTCGTGCAGGTGACCGTCGATAATCTCCTGGCACACGTGCTCGATAACCTCGGCCTTCTCCGGCTCGATACTTCCGATCTCAGCGTTCGCCCGAACCGCAGCGAGCTTGACGCACGCGAGAGCCCTAATCAACTCAGGAAACACCGAGATGGGTCGACGGGCAATCGGAAAGTTCTCGAGCGCCCGGGCGGTGTGCACACCCCAGTAGGCGTCCTGCGGAATGGCGAGCGATCCGAGCGAATCCGACTCGGTGCGTGTGGGCCCCTGATAAGCACCCGGTGCGCTCATAAAGTTGCCCGCGCGATCCGTTGTGTTGAGCGCATCAATGTTGATGGGTCGGGTGTGCAAAGGTACGTCGGACACGTTGGCGGGCTCCTAGCTCAATCGACGAAGCAGTTTCGTGACAAAGCGCGATTTGCGCGGTGTGTAGGGCGGGTAAATCAGGCGCAGGGTGTCGGGCGAGAGCGGCTTGCTAAACACCGCACGCTGATGACTGAACAGGTCGAACGTGCGCTTGCCGTGGTACGAACCCATGCCGCTGGCGCCCACGCCACCAAATGGCAGTCCGGGTACACTCAAGTGAGCAGCTCCGACATTGATGGCTAGCGCCCCGGAGCTCGTGCGCTCGAGGAACGTTCGGCGCACCGCCCGGCGGGAACTCATCACATAGAGCGCGAGCGGCTTGTCTCGCTCGTTGATGAACGCAATAGCCTCGTCGACGTCGGCGATGGATATCACGGGCAAAACCGGGCCAAAAATCTCCTCGGTCATCACAGACGATGTGGGGAGCACGTCGGCCAGGATGGTCGGCTCGAGGTAGCGCGACCCCACCTCCTTGCGCCCGCCCGAGACAACGGTGCCCAATCGCAGCATGCTGGTGAGTCGAAGGTAATGATCGGTCGAGATGATGCGTCCGTAGTCGGGGCTCTGCTCGGGGTCGTCGCCATAGAGTTCGCGCACAGCCGCGGCCATTTCTGTCTGAAGTCCGACTTGTGCGTCGGGAGTCACGAGAACGTAGTCGGGCGCAACGCAGGTCTGTCCGGCGTTGATGAACTTGGCCCAGACGATACGACGGGCCACAGAACGGAGGTTGCCGGTGCCGTCAACAAAGACGGGTGACTTGCCACCGAGCTCGAGGGTGACCGGCGTGAGGTGACGAGCGGCCTTCTCGGCCACAATCTTGGCCACGCGCGATCCACCCGTGTAAAAAATATGATCCCAGGGTTGGTCGAGCAACCAGCCGGAGACCTCGGGGCCGCCCTCCATCACCGCAACAGCTTGCTGATCGAGATAGTCGGGAATGATGCGGCCCAGCAGCTCCGACGTGGCCGGCGCGAGTTCGCTCGGCTTGATGACCACGGTGTTTCCTGCGGCCAGGGCGCCCACGAGCGGGGCGAGGAGAAGCTGTAGCGGATAGTTCCAGGGGCCCACGATGAGCGCGGCGCCCAGTGGCTGAGGAACAGTGCGGGCTGAGGCCGGAGCGAGAGCCAGGGGTACCCGCGCGCGCGAGCCGCGCATCCATCGCCGCAGCCTGCGCCGGGTCAACCGCAGTTCGGCCAGCACAAAGCCGATCTCGGTAATTTCCGACTCGGTGGGGTGCTTGTGCAGGTCGGCGCGCAGTGCATCCGCAATGTCGGTCGACCGCTCGACGAGCAGGCGCTCGAGGGCATCGAGCTGTTGACGCCGCCACGCGTATGTTCTCGTCGCATCGGTGCCGAAGTACGCCCGGAGGCGCGCCACAGTCTCGGTTACGTTCTTGCGGGTCAGCCCAGTCACCATGAGTTCACCCTAACTCTCCGGCATGTTCCGCAACCATAAAAAGACAGCGGGTCGGTGATCCAAACGACCACCGACCCGCTGTGTGATGAGTTACCTGAACTACGCCTTGTCGACGCCGTCCTTGGCCAGAATTGCTGCCTCGACGGAACCGCCGAGCTGCTCTTTCTGCGGATCGCCGTGTTCACCACCGGAGAGTGCGTACTCTTCCTCAGGCGACAGAACGAGGCGGTTACGTCCCCAAATGGCGAACCCGATGAGAAGCACCACATAGACCACGGCGATGGCGATGATGGCCGGGGTGAACGTGGGGTTCAGCAAGAAGCCAACGAAGATCAGCAACGAGATGGCTGCTGCGACGACCGCACCAGTGATGCCCCAGGGGCTCTTGTAGGGTCGCGAGGCGTTCTTGAACTTGCGTCGCAGGATGATGAAAGCCAGCATCTGCATGATGTAGGCGATCACGGCTCCCCACACGGCAATGTTCAGAACAATGGCACCACCGGTTGCTCCGGCACCTTCGGGATCAAGCGAGACCAGCCAGTCGACCAAAATCAGAGCGATGAATCCGAGGACAGCGCCCACGAGGATCGCCACCCATGGGGTCTTGGTCTTGCCCGTGAGCGAGAGGAACTTGGGGTAGTAACCGGCGCGCGAGAGCGAGTACATGTTGCGCCCGTAGCCGAACATGATTCCCTGCAGTGACGCGAGGAGACCAATAAGCGCGGCCAACGACAACACAGCGGCAGCCGTATCGCCCACGATGGCGCGGAAGCCATCGAGCAGCGGTTCGCCCGAGGTTCCGGTCGTTGCGGCGCCAACCACGCCGGTGTTGAGGAACAGCACGAACACAGCGGCAATGAGCAGCGTCAGCATAGCCACGCGACCGGCCTTGGGAATGTCCCTAGTGGGATTCTTGGATTCTTCGGCTGCCAGCGGAAGCTCCTCAATGCCGAGGAAGAACCACATGGCAAACGGAAGAGCAAACAGGATGGGCAACACGCCGTGTGGCAGGAACGCCGTCTGTCCGGCATCAGCGGGAATGTCCCACAGCTTGTCGAAGCTGAACTGGCCGCCAGCAATGGCCATGATGTAGAACACCACGAGAATGGCGAGCGAGATGAATGCCACCACAATGGCGAATCGGAACGAGACAGCGGCGCCGATCACGTTGATGATCACAAAGACCGCGTAAAGAATGACGTACCAGAGCCACATGGGCAGAGCGTGTTCGCCCTCAGGAATGCCCAGCAGTGTCACAAAAATACTGTCGGCGTAGGACGCCGAGAAGAACACGATGACGGCCGTGGTAGCGATGTACTCAATTGTTTCGGCCACACCGGTAACGAATCCACCCCAGGGGCCCATGGCCGCTCGAGCAAACGAGTAGGCGCCACCTGTATGCGGCATGGCAGCCGCCATTTCACCGATGCTGTAGATGAGCGCGTAGTACATGATGACGACGAGCGCGAACGCGATGGTCATGCCACCGAAGCCGGCGAAGTCAATGCCGAAGTTCCAACCGGAGAAGTCGCCTGAAATCACCGCGGCGATGGCCAGACCCCAGAGAGCCCATACACCTGCCGAACGCTTGAGTCCGCGCTTCTCGAAATATCCCTTTTCGGCTGTGGTGTACTTGACCCCACTCACCTTCAGAGTGTCTTTAGCCATGATGTGTCAAACTCCTCGATCGTCATGTCTTGCGCCCGCGCGACCACTCAAACGTCGGTGTTTGGCGGCATCACGCAAACTGTCTTGGCGCAACTATAGGGGGAATTCACAGATTGTGAACCCCCTAATTTGAAAAATTCATGTTAGGTAACTCTCACGTGCAAAAACTCTTTTCTGTGTTGGCGAGCCTCACGCCTATGCTCTAAAGGACGAAAGTTCGACACCTCAACGGAGAGACCTAGATGACGCGCAACACTGGATACCTCACGCTCGATGAGCTCACGTCACATGTCGCCGCGGGCGAAATTGACACCGTCGTGGTGGCCTTCACCGACATGCAGGGTCGGCTCGTGGGCAAGCGCGTCGCCGCACGCCTCTTCCTCGAGGATGTGGCCGCTCACGGCTCAGAGTGCTGTAACTACTTGCTCGCCGTTGATGTGGAGATGAACACGGTTGACGGTTACGCGATGTCGAGCTGGGACCGGGGCTATGGCGACATGGTGATGACTCCCGACATGGCCACCCTTCGCCTGGCGCCGTGGCTACCGGGGAGCGCGCTCGTCACCGCCGACCTGAACTGGCTCGACGGCTCTCCAGTCGTAGCGTCGCCGCGGCAGATCCTGCAGGCGCAGGTTGCCCGCCTCGCCGAACGCGGCCTGGTGCCGTTCGTGGGCACCGAGCTCGAGTTCATCGTGTTCGACAACACCTTCCGCGATGCGTGGAACCGCGGCTACCGCGGCCTCACGCCCTCCACCGACTACAACGTCGACTATGACCTGTTGGCCTCCACGCGTCTTGAGCCCATGCTGCGCGAGATCCGAAACTCGATGGACGGTGCCGGCATGTACTGCGAGGGAGTCAAGGGCGAGTGCAACCTCGGCCAGCAAGAGATTGCTTTCCGCTATGACACCGCAGTGACCACGTGCGACAACCACTCGATATACAAGAGCGGCTCGAAAATCATCGCCGAGCGCCACGACAGGAGCCTGACGTTTATGGCCAAGTTCAACGAGCGCGAGGGCAACAGCTGCCACATCCACTTGAGCCTGCGCACGGAGGCCGGTGAGGCCGTCTTCGCTGACAAGGATGCCGAGCACGGCATGAGCGCCATGTTCCGACACTTCCTGGCCGGCCAGATTGCCGCCATGAAGGAGCTGAGCCTGTTCTTAGCCCCCAATGTGAACTCGTACAAGCGCTACGTCGACGGTAGCTTCGCTCCTACGGCCATCGCCTGGGGCATCGACAACCGCACCTGCGCCCTGCGCGTGGTTGGCCACGGACACGCGTTGCGCGTGGAGAACCGCGTTCCCGGCGGCGACGTTAACCAGTATCTGGCGGTAGCCGCCATGATTGCGGCCGGACTGCACGGCATCGACAACAAGCTTCAACTCGAAGAGATCACCGAAGGAAACGCCTACACCGCCGAGAAGGTACGTGTGCCCACGAACCTGCGCGATGCGGCCGCCCTCTTCTCGTCGTCAACCATCGCGCGAGACGCGTTTGGTGCCGAAGTGGTTGAGCACTACTCAAACAATGCACGCATTGAGATTGCCGCCTACGACGCGGCCGTAACCGACTGGGAGCGGGTTCGTGGCTTCGAGCGCCTCTAGGCCCGTCATCGGGCTCACCACTTATCTGGAGCAGTCCCAGTGCGGCGTGTGGGACGTTCGTGCGTCGTTTCTCCCCGAGGTTTACCTGAACGCGGTCACGCGTGCCGGTGGCGTTGTGGTTCTGTTGCCGCCGCAACCATCCGCCCCAGACTCAGCCCGTGACATCGTGTCGCGCCTCGATGGGCTCATTATCCCCGGAGGCAAAGATGTTGACCCGGCGCGATACGGAGAGCCCGCGCACGAGACGACGGATGAGCCCCGACGGGATCGAGACCAGCTCGAAGACAACCTGTTCGCAGCCGCCATCGCAGCAAACCTGCCGTTCCTCGGCATCTGCCGTGGCGCGCAGATGCTCAACGTGCACCAGGGAGGCAATCTCATCCAGCACTTGCCCGACGTGATCGGCCACGATCACTATCAAAAGGGTGGCGGAACGTTTACGTCCATGGATGTCGTCGTTGAGGGCGGAACGCACCTGGCCCGCATTGCGGGCGACACAGTGCAGGGCGCACAGATGTACCACCATCAGGCCATCAAGGACCTGGGTCGTGACCTCGTCGTTTCTGCACGCACGTCGGACGGGGTCATCGAAGGCATTGAACTGACCACGGTCGACTTTGGCGTGGCCGTTCAGTGGCACCCGGAAGAAACATCCGACGCCGACCCCCGACTCTTCGACGCACTCGTCGAAGCCGCCCATCACTACAGGAGCCGCTCGTGAGCTACACGCTGATCAACCCCGCCACAGAAGAGGCCATGGAGACCATTCCGGCACTCGACGTGGACGCCGTCGACGCGGCGGTCGAGAGAGCGCGTGTCGCTCAGGTCGCCTGGGCCGGCCTCAACCCGGCCGATCGCGCCATGCTGCTGCGACGCTTCGCCGACGCCGTAGACGGCGACCGTGAGCACCTCGCCGAGCTTGAGGTGCGCAACTCAGGTCACCCCATCGGCAATGCCCGCTGGGAGGCCGAGCACGTGCGCAACGTTCTCGAGTACTACGCGGCCACGCCCGAACGCCTGTTTGGCAAGCAGATTCCGGTTGCCGGCGGACTCGACGTAACCTTCCAGGAACCCCTGGGCGTTGTGGGCGTCATCACCCCGTGGAACTTTCCCATGACCATTGCCTCGTGGGGCTTTGCGCCCGCCCTGGCTGCCGGCAACGCCGTGGTGCTCAAACCGGCCGAATGGACGCCACTCACCAGCCTCCGCCTGGCCGAGCTGGGGCTCGAGGCGGGTCTACCCGACGGTCTGTTCCAGGTGCTCACGGGCAAGGGCTCCGTCGTGGGCAATCGCTTCGTGACCAATCCCACCGTGCGCAAGGTCGTGTTCACCGGCTCCACTGAGGTGGGCAAACAGATTATGGCCGGCTGTGCCGAACAGGTGAAGCGCGTCACGCTGGAGCTCGGCGGCAAGAGCGCCAACATTGTCTTTGCCGATGCCGACGTGGCCAAGGCGGCTGCCACCGCGCCGTCATCCGTCTTTGATAACTCCGGGCAAGACTGCTGCGCCCGCAGCCGCATTCTGGTTCAGCGCTCGGTGTTCGACGAGTTCATGCAGCACTTTGAGAAGGCAGTGACCGGCCTGACTGTGGGCGACCCCACTCAGAGCAGCACCGACATGGGGCCGCTGGTTTCGCGCTCCCACCACGATGCCGTCTCGGCCTACGTTGACGCCGACACCCCCGTCGCCTTCCGCGGCACGGCGCCCGACGGGCCCGGCTTCTGGTTTGCTCCCACCGTGGTGACTCCCGAGTCGCGCACCGACCGGTGCATGACCGAGGAAATCTTTGGCCCCATCGTGGCCGTGGTCCCCTTCGAGGATGAGGCGGATGCCGTCTCGCTGGCCAACGCCACCGAGTTTGGCCTC